>CAIXSY010000322.1 GCA_903922175.1 uncultured delta proteobacterium | reverse complement strand
CGAGACGGGAGCGATCCGAAGTCAGTTTTTTTGCTGACTGCACCCGATGCGGCTACGGCCGCAGCCACGGCCTTAGCCGTCTTGTCCTACGTAGCACTTGCCGCACTTGTCCCATGAAGCACTGGCCGCAAGGCCAGGCGAAGTGGGAAGGCCGGGCGAAGGAGGAAGCGCGGCGCTCCCTTCGACTTCGCTCAGGACAAGCCGGCCGCCCCCGCTATTCGGGGGTCCGCCAAGACTTTTTGCGGACGGTATAGCGAGGTAGATCTCAGTCTGGCGGGCATTTCCCCGTGCACGTTCCCGTTCCCCAAAAAGCACTCAGTCGTCTCGGCCTCTGAACAAGCAGTCGCCGGTACGCAAGCGGCCTTTGATGCAAGTGTTGTCGAAACAGCGAAGCGATTGGCAACTCAGGTGCCTTCCTAACGTTATACATTATGCTTGATTTCCACGGAGGGGATCGCAATAATCGCACTCATGCAACAACCCGGCCTCTTTGACCCGCCCCTACCATCACAGCCAGCCGCTGGTAGTGACGCCCCCCTCACCTGGAATGACGTGCTCAAAGGAGAACGTGAGAAGGCGTACTTCGCTTCGATGCTTAACTTCGTTGAGCACGAGCGCGCCACGGGAAAAACGATCTACCCGGCTAATTCAGATATCTTCAATGCCCTCACCTTTACCTCTTTTGCCCAAGTAAAGGTCGTTATCGTCGGACAAGATCCCTACCACGGCCCCAATCAGGCTTACGGGATGTGTTTCTCGGTGCGCCCAGGGGTACCGGCACCACCATCACTAGTTAATATCTTCAAAGAGGTGGCAACGGACATCAAGGCTCCGATACCAAATCACGGCTGCCTTGAAAAATGGGCGCGCCAGGGCGTGCTCCTTCTTAATGCGGTGCTCACCGTCGAGGCCGGCAAGCCCGAGTCACATCGCGGCATCGGCTGGGAGCATTTTACCGATCGCCTGATTAAAGAGCTCAACGATCGCACGTCCGGGCTTGTCTTCCTCCTTTGGGGAGCGAACGCCCAAGAGAAGGGCGCCCAGATCGATCCGCTGAAACACCATATTCTTAAAGCAGCCCACCCCTCACCGTTCTCGGCGTACCGTGGCTTCTTCGGCTGCAAGCATTTCTCGAAAACAAATGAGATCCTGGTCAAGCAGGGATTGACGGCGATCGATTGGAGACTGAACTAGCTCCCACTTTGGACTCACGGGCAGTGTTCCTGCCCGGCGGGAAGACTCGTCGCAGCTGCAAAATATCGATTTCCGGGGAGGAACTATTTGAGATGCAGGCAATCATTAAACGCCTGCATAAGCGTCCGAAAATGCAGCGTCTGCTGCTGTTCATCGCCGCTGAACATCGCCGCACGCATTTCAAGATAGATCACGCCAACGCGCTGTGAATAGCCCAGCGGCCCGGCTAGAGCAACGATCTGCGGCTCACTCAGCGGAGAGGAGTAGCGAATGAGAGGGCTATCTTGAACAAATGCCTCTACCACCAAACCGTCGAGAGCATCGGCTGAAGTAGTAGGCAGGGCACCCGCCTTATATTTCTGTGGCGTAAAGCGCTTAAGTGTCGTTTTACCTATGGCGAGCTGTGGAACCAGCAGCTCAGTCGCTGGGTCGATGGTAAACACCACCCCTTCTTGAAATCCACAGGCCGGAATTATCTCGCGCGCCAGTTCCTGAATATTCTCTCGTGAAACCTCGAATGGACGAAGTGTCTCATAGAAGCTCATCAACTTAATGCGCAGAAACGGACGACAGCGCTCGATCTCGGGGTTACGCTTATACATCTCCTCTTTACGCTGGGCGGCGATGCGCACTTCGGGATCAAGCACAAAAGCCGGTGTGAACACGTGCGGCACATTATTCACATAGCGGAGGCAGTTCTCAGCAAACTTCTCACGGATAATGCGCATGCCCTGCGGCCCAAGCGCACGTTCGATCTCGACACGCGCGAACTCCCAGTCATTGGCGGCAGAGGGATAGGTTTGCGGATTGTTAGCTCGCGCCAGCGCCTCACCGGTACGACAGATCTTGGAGACGGTGCGCGCCACCGCCGCCACCTCCTCTTCCTCACTCCACTCTCCTTCGGCCAGATCTTTCGGGTCCTCGACTATCGATTGGAATAGCCCCTGCGGAAGATGCCAGTGGCGCACGACGTTGACCGCGAGCATCGTCGGTGAAAAACCAAACATCTGCATAAACGACACATCCAGCGAAATACCCATCGCCTGCTGGGCAATCGCCTTTTGATAGATCACAGGATAATTCCAAGCGATCAAGGTTAATCCAAGCTGGCGCAAGAGTGCTGCCGAATAGGCCACCTCAGGATCAACCGCGTAGTGCGTTGCCAGGCGCTCTGAAGTGGTGGCGCTAATCATCGCCTCCTGCAGGCGTTTGGCTTGGGACTCGTGGGTGCCACGGAACGAATGTGCCGAAATATCACTCGGATCGGAGCTCAAGATCTTCTTCAAACGATCTAGGCCACCCCAAGCCAGCATCTTGGCAGGGCTAAGGTTGCTGGGCACAACGAGGTCCGGCTCCTCCTCTTGCAGCAGATGCACGAGCTCGCGCAAGCAGAAGAAGAAGAGCGAATAGTCACCCGAAACCTCTTTAATAAGGGCGTGCAGATCGTTATCGAATACTCCCACGGCAAGAGATCTCTTGATCTGCTGAAGCAGTCCCTCATTAACCGGAAACCAGAGATCGCTGACGTGCTTAGTCGCTTTGGCGAGCGGCGTACTGCTAAAGCCGCGGCTAATGGCAACACTAGCGGTTGAAGTTTCCCGTTCTTTCATTAAGCACCTCGACAAGCGATAAGACAGATAACTAGGCAAACTACGTATCTCAGTGCTTTATATCGGTCGAATAGTAAATTAAGTTAACAGCTGGTATCTGCACATTATCCCGGGGCTTTACCGTGAACCTGCACGTAAACGTTCCCCTACCCGAAAATATTAGGGAACATTTAGTGTTGGACCGCCGCCAACGGAGCAAATTTCGAGCATAGATCTCCAAGCGGCGGTTCAACACTTTGTTGAACTAAGCCGCTTCTTGGGCGCACTACGATTTTGCATCATTATAATCGGACATTAGCGGCTAAAATAGAATCTTGGCACGAATACTGCATTAGGGATTTAGTCCCGCATTCTGCCCTAACTAGAGCCTGTCCGGAAACAGCGAAAGCGCGATAGGACGGGAGAAATAAGTGAAATAGTAGAGTAGTATACGTGG
>CAIXSY010000321.1 GCA_903922175.1 uncultured delta proteobacterium | reverse complement strand
CCTCCGCGCTCTCCGCGGCTCCTGTGTGAATATTAATATATGATATCACACAGGAGCCGCGGAGAGCGCGGAGCTTGTAGTCTGAGGTTCACCTAGCTAGATTACCTTCTTATGACAACACAAGATATCCGCCACGACTGGAGCATTGAGGAGATTCAGGCTACCTACGAGCAACCGTTTCCAGACCTTCTCTTCCAGGCTCAAACACAGCACCGCAAACACTTCGACCCACGCGCAGTGCAGCGTTCAACGCTGCTCTCGATAAAAACGGGCGGATGCTCAGAGGATTGCAAGTACTGCCCGCAAAGCGTGCACAATGACACCGGCCTAGAGCGACATTCCTTCATCCCCGTCGAAGAGGTTGTCAAAAAAGCGGCTGAGGCACAGAGCGAGGGCTCGACCCGCTTCTGCATGGGAGCTGCCTGGCGTCAGGTAAAAGATGGTAAAGATTTTGATCACATCCTCGCTATTGTACAGGCAGTGGATAAATTAGGGATGGAGGTTTGTTGCACCCTCGGCATGCTTACGCAGGAGCAAGCAACAAGACTCAAGCAGGCAGGCTGCCACTCTTACAATCACAATCTCGATACCTCGCCGGAGTACTACGGAGATATCATCACCACCCGGACGTATGAAGACCGCCTGCGCACCTTAAACTATGTGCGCCAAGCGGGCATCGGCATATGCTGTGGCGGCATCATCGGCATGGGGGAAAGTGTGCGCGATCGTTTTGGACTACTGCAGCAACTTGCCAATCAAAATCCACACCCCGATAGCGTACCGATCAATATGCTCGTCCGCGTTGAGGGCACACCACTCGAACTGGTAGAGAAGATCAACCCTCTTGAATTTGTGCGCATCATCGCCACGGCGCGTATCCTGATGCCGAAATCACTGGTGCGGCTCTCGGCTGGCCGGACAGAGATGAGCGACGAGATGCAGGCTCTCTGCTTTGTTGCCGGCGCCAATTCAATCTTCGCTGGAGAAAGACTCCTGACAACCCCCAATCCCGGCGAGCACCACGATGACACACTACTCCAGCAGCTGGGGATGTACTACGCCAAAGATACGCACGATAAGACCTGTGCGAAGTGGGAGTAGGGCTGTCCCAGGAGCCTCTAGCTTAAGCGAATTATTGTGCCGGGACAGCCCTAAAATGTTCGCCTTCGGCGGCGTTTGCAATGAATTAGGAAAGTTGAGAAATGCCCAGTTCTGAAAGTTTATAGCGTAAGTGTTCGTTAGCAAGCACCAGTGACTTAAGCACATGGGTTTCCAACTAGTACACTGTCAACTAAATAAGCTAACAATAGGGTCAATGTACTATCTCGCCAAAGCCTCGTAGAACGCATGAAGTTGTGATAAATTATGCGGCGAAGGCGGATATACCGTCCGCAAAAAGTCTTGGCGGACCTCCGAATAGCGGGGGCGGCCGGAGCGCCGCGCTCGGTCTACCCTTTTTGTGGCGTTATCAACGGCTGCAGCATGGTGCAAGAAAAGGGTAGACCTCCGTCCGCCACAAATGCGTTTTTTACGTCAAGACTTTTTGCGGACGGTATAGTACACGTTTCAAGGGTCAAGGAATCTAGTCCAGTAACAGCTGAAACTTTGACGCACACCTACATGGATTTTTTTGTTAGGGCGGTCCCGGCACGAAGTTCGCTCCCCCTTTAGAGCTTCTTGGGACCGCCCTACTGCAGCCCCAAGCAGTCATTGAGCGTCTGTCGAATAGCTTTAAATGCACTGAGCGCTAACTCATGGCTTTGATCAAGATCATCAAGCGCACACTCGAGATAGAGGACACCGATGCGCTGCTTCTCTCCTAGAACACCAGCGATAACCAAGAGTTCACCATGATTACCGTACCCACTCTCAATAACCGGGGCTGTGCATTGAGAGGCTGCACGCACCGGGTCATGGCCAGCCGTATAATCACGCAGAGCTAGCGCCGCCGACTCGCGCAGCTCCACGTGGCCAATCTTGGTACGCGGCATTAACGAGGCACTAGCTGGATCTAACGTATAGATCAGACCACCACTAAACCCAGCAAGTGGAACGATATCTTTGACCAGTCGGCGCACCGTATCCTTGGAAACTAGGCCCTTTTCGATATCGCCATAGAGCTCACGAAGTTGATTACGCAATATGGTGGCGAGTCCTTTGATATAAGGGTTCGAACCAAAAAGGCTTTCATCCTGAGCGCCATGAAATTTGGCTTCAGCATCAAGTTCATGTACCTGTCTAAAGACCTCCGGCATGAGCGCTCGATAACTCTGGCAGTTCTCAGAAACTCTGGCTTGAATCACTCGCAGTCCCTCGAACCCAAGATATCTCTCTATCTCCGTACGAGCTTTATTCCAATCCGCCGCAGCTGTGGGATAGTGCTCGGGACAATTTGCCCGCGCCAGGGCTTCGCCGACCTCGCACAGCTTGCGCAGCGTTGCCCCCACCGCACGCACGTCGTCATCAACCAGACCTTCCGCACCAAGTGTTACTGCCATAACCGCGGGGAGTTTCCACTCGTGGGCTAGCGCCGCCCCGAGCACCTCCGGTGAAAATCCCAAGGTTTCTGATAGCGCCAGATCAATACCTTTGCCCTTGTTAGATTTAAGCGAGAAGATAACGCGCCGATAAACTGTCGGATAGTTCCAGGCGATAAGGGCAAGGCCCAGCTGACGCATCAAACCACTTGTATATCCGAGGGCCGGATCAATCTTCGAGGCCTGCGCTATTGTTTCGGCGGTACTTGCCGAAACAACCGCCTCTTTAATGCGCAACATCTGCAGATCACTGCTCGACTCAAAAGCGTGGCCAGAGATACGCCGCTCGTCCACGAGAAGCACCTCTTTAATCCGGGCTAACCCTGCACTCTGCAACATCTCCACAGGAGATGTCTTTTGGGCAAAGGCCCGGCCCTCACGTTTCGCATACAAGGCGATCTCGCGAACACAATAGGTGAAAAGTGCAAAGTCTGCTTTCAGCTCGGAAATAAGAAAATCGATATCGAGATCATACGCGCCATCGCCCAGGCCATGTTTGATGCGCCCAAAGAGCTGTCGGTTTATCGGGAACCAATAGTGGCTGACATGACGCACAGCCTCATGCAGCCTTCGATTATGAAGGCTTGGTTGGCTTCCCGTTAATTTAGCTTCTGATAACATGGCGACTCTATCTACACCTCAAGTATAACCCAACTTGAGTGCACAATATGTGCCAAACTATAACTTATTGTTTCTATTTGAGTGATTATTGGCCGATGAGGAAGGCGGCTTCCCTTGGTCCGCAAGGAGTGCGCGTTCGCGCCCTCCTAGCCCACCTTCGGTGCGAGAATGGCAATTGCTCATTAAGTGTGGGTAGGAGAAATGTGAACGTGTTCGTATCTGCTCAATAACTTGGGGCGAGTCTTTACCCGAGTCTTGGTTTTGGTCATGGTCCTAAATCCTGGTCATTGTTATTTGGTCAATAATTTCGACCAAGGACACGACGAGGACTTAAAACCAGGACTAGGATCAAGGTTTTTGTCCCGAGTTATTGAGAAGTTACACGTGTTCGATATAACTAGGCGATCGCGACCACGAATTTTTAAGTTAGCCGGCGTTAATGAGCAGTTACGTTTTCCATAGTATGGCGTTGAGGCCTGAGATAAGGAAGAATGCGGCTATGCAGCACCCAATACGTGGACTCCTTGTTGGGCCAATAACCCCACCTATTGCCTATTGGGTTGTGGCTAGTGCACATGCCCTGGCTAACGGTTCCCAGTTTAGTTGGCTCGAAGCTCTGCGTGAACTTGCTGTAGTAGCCGCTTTTGGAGTCCCAATTTCATATGCTGTAGCACTTATCTGGGGCGCCCCTGTCATTTATGCGCTCCATCGCCTTGGCTGGCTACGCGCTTCGACACTCATTGTGACTGGCGCACTGGGAGGACTAATCGTTGCCCTGTGGTTATATTTTGAACAGCGCTATGCCTTATTCCAGGTATGGATGCCGACACCAGTAGCTATCCTACTCGGAGCACTTGCAGGGGGTGTGACTTGGCGGGCGGGACAAAGCAGATCAGAGCATATGTAATTGCTCAATAGGTGTGGGTAAACAAACTTAACCTTGGTCCTGGTTCTGGTCATGGTCCCAAGCCTTAATCTTGTTTCTGGCCGAAAACTTTGACCATTTTCAAAGACCAGGACTTGTGGCCACAACCAAAACCAGGACCAAGACAAAGAGTTGCCCGGGGTTATTGAGCAATTTCAGGGATAGCAGCGCGCGCAAGCGCGCTGCTTAGGCCGCCGCATCCACCAGCGCCTCAAGCTTCACCGATCGGAAGCTTGACGGCTTACGCACCTTGCGGCGCACATCCTTTCCCACCGCATAATAGTCGGCATTGACGCGCACGACATTGACCGTTACCACATCGTTGGGCCAGGTTATGGCCTTTCCACAATGCCACTGCTCCGGCGCTAGCGTAACCTCGCCTCCCTGCCAGCCATCGAGCTTAACAAACTTCTCCAGGTTATTGTCGCAAACAAGATCGTACCCCTCCTCGAGCGGAACCCCAAATGAAAGGGCATTCCAGTACATGGTATAGGCCACATCCGCTAGGCCATCGAGCATTTCAAGAGGAGCCATCTTACTATCACTGGGAACATTATACTGCATGGCTTCGGGGTCGGTAATTTTGTGGCCGTTTACCTCGGGGATGACACCGAGGCCTTTGATCACGTATTCAAGCACCTCAGAGAGGAGCAGATGCGCGCCTAGTTTCCTCTCCTCGGTGGTCCCGGAGCGCAGACGCTGACTTATCATTTGACCACCAAGCGTCATGAATGTGCGTACTTTATCACCCTGCATACTTAAAGACCCTCGAAATAAACACCGTTGCACCCTTACTTACTACACTTGAGCCATATTCTCAAATAAAACACCTCTTATTGGCATGAAATAGTGCTTCCGTTTATGCCTCATTTGCATCATTATCTGCTTGACGAGCGTTTCCCCGTGCATCTTCTTGGAAAATAACATGAATAAGCAAAAAATATTGGTCATCGTTCTTGCGGCTATCGTTGTTGTTTTTGGCGCAGTTCATCTCCTTCAGGGACGAACCCCAACCGCAGCCAAGTCACCGGCGAGTCCAACTGCCACCCCAATGATCGTCGCACAAACGCCGCAGACTCCAAGCCTTCTCGATACTATTAGCAGCGATGTGATTCTCATTGGCCAAATCGTCCCTGCCAACTTCCGTCCACTGCGTGAGTGGCTTGAAACACGCTATGCCACGCTCAGTGCCCTAACCTTGTGGAAAAAGTTCGCCGTCGAAAAAAATATCATCGAGCAATTTGAGAGTAATTTTGAAAAAAATAACAACTTGGGCGGACCGGAGCAGTCGTCGAAAAATTTAGCTGACTTCTATTCGATGATCGAAAAGGCCAAGGCTTTTATCGGCGATCTAAATGACGGCATCCTCGTCATCTCTCCACAAAGCTTTGCCGTGGAGGAGGGCTTGGATCTTCCTAAAGTCCTCATCGAATTAACCTTTAAAGACACCAATACTTCGACAAACCTGCGCGAGGCGATCAACAAGACTGCTCTCGGTGGCAAGAGTGAGCTGCAGGGTGAAGCCTTAAGCATCAAACGAGAGGGCGATTCCTACCTTATTCACATACGCCCGGACCCATCCCTCGATATTCCGGCAAAACTCATTCTGACAGACCACAGCCTCAGTGCCATTATAGGGGCCGAGGATGATCTTCCCTTCCGTGTCAAGGCGGGGGAGACTCCCCTGATCAAGTCGGAACGGTGGCGCAAAGTTTCCTCTTCGTGGACGACTGCTTCCGCCTCCATCGTCTATTTTGAGCCTTCACGGCTTACTGGTGTTGCGGAAAAGGTGCTGTCTAAAGCTAGCCCGGAGGCTCGTCAGGAGATTAGCAACACAATCCTCAAGGGATTAGAGGGCGCTGATGCCGTGTTCTATAATAGTGATTTCGAAGGTGGACTACACGCCACCCAGTGCGCGCTTTCGCACCCCGGGTCCGAGTACGCGCGCGTCACCACGAGCTTTCTTAAAGCACGTGCCAAGGTACCTCCTTCCACACAATTCGAACGTATGATCAACAGTAACACCATCGTTGGTTTCCGAGTTCTGCTCACCGGACTACAAGATGGTTTTGATTACGCTCTGCGAGTGTTTCCATCACTCTCTAAACAAACTGGCTCGGGGAATGTGCTGCGAATCTTCAAAACTATCAATGCCTACCTTGAAGCAACGGGGCTGAAGGAGGCGGGGATAGTAATCAATGCCTCCCCCGGCATGCCCATGCCCGAGGCCGGGCTCCTGCTTGCCGACGGCTCGCTTAAGGGAGATGCTCTCCTTACCAAAACGGCAGAGCTGATCCCGGCTCTTCTCAGCGATCCTGCCGTGGCATCCAACAATAGTACAGCCGTTTCACACACCAGCGGGGTCAAGGGCCGTGCACTCCTGTCGATGCCCGGCGGACCTTCCGGTATGCCGATTATTGGGGCCGTCGTCAACGAATCTTCACTCGTGTTCGGACTTAACGAGATGTTCATCGATCAAAGTGAGAAAGCGCTTGCGAGCGGTCTATCGGGGTTCTCGATGTTTGCGCCGCTACGAGGCAACCTACTGAATGACACGGCAGGATGGGACTATTATCTGTACCTCAACACAGAGAAGGCCTTCTCGATGCTGCGCGGGTACCTCCCTATGCTCCTTGCCATGTCAGCCAGAGATGGCAAACCGCCCCTCGCCGATATCAACGAAGTTAACCAAGTAATCGACTTTTTAAGCAGCGCCCTCATATCTCTTCAGCGTACATCTATGACCTCGGACGACGTGGTCTGCTCGGAGAAGTTTCTCACGACATTGACACCGAAGAAGCTAGAGAAGTGACGTATCGCTTCGTCCCCTCAAGCAATGGAGGTCCCTCTCTACCCTTTTTGGGGCGATACCTTATTCGCTGCAGGGGCGTTGGAAAAGGGTAGAGAGAGACCTCCGTCGCCTGAGGCCCAACGCAGTCATCATGCCTGGAGCTTTAAAAAAGCACTCGTGTGCGGTATCATGAACCCGACATTGCAAGAAGATTTTAACTATTCAGCACTATCGGGAAGGGTACCATAAACGCTATGTTTCACACGGAGATCCACCGAGGTCTCACGGAGCGACACGGAGGGGATTATGCTTGGCGCCACAACGCAACCTCCTGTAGAACTCCGTGATTCCACCGTGTTTCTCCGTGTGAAACAAGTAGGGTGTCGTGCAAAAGTGCTGAATGGTTGCCCTTTTTTAATCGACAAATCCCATGCAACCAAATAAGCTTCTTCTCAGTTTGACATTCATCGCCACACTCGGAATTGCCGGAAGCGGGTACTATTACTGGTGTTACTCAGATGCGGAAACGCGTAATGAGGCGCTGCGCGCGGAGTTACAAAATCTGCGCCAGCGCTCCACTGCGGCTACTCCCTCCAGCCCTCACACAGTCACACTCGTTGAATCGCCGCGGTCTGGGGAATCGAGCTCTAAAGCTACCACTTCTCTGCCGATAAAAGCCGCACCAGCGGAAAAGCCTAAGCTTCCGCGTTCAGCAAGTGTCGACCAATGGCTGGCAGCGGAGCGCATTAAGGAGGTTGATCAATTTGTCGTTCTCGATGAGAGCCAGCGCCAGGCTCTAAGCGGGGAGTTCGTGGGAAAACACTTCGTCGACCTCGACTCGCCAGAGATGCGTCGGTCAATCACTCAAGCGATCGGCCCGGAGAAAGCAGACGCATTTTATGCCGCACGTGAGAACGCCAGAGCACAACAAGCTCAGGAACATGTCGACACCGCACTCTTCGGCTTAAGCAGACGACTTGGCCTGAGCAGTGCACAGGAGCAACAGGCGCGCAGCGTGATACTCGAGGTTGAGCAAACGACAGAGGGCATGGCCCAAACCTATCGACTGAACGCAGAGGAGGTTTCAGCGCGCCACAACGATCAAGGTAATAATCGGGATAGCCTGCGTCAAGCATACCAGGAGATGAAGGTAGCAGCGGATGAGCTGCAGCAGGTACGCGGTGACCTCTACCGGCAAAAACTTAAGGGCATTCTGACCGAGGATCAGTACAATGCCTATTTGGCTAACGAAGCCGCTTCTCCGGTGAATTAGGGTAGCTATTCACGGGGCATAACTACTTGATCGTTGGGCAGATAAATACAGTTACGCGAAGGGCACGAAGTAGGACGCGAAACCCGCGAAGGTGTCATAAAGTGTAAATTTTCGTGGTTTTCGCGTCCTATTTCGCGGTTTTCGTGCAACTTCCCTGTCATTTCGACGTAGGCTATAAATAGCGATTTGGGTATACTTTTCTAACGAGATCTAGTCTGGCCAGAAAGTTACGACCGTGAACAGTAACGAATTAGGAGTAGTCACCAAGACTCATAGACCATGAAAATACTAATTCAAAGAGTACACAGAGCCAAAGTAACGGTCGCCGATCGCACAACCGGAGAGATTGGCCGAGGTCTCCTCTTATTCGTGGGATTCGGGAAAGACGACGACGCCACAAAACTACGCCCACTCGCGCAAAAGATATGCAACATGCGTCTCTTTCAGGACGCCGCGCACGAAAAGAAATTTCACCTCTCGCTTTTAGACATCAGCGGAGAGCTCCTCGTCGTCTCTCAGTTCACACTTTACGCCGATACAACGAAGGGGCGACGCCCCGAATTTTTTGGCGCGCTGGAACCGGCCAAGGCTAATGAATTCTATCAGGAATTTATGCGCCACCTGAGCGAATGTGGCGCTAAAAAGGTCGCTGCCGGTGAATTTGGAGCTGAGATGAACGTTGCCTTGGAAAATGACGGGCCGGTGACGCTGCTTGTCGAATAATACTCGTTACTAGTACTCTGCACTACACACAACATGTTAGACACGGTGGAATCACGGAGTTCCACAGGAGGCTGTGTAGTGGGGCTAAGCACAGTCCCCTCCGTGTCGCTCCGTGGGATCTCAGTGGACCTTCGTGCGAAACATAGCGATTATTGTGCCCACTACCGGCAGTGCTGAATAGTTGCGATAATACAAGGATAACTAGAGCCTGTCCGGAAAGACCCTGTTTTCGAAAAGCTACTTTCCTTGAGGTGAAAATAGGCAAGAAATTAATAAAATCACCCGCGACGGGACGAAACAGACGGCAGCAGAGGCCGTCGCGGTCAGTTTTTCAAGTGAATTG
>CAIXSY010000320.1 GCA_903922175.1 uncultured delta proteobacterium | reverse complement strand
TCCACCGAGATCTCACGGAGTTACACGGAGGGGATAGTGCTGGGTCCCACCACGCAGCCTCCTGTGGAACTCCGTGAGACCTCGGTGGATCTCCGTGTGAAACATGTTGTATGCAATGGCAGGGTGCTGACCAGTTACATTTGGTCAATGTATCAAGTTCCTGGCCTGAGAAACGGTTGATTCTTTACAGAATACCGATTGTCGGCCAGGAGCTATTCATACAACCTAAGCCGCTGCTTCAGTCTCAGCCCGGCGTTTGCCACCCTTAGCAGGCTTTTCATCTTCACCTTCTTTGGTAGCTAACTTTGCTGACGCTCCCTTTGACGAGGCCTCAGCCTGGCCAACGCGCGGGTTGCCGCCAACTGCATCCTCTATATTGAGAGTTGCGAGAACGAGGGAGCGGATCTCCTGAGCCACCTCGGGGTGCTCTCTGAGAAAGGTCTTCGATCCCTCGCGTCCCTGTCCCAGTCGCTCGCCTTTGAACGAATACCAAGCGCCTGACTTATCAAGGATGCCCTTTTCAACACCGATATCGATGATCTCGCCGACTTTGCTGATACCTTCGTTGAAAACAACGTCAAATTCAGCCTCGCGGAATGGCGCAGCGACCTTGTTCTTGACGACCTTAACGCGTACGCGACTGCCGGTTACCTCAGCTTCTGGATTCTCCTTGAGTGAGCCTATGCGGCGCACATCTAAGCGCACCGAGGCGTAGAACTTCAAGGCGTTTCCGCCGGTCGTTGTCTCGGGTGAGCCAAACATAACCCCAATTTTCATACGTATCTGATTGATGAAGATGATGGATGTCTTGGTCTTAGCCGAAACAGCGGTGAGCTTGCGCATAGCTTTACTCATCAGACGTGCCTGGAGCCCGGGTTGGATATCCTCCATCTCGCCATCGATCTCAGCTCTAGGAACAAGCGCTGCAACGGAGTCAACCACGATTAGGTCGACGGACTCAGAGGTAATCAGGGCCTCGCAGATATCAAGGGCTTGTTCTCCACAGTCTGGTTGGCTCACCAGAAGTTTGGTGGTATCGACCCCCAATTTCTTGGCGTAGTTAACGTCAAGTGCATGTTCGGCATCAATATAGACTACGGTTCCACCGGCTTTTTGCACCTCCGCAGTGATATGCAAAGCAAGCGTGGTTTTTCCAGACGACTCCGGCCCATAGATCTCAGAGATTCTGCCTTTGGGGATGCCCCCGATGCCGAGAGCGATATCAAGCCCAAGGCTGCCTGTTGAATAGGCCTCTGTCGGTTCAGACATCGAGGTGCCGAGGGCCATAATCGCGCCCCGGCCGTACTTTTTCTCAAGCTGGCTTATCGCGGTGGATAGCGCACGCTCTTTCTCTACTGGTTCGCTGCCTGGTGTTCCTTCTTCATTTTTGCTCATAAATATGATCCTTTAACATCAATAGATTATCAATAAACTAATGCATCTCGCGGATGACACCGATCACTCGGCCCTGAACCTGAACCTTATCTAAGGTGATAGGCTTTAGCGCAGGGTTTGCGGGGACAAGCATCACTTTGCCATTCTTTAATCGGCGATAAGTCTTCAAAGTTGCCGATCCGTCCTCTAAAAGTGCAACTACTATCTGTCCGTCATCGGCGACATCCTGCTTGCGGATGACGACGATGTCGCCATCGCAGATATGTGCATCAATCATCGACTCCCCACTAACCTCAAGACAGAAGACCTCGCCACGACCGTCGATCATACTTGGGGGGATGTCGATTATAGTGCGGTTCTCGATAGCCTCGATGGGGATACCTGCAGCTATTACCCCTACCAACGGCACGGCACTGGCCCCTAGCTCAGGCTTGGCTGACTCAATAAGCTCCAGCGAGCCATCAGGGCCACGCTTTATAAAACCTTTATCCTCAAGTCTTTCAAGATGAAAATGAGCAGTTGAGGCTGATTTTACCCCGATGTGCAGGGCGATATCCTTAAGAGTTGGTGCGTAGCCTCTGTCGGCAATGAAATTTCTAAGAAATTCAAGTGTTTGCCGCTGCACTGTAGGTAGTGAGTTGGATTTATATGAATTTGTCGTGCTCATAGAAGATAAGTAGTGAATGTTAGCTGCTGAACATCGTGTCCTCGCGACTTTGCTATCATATGCAAAGAAACTAGAAAGAGGCAAGAGAAAATGTATAAAATTACTCATCCTTCTTCCGACTTCAGCCGATTCTTTAAACAGGTAATTGGTGGCAAGGACGTGTGTATGATACGCAAGAATGTGCGGCTACTCGTGCTCGACGAGAATAGCCAGTACAGTGAAAGCATCCGCGAATGCGCCGAAATGACGCATCACAGCTTCGATCTCGAAGTTAAGTGTGTTGAAGATGAAGGCGAAGCGCGCGAGCTTATCAAAAGCTGGGATCCCTCAGTTATAATTCTTGATGCCTATCTACCCAAGAGCAACAGCTTCTCTATGCTTGAGGGATATCTAGCTGAGCTCGTCCCTGTGATTATGGCAAGCTCTACTCTGTCGCGCGAAATTCAGCGCAGTGCCATGGCTAAGGGGGCGGTGGGCTACGTTGAAAAAAGCGAGAACTTCGACGAGCTGGAGAGTTTACTGACGCTTCTTGAGGATGTCTCGATTACATTTGAGCAGAGACACTAACGAGGCAGTGCCCCAGACCAACCCCCGCGCATTCGGTATGCGTTCACGGGGTGCAATCTATTGAAATTGCAGGGATGAGGTAAAGTTACGCGAAAGCCACGAAATGGGACGCGAAACCCGCGAAAAAAAATTGCTGAGTATCCACCTGGAGTTAACTCCAGGTGGATACTCAGCAACTACT
>CAIXSY010000319.1 GCA_903922175.1 uncultured delta proteobacterium | reverse complement strand
ATCTCCCGAACTCCATAACCCTGTTCCTGCATCGCAACTAGGATCTGCCTATCCCATAAGGTAAGCGGATTTCTTTGTTTTTCCATAACTACTTGGAATCTCAAAAGGTTCCAAGTGTTGCTTCAGTTTTGAAAATCTTCCATTAAGGTCGAGCCATTAAAAGCGCATGCCGATTCTGCGACAGGGATCGGTGCGCAAGAAAGCCAGTCATCTGCCCATTCATCTCGTCAAAATTCTAAAAAAGTTCTCGCCCAGCCTGCGTTACGGATGCCACCTGTCGATCTGATTGATCTTGCGGGAGCGCCGACTAAAGCGTCCGCTTCTACCGAGGATGCTTCACGAGGTGTGGGCAATCTCCCTAAGACAAGATGGGCTGATATGCCGGTAGAGGAGCACATTCGCTACTGCCGTGAGCTTGCTGATTATTGCGAAATTTCCTATGCCGATCTGAAGCGCGAACATTTTCTTATCTATATCCCGAAATGGGGACGCTCATTGAAAGGGTTGTACGGGTTCTATCGTACAGAAGCAGCCGATGTGTTGCGTAACGAGCCTGGGTTGCCTGCGCCGCTGAGCCGTCTGCGGTCTACCTCCGAGCCGTTGAATACTTTCGAAAAGGCCTTAAAAGCCGTCCTAGCAGATTCCTCTAATTGTTGGGAACGCATGACTCCTGCGGTGCACGTTGAGTTTTGCAAGCTAGCTGCCAAGGTACTGAAAAAAGACTATCGCCACCTGAAAACAAAAGATCTAACTCAAACGAAGATCCCTAAGCTCGGCGGGCGGACACTAGAGCGGCTCTATGCTTTTTACAGAGAAGCTGCTGCAGCACCCTTTAAAGACTATCCAGGACTACCACCGCTGTTGTCCGGGAAAGGGCAGCCTTTTTCAACCTTCGAGGAGGCGTGGGCGGAGCTACGCAGTAAGGCTGGCTACATTCCACAGAAAACATTGGATAGAATGAGCGGTGAGGATCACATAGAACTGCTTAAGATATTGGCGCGGCAGTGTGAAGTCGAAGATTACCGCTGGTTAAAAGCGGAGCATTTTAAAGTCACCATTCCTGCTCTTGGTACAGACGTCCGCGGTCTATACGACTACTATCACAGTGCTGAGGGGCAGGCGCGACGACTCGAAGTTGAGCTTCCCTATGCGTTAAGTGGCCGGTATCCATTTCGCTCTCTCGAAGAGGTGCGAACGCTGTTTGTTAAGGGTAATCTCTACTGGAGTGGCTGTGACGTCAAGTGGCAGGTCGAGTTACTCAAGGTCATCGCGCATGAGCGGGGACATAGGAGCTATCGGGAGTTACGCGCGTCTGACCTTAAGGTCCCCATAGCAGCTTTTGAGGGCCTAGATTTCCAGTCGTTGCTGACTTGCTACCGTTCGTCAGCTAGCGCCGCTGATCGCAGCGATCCGCGCCTGCCCGCGTCGCTGCGCATCGAGGTTCCGACAGATGCCAGCCAGGCCATAGAGCTTCTCAGCGTGGGTGTTATGATCAAATGGGATCGGCTTCCGACTGAGAAGCTGATCCAGATCTTCGTTGATCTATCGAGAAGCTTAGCGGCATCTTTAAAAAAACCGTTCGAAGCTTTGGTTAGTGAGGACTATCAGGCCAAGGTTCCTTTCTTAAGTGAACGAAACCTGATGCCCATCTTGCGCCATTTCCAGAGGGAGCTGGCCAAGGGCGTATACACGCCGGAGCAGCTTCGTGATCTTCCGCCGACTATTATGGCGCAGGTTCAGGCCTTACCTGCAGCTTCTGCTTTATCTGTTGTGGACCCTCAGGTTGCGCAGCGGCAGTCGGGGCTTGGCGCTGCATCTTTTGGCGCCAATGGGCACCAATATCGACACCCTCCGGAGCGAGAATTTAAACATGAAATTACCCCGGAGGTTGCCTGCATCCTTTCACGATCCGTCGATCCTAAGCGGGACAGCGCAATTTTTCAAGCAGACAGAGCCCGTGGTGGGGTGATCACCCTCGATCGGCTGACGGCGATGTACGCGGCCGGTTATCACTCGATTCCGCATCTTCAGTATTTTGAGCGTGCTGACGCTGTCGTAGAACCGGAAAGTAAGTCGACTCGGACCGCCCTCGATTTCCAAGAGCTACTAGCTCGCACTTTACCTGTCTTTAGCGCGGCAGAACGGGTGAAGCTTGAGTGCCTATTTGACCAATGCGACCCAGTTCTACAGCCATACATCGTGCAAACCGCGCAGATGTTGGATCGACACGCTGGCAGTATCGATGGGATTGGACAATTGCTGACAGCGCTCCATAACGAGTGTAGCTTCGACCGGCAGACGACGCTGGAACTTGTTAGCCTTCTGCCTCATTTTGGAGAGCAGGCTAAAGAGGCGCTGCTACGATTCTGTCAACTGGCGGGATTACCCCCGGAATATTCAAGCCAATTCACGGCGGCGTTTCAAAGCTTTACGCTTGAAGCCCTCTACCCGGGATATCGGCCTAGCGATCAGGAATTGGCGCAGCGCTCGATCGAAAAATTGCGCCGGGCCTTCCTTGCCAAGCAGGGGCCCGATGGGCAGCCAATTCCTGAGGCAGAGCTTGATCGCGCGCTTAGGCTTCTGCCATTAGTAAAAGCCGGTCAATCCGAACTACAGGAGCTGAAATTTTTTGAAGTAAAGCGAAAAGCAGAAGCCCTCTGGCAGGAAGGCGGCGCACCAGCGAGTGAAGAGCTGCAGGTTGAGTTTTTGGCGCTGGCACAGGCCGTGCATAAAAACTGTCCCGAAAAGAGCGCACGCGATGCTCAGAATCCAGTACCAAAGAAGTTACTCTTTAGCTATGCGGCGAATGATACGCAGCTTGTAACCCTCTTGCTGCTGATGGGGGATCCTCATGACCCTGTCAAGGTTGGTAGGTGTGCACAGGTCAAGACCGGCGAAGGGAAAACGCTTGAGCTGGCCTACCTTGCAACCTATCGCTCTATTTCGGGGCAGAAGGTGCACATCGAGTCCCCGACTGATCTGCTCGCCCAGGTACATGTAGACCAGTATCGCGAGTTCTACAAGGCATTCCGCTTTGATTGCGAGCATTTTCGATGCGTGCAGAAGGCACAAGGTGACTCGATCGGTGCGTTCAGTGGGATCTCCCGACCAAGAAACAGGCCAAGTATAAATATAGATCCAGAAGGTCGTTGTCCCGTGATCCACGTCGCCATACAGGAAAGTTATGTTTTTGCTGGATTGATGGAGCGGCACTACGAGCAGGAACCTATTCCGAAAGATCGCGCTCTTTTAGACGAAGTGGACCTCCAGAACGATACGACCAAGGTTATCCATCAACTCTCAGGAGCGGGAAGGGTAACGATTTCGCCTGACTCGCTGCGTACGCTTGGTCAGTATGTTACTACTCACGGTGTGGACTGGGTAGCTGGACACTTAAAAACCTCGACCGACCAACTCCGGGGAGCGATTCCAGAGATGCAAGATCTGCCTCCTCAGATAGCAGCTCTCTATATCCAGTCTGAGATCGTATCTCGCTCCATGGTCCACCGCCGGGACTATGTGAAGGAGGACGGACGTGTCGTTATTGTGGATTATCAAAATACCGGCCGGTTGCTCGAAACGCGTTGGATGTATGGGTTGGAAGCAATCATTGCGCTTCGTGAGGGGCTTAATCTTCCGCGTGAGTCGAGATCATTGACCGAGATATCCGGGATAAATCACTGGCGAAGTTATGGCGCGGTTAGCGGTGTTACGGGGACCCTCGGACCGGAGACGGAGAGGCACTGGTTCAACGAGGCGCTTGGACTGCAGAGAGATTTTGATGCTCCTCCGCATACACCTTCGCGAGCGGTGCACGATAGGCCGCAGATGGTTTCGAATGATACTCAGCAGATTGCAATAGCAATTGACCGAGTGAAGTCTATCCAGGAGCAGGGACGAGCCATGATCGTCACCCTTTCTTCAATTAAAGAGGCCAAACAGTGGCATGACGTCTTCAAGGCTGCGGGTATTAAGGCGCAGCTCCTCACCGGCAAAGAAGACCTAAATTTAGATGATACAGACCGAGTCGTAAACCCAGAGGATGTGGTAAAGAGAGCGGGCGAAAAAGGGATGATAACTATAGTCACCACTTTTGGATCGCGTGGAATCGACTTTCGTCCAGGCTCGGAGGTGCTCGAAAATGGTGGCCTGCACAATTTTATAGGTCTTATCTCTATAAATGCGAGGCTGCTCGATCAGATTCGCGGACGTGTGGCTCGCCAGGGAGAGATGGGATCGAGTGAGGTCGTTATCAGTTGGTCCTCAGATCGTTTTATCGCCGAGCTGCCTGCGCCAGCGCGTGACTTTCTGCTCCAGACGTTCACGGAGTCCGGTGCGTATGCTCCTGAATTTTTTCTCGCCCTCGATCTGCTGCAGCGAGCTACCTATGTTCAGCAGGGGATTGTGCGCCGGGCAACGGTGGTAAAAGATTCTCAGATGCAACATGCACTTGAGAGCCTCTATGGTATTGTACATACGGAGGCGACGAGGGCATATGCGCGCGATTCGAAACTTGCCCAATTAAATCTATTTGCCAAGGTGATGGGGGAACCGGGCTCGAAGTATGGAATTGAAGAGGTCTGGAGCACGGCAGTAGAGCAGGTGAAAGCTCTCGTGCGCTATCACCGCGTTTACCGCAATCGTGCCGACGAGGCCGAAACCGAACTGCCGCTGAGCGGTGAGGTGTGTCGGCAGCTGCAGGATGCATTTCAAAGAGCACTGGGTGGGCCTCTGCCGGAGGTCGACAAGGCTACTAAGTTTCAGGCATCGGTCCTCGATCTGCAGAGCTTTTATCAGCGCTATTTGGGCAGCGTTGAGTTCCAGAATGGGCCCTGTAGTTCAGACGCCTTGGAAATAGCACTTCAAAGTAGCGCCGCGCTAATCGCCGCCGCGGCAAGTGAGCGAGTTAAAAAGTTGGTAAACCGGTATACCGCGGGAGGGACCTCTAGGATAGTAGATTATTATAAAAAGCCGGGTGATTTGGTAGAGAGGTAACCGTCATGCCCGAGGGCCCTTCATCGCCCGATTGCGCGTGCATCCACGGCTGCGACGCGCCCAAAATGTGCTGAATAGTTAGAAATAAAGATACCCCACGGAGCACCTGGGTGTATCCGACTCATTGAAGAGCAGCGCGTACGATGCCATTGAGCATGCCTTGAAAAATCAAAGCATGGGCCGGATAGAGGGCATACCAATAGAGTAAGCCAGATAGCCCGAGTGGATCGAATATTGCTGTTTGAGTAATCACCGACCCTCCGTTGGGCCCTTCTGCAACCTCAAACTGCAACCAGGCTCGGCCAGGTAGCTTCATCTCTGCACGAAGTCTAAGGAGTTTATTCTCCTCAAATTTCTCCACACGCCAAAAATTGTAACGCGAAGGAACGAAGGACGCGAAGGTAGGAGTTATTCAGAGGTTCCTTAATTCTCTCCTTTTGGATCAGCGCTCAATAGTCGATGGATTGCCTACCTTCGGTCGACGGCGATCCGCGAGTACTGATGCGGCTACGCCCGCTGCCAGAATGGTGAGGATCACCGTTAGTAGGTACAAATTGAAGTGCTTTCCGATGGCGAGCTTGAGCCATTCGGCAAGTAACATCTTAACCCCAACGACCATCAGGACCAGTGCCAGTGAGACCTTCAGGTAGCGGAATTTATTGATCATCCCCGCGAGCGCAAAGTAAAGCGATCGCAGACCGAGAATTGCAAATACGTTGCTGGTAAAAACCAAAAATGGGTCGCCCGTGATGGCGAAGATGGCCGGGATGGAGTCGACGGCGAAGATCAGATCTGTTGTTTCGACCATGATGAGCGCCAGTGCCAGAGGCGTCAGGAGCCAAGTTCCCGGCCGAGCCTTGTCGACCACCTCATCGGGGATCATGGGCGCCCCGGGGGTCTCGCTCTCGTACGATGCGGGAGCGCCGGCGCGAACGATGAAGTGCTCGCCGTGCAACCTGGTGGTTACGGGGAACAGGCGGCGCGTCAACCGAACGACGATGTTCTTATTCGGATCGGTGTGGTCTGTCTTGAGAAAGAGCATCTTGAGCGCCGTCAGGATCAAGAAGGCGGCGAAGAGGTACAGAACCCAGTGAAACTCGGCGATAATCTTCGCTCCGATGCCGATCATCGCACCGCGCAGGACGAGAGCACCAAGAATACCCCAGAACAGGACGCGGTGCTGGTAGAGCGGCGGCACCGCGAAGAAGCCAAAAACCATGGCGATAACGAAGATGTTGTCTACGCTGAGCGACTTCTCAACAACGTAGCCGGTCAGGTACTTCTCCGTTGCCGCTGCGCCGTCGTTCGTCAGCCCATCGACCGCGTCGACGAGGGTGCCAAGGCCAAACCACTGATCCTCGTAGGCGAAGTAGACAAAGACGGCGAACGACAACCCCATGGAGAGCCACACGCCTGACCAAGCGAGGGCCTCCTTGACGCTGACGACGTGTGCGTGGCGGTGAAAGACGCCTAAATCCAGGGCCAACATCAGTAGGACAAACGCGATAAATGCTATCCAGATCCAGATCATTTGACTTGTGTCTCCTTTGCAGACTTAAGCTCAAGGTAACTTATTAAGGAACCTCTGAATAACTCCTACCTTCGCGTCCTTCGTTCCTTCGCGTTACAATTTTCCTAATGAATTTAACGCGAAGGAACGAAGGACGCGAGGCGGAAAAACAATTATATGAGTTTTTCAGAGCCTCCTTAATAACTTAGGGCTTAGGTCGATTCAACAGATACCTGCTGCCTGCCTCCGCATCAGAAGCTGATAGCAGAAAGCATATCGCAGATCTCTGACCAAAGCATCTCCCTGGTTATTCAAACTTTACCCCACTTTATCATAAACAATCTGATACAGTTGAACCTTGCGCATCCGAAAAAGCGCTGCGCAGCCGAGCAGATAGTAGCGCCAGCGGCGCCTAAATATCTCGTTGTAGTGTGCAGCTAGACGCGGCCAGTGACGATCGAAATTATCGGCCCAGCACATAAGGGTACGGTCATAGTCCGGGCCAAAACTGAGCACATCTCCAAGAGCAAACAGGCTACGGCACGGCGCGATAAGTTCATCGAGACGTGGTAAGAATCCGTTGGGGAAGATGTGCGTAACGAGCCATAGGAAAAACTGGTCCATGCCCCGCTCCGTTCCGAAGGTGAGGGTGTCACTCGAGATCGCCTCGAGCATGAAGCGCCCGCCTGGCTTAAGCGCGCGCGCCACGACGTCAAAGAATGTGCTGAGGTTCTTTCGTCCAACGGCTTCGATCATTTCAATGGAGACCACACGATCATACTCACCGATGATCTCACGGTAGTCCTGAATCCGAATATCGACGGCAACACCGGCATCTGGACCGTCGGTGATGGTGATGGTATTCGTGTGTCCGCCCAGATACTGCGCCTGCTCAAAAAGAGTCACACGCTGCGTACGGGCAAGCACGTGCGCAGCTGCAATACCTGCTACTCCACCACCAACTACCGCTATTTTTTGCGAGCCTGCATTCTGTTCCAAAAGTATTCCACAATAAAATCATACACCGTGTAGGGAAGAATTCGTGCCAATCCCAGAAAAGCGGCAAAAAGCCTTGGGAATTTTATGACATCGCGCTCGCGCATCAGCCCATTACAGATCTCCTGCGCGGCGCGCTCTGGTGTCATAAGAAAGGGCATTTGGAAATCAATACCAGACGTCATCGGAGTCCGTACAAATCCTGGATTAACAATTACCACCCGTATGCCGCAGCGACGAAGATGAAAGCGAGCACTCTCAAGGAAGTGGATCATGGCTGCTTTGCTTGCTCCGTAGGCCGCCGCACGCGGCAATCCGCGGTAGCCTGCGAGACTGGCCACACTAACTATTACCCTCGACTTACGCGTCTGCATATCGGGAAGGGCAGCCTGCATGCAGTGTAGTAGCCCTAAATAGTTAACCTCCATGATGCGCCGATACTCGGCGCTCTCAAAGTGCTCAGGCCAACTTTCGCTGTGCACACCGGCGTTCGCAATCAGTATGTCGATACCACCAAGTGCTCCTACCACAGCGACACCGGCCTGTTGCATCTCATCTAGGTTCGATCGAGACATCCCCAGATACGACGGTTACCCGTGTCCCATTGGAACGAAGCTCCTGTGCAAGACGATCGAGCTCAGCGCAGTTACGTGAGGTAAGCGCCAACACAGCACCACGCCTGGCCAATTCATGCGCCAACGCCCGCCCGATGCCGCTGCTTGCTCCGGTTAGCCATATGCGTTTGCCGCTTAGTTCCAAAGTATTCTCCAAGTGCAGGAAGGCCTTGTGTTTAGCATATTCAATATATTTCCAAGAATTGTTTGCACTATAGCACATTCTTGAGTATCATTGTAAAGATTATGCAATACCCTATATTTTCACGCAGCGGCAGCGATCGCCGACGAGGCTAGTTTTGATGCTCATCAGGTTTGCGATTTGGTGCGGCATTAAAAACATTTCAATGTGCTACGGGTCACAGGGACCAATCGGTCGGGGATGGCGATTTTCTCCCCTATCTCGAATGCTCCACCGTCATAACGTAGCCAGGACGGCCGATCTCCTTAATACCCAATTGATCGATTATAGGCGTCAATTCCGGTGGAACAAACGCCCACAGCCATGCCGGTATGGTTGGAATCTCCCCACGCTTCACGAGTGCCTCAAATAGTCCAACCACTGGCGCTGGCGCCTTGGCTGCAAACGCCCGCATGAATTCCTCCCGCACGGCGGGGCTCATCCCCTTGCGGCTGGCATCGACAGTCGCCGAGAGGATAACGCGAAAAAGTTGTTGCGGATTGAGCACTGCAAACTGAGTTCTTAGGGCGGAATATGTGCGCTGCAGATCCTCAAGGTATGGATCCGCCTTTGGTAAGCCATGTTTAAACTCTTGAAAGCGCTCGATCAGTGCCCCCTCTGGCCGGGAAGTGGCACGGATAATAAGGTCAGCAAGAAGCGCACCAAACTGTTTTAGGCCCGCTTCCGATGGATCGTCGAGCGGCTGCAGCTTCATATCGAAATGGCCGAATCGGGGACCAGGAGCGACAGCGGAATTTCCATCATGGCGATCAAAGCAGATCTTGTGCCCCTGCATCTGTGCACTAATTATGCAGGTCAAGTTCCCCATAATCGCGTTGAGTAACTCTGGGTTCATGGCCGTGCCTTCTATTGCGGCAGCTTTTTTTGCTGCAGCCCCAATAAGGTTAGTTAGCACCTCACCGGGAATTGGATCCATTAGGAAATAACGGTAGGTCAGAAGGTCCGCGGCCTCCACACAGGCTGGGCAAAAAGCATCTGCCACATCTACCCGTACCTTTGTTCCATCAATGGTGACCACTCGATCGCCGATTAGTTCGCGCGCCCTGGCATGTTGAGTTGGTGCCAACATGACATCGCACTCCATCGCCTTTGTCCGACTCCCGTGGGCAATAAGTTCGCCGAACAGATCGGCGAACCCATCATCGGCAAGCGCCTTGGCGACGTCACTCATCACACGAAAGTTGTCGCTGGCGCGATTGTCGACAAAGGGGCGTAAGAAGTAGGCGAATATCTCTCGTCCATTGCTCATTTCAAGGGCGATGACCACACCCATTGAACCCGATCCGACACAACGGCCAACGCGCTGTATGACAACACCCTCATACGCTTCGCCTCTCTGCGCTAGGTGCAAGCGGTAATCACTCTCCAATTGAGTGCGCACCATTTCTGGCATGTGGACAACTTCTTTGCGCGCTGGACGATCGGCATCAAATTTGACCCTTTCGCACTCAATACGGTACGACTCTTCTACTCGCTCATCCCCAGCTGCTGCTTGCATCGCCTTTATCCATCCGGGGCCAAGAACCTCCCCGGTGCGGCAGAGTGATCGCGCATTGCTGGCCCTTTCGCCTGCAGAGAGGGTTAGCCCAGCAAGCAAGATGCCACGCTGGTCGGGATGAAGCGCCATAATTCCTGCGCGTATGGCTTTATTAATCTGAGGGAAATATGGATCGCGGGCATCGAACGCACAGCTGATTGCATAGAGGAGAACCCTTTCTGAAACCTCACCAAATGTGTCGGAGGGCATTATGACAGTTCGCACGATAACTGCCTTAGCCTCGGTGGGGAGCCGTGAATATTCCGAGTGGCTATTACGAAAGGAAGTGAGAATTCCGGCTCGACGAGCTTTGTTATAAAAAGTCTGCGTCTCTCTGGGGCCAAAAAACATCTGATCAAGTTCGGGAATTAAATTCAAAAGCTTCGTCCGTGCGTGAGATTGGCCAGGTCCGTAGAGCATTTCTTTAAGCCGTGTCAGGTGACTGATCAGATTTACTGCGTTCCTATCAGAGTAGGGCTCGTTCAGAAAAGAGAGTAACTCTACGCGAATATTCACCGTTCCGTTAGGATCCTGTTCACTTATGTCGAGTAGCGCCTCCGTCAGTGTGCCGAGTAGCCCCAGTGTTAGAGGCGAGATGGAAACATCTCCTTTGAGGGCCTCGTCGAACTGCCCTAGGGTAGCGAACTGCAGCTGGGCATCTTCGGCGATGCGCTTTAAGCACTCTGCGCGTATAGGTGCTGACATCGATTGTAGGCGCGGCGCTAGCTCGCTGACAACCCTCTGCCTATATGCAGGAGTATTATTATCTAACCCGAACATTTCTAAAGATGCACTGCTCATGTGAGCATATAATGCTTCACGCAAAGCACTACTTTGGATAGTAGTGGCACTGAGCACGGAGCTACTTAGCTTTATTCGCTCCTCTGCGGGGGCGTCTCCCAAACGCCGAATTATAGCTAAAAGCCCTTTCTCTTCACCTACTTGGAGAATTAGATTCGTAGCTCGAAGTACGCCGCCTTGTGCCACTGCATCACCTAGTGCGGCGGACTGACACATCTGGGAATAGTGAGGCGCGTAGTAGAGAGCGATCTCCTGTCTATGTAACCTTGCGTAGGGGAGTGTCAAGAAACCATCGAGGTCGAACAGCCGATCTAAACGCAGAAGCTGCTCTGGAGAGGGGAACTCCTGTTGTGCAAGCTTGCGATTCAAAAGTAGGTAAAAACATAGCTGGTCGAAATCTGTTACCGCCCCGGTGATCTGGTCAGTCACGCCTACAATTTTACTCCAGTCGCTTTCCGTGGAAAGGCTTTGCAATGCAGTACTTTTTGAAAGTAGAATCTTCTCTTTCGTATCGAAATCATCGAAAAATATTTGACATGCTTCGTCATTACTGAATAAGGGGGAGTCGGCTTTCAGTAAATACTTTAGCGGTAGCAATCTAGAAAAAAGTGCGCCGACATCTTGCTGGCTTAGAATGCCGTCTGCCCCCTGTGCAAAATAGATGAGAAGGTCAGGATCTTCGCCGGCAATGTTCGAAATTGTGAATGAAAAAGTGTCCCGGAGGGTGCCGCAGGCCCGTAGAACTAAGGACTGTGCGATCTGTTGTCTGTGGGCCGGAGTGTCAGCGAGATCTCGCAAAACCCGCTTAAACAGTGCCCTTCCATCCTCGGACTCAAGAAATCCTAATGCGAGCATCATATCAATTATGATTTCGGGCTTTTGGCGGACGGTCGCTAGGTTCTGCGGGGTAATCCAGGATCTGATATTTGTAATCGCGGCGTCTGCATAGGCCGAATTAGACCTGAATATTAAATAAATAGAACCTTCGAGGTGTTCCTTAAAGGCAGCTATCTGAAGATTGCTACCCGAGCGAGCTATCTCAAGAGCTTGTTCCAAAACGGGTTGCAATATGCGCTTTGCTTCGTCATAAGTATCGTGCATCCTCCTGTTGAAAGGTGAATCACTCCAGCTATTCATGTCGCTAATTTGGAAAAAGTCCGCCGCGGTAGTCGCTCGTCCTGTCTGTGAGTCGAAAACAGAGATCATTCTCTTAAGAACACAACGCAGACCTAGGTAGTGCACTCCTTGCGAGTCATTGCCACGTTGATTGAAATGCTTATTCCAAGCCTCTGCTATCCCGGGCGCGGCCTCTAGTCCAAGTGCCACGACAGCTTCGCAGGCTATGGCGTTCGTTTTTGCAGCCTCGAGTAGTGGGGCCAATTCCTCTAACATTTCTTCTGGGGAAGGAAATTTGTGAGCTATTAAATCTATAGATCTTAGTGTTATTTTCCTGTTATAGTGAGCTTCGTCCACCATTGGGCTATGTTTGTGTAGGCAGCTGCTATTTATAAGCGAGAGAAGTTTTTGACATCGCTTTACAATCTGAGCGGTTGAAGTGGCGCTACTGCTTTTGTTCTTACGCACATAGTCAAGTAAATCATGCGCACGATGTTCGATATCCTTAACATGCCCTACGGCGCATTTTGAGGATAGCTGATTGGTTCGTATGCCAAGGCTACGGTAGAGATAAACGGAAATATTATTATCAGACAAACTAAATATTGTTTGCAGTATGTTCTCGACTGCTACGGGGGGTATCTCACCCTGGTAACCACGGATAAACTTCCCTAAGAGAAAAATCTCAGTTGTCGACAGTAGCCTGCTTTTGTCTTGACCACTGTCAAGTGCAGCCTCATGCTCTGTCAGCAGGCGGCAAAGAGCACCGAATGCCTTCGTCGGGGGAGTCATCGTGTATAAATCACGCACTCGTGCTGAGGCACAGCTTTGAAAGTCATCGGCTCCGGCTTTCCCCTCAGGTTTATGTGCCTGTTTGACTACGGCTAAGAGCGGGTCTCGGGGGGTGAATGGCACGACCTCTGTGCCAAGCAGTAAGTCGCCGCGGGTAAATCGTGATCCTGCCAGAGTATCGGCGGACATTCGCGCGACATGACTCTTGCTCGGATGAGGATCGACCAGGCCGGCCAGGTAATGATCGAAGTCTGTCGCATGTTGCAAGATTTTTAGAAGGACGTAGTAGGCACGATAGGGATTCTCTCCTGCCTGGTGCAGAAGCTGGAAAGGTTGCACGTAGGCAAAGCTCTCCTCGAATTTACTGTTCGGTGTGCCATCTCCGAAAAGGTCAGCTTTCTTTATGTGGCATAGCTCGTGCAGTAATACAGTGCGAAGGTCCGTAGCACTCCCCACGGGCGGCTCGCGCCCGTTACTCGGTAGGTGTACGCCCAAGAGGCGCGGCTGCTGACGTTGATTATAAAGGTCGGCATCAACGTTCTGGGGGCGAAATAACCCCGTTGTCAGCACAACAACCCGCGTACCCGTAATTACAAAGGCATTTGCCTCTGGCAAATCAGCCAATAAAAACTGGACAGGTTTTTGGCTCAGATCCCAGAATGATTGCGGGCAGACAGCACGCAGATGTTCTGTGCATAGGCGCTGAAACTCCCGCCCAAGCTCGGTTTCTGGATTAACCAGCCTGAAGGCGTCTATAAACTCAGGCGGAAATCTCCCATTTTTTAGGGCAGCGATGATGTCGCTCCAGTCGCCGGTATACTTAGGGCGCGCGTGTTCACGTTGCAGCTCAACTTCGTGTCGGCGTTCCTCATCCGGCATTTCCCGTGCTGCTGCACGGATTCCACGGGGCGAACCTAACGCACCACGGCTACCACTATGGGCGTTCTTGGATCTGCTTGCCCTCTCTGGTCGTGTTTCAAGCGCATCAAGATTTAAAAGCATATCTGGCTACCGTAAAGCTGCGTTACTCTGTAGCCGTTATGCTAGGTTCGTGCGCTTATGTGCTCTATAATAAAGGGCAATATATGACTAACTCAGCGTCCGTCTCTCGTCACGAGTGGTATCAATCCCTCCCGACCTCAGGGGCTCATTCGACATGCTCACGGCGTGCAGCGGAGGAATGCGGAGGGCTGTACCAATGCGTCTTGGTGATGGCGCGCAAATTTGTTGATAGATTTCAATGTATTGGCGTGTGTTGTGGTAATTGTTCATTAAATCCGGGTAACGAATGTCGTGCGCGTGGTAGCGCTCGAAGAGTGTGCTGAATTGGCTAGTTACAGCGATGTTTCCCTACGCCGCCCTTAACCCCTTCCCATCTGCCGCGCGCTCCATCGCTTCTTTCTCCTTTTTGCTACTAAAAAAGTCATCGGGGATGGGGCCAATCAGTTTCTCGACAGACTCGGTTTGGACGCGCCAGTCAGAGCCGATTTTAAAGCCGCGAATGGTGCCTTCACGAATGAGGTCGTAGACCTTGGGGCGGTGAATGCGCAGCAGTGTGGCCACTTCTTTGACGGTGAGAAGGATCGGTCTTTGTGGTTTTGTCATAAGCTACTCCAGTTGTCAGGCACTTCTAATCAGTTACTTCACTTGCAGCACCAGGCGCGTTCAAACCATCCATTGCAGAGCGAACTAATATGTAATCAACAGTTTCCGCCTGCGTGATTCAGGTATCGACCAATAAAGACACCTGGTTAATAGGTAACCCATTGAATTTAACTAGGAAATAGTCACAGGCCTGACTACGGAGTTCTTCTAGTAGGTGATCGGAAAACTCCGAGGAGTGTCGTTTGTAGGGCGTATGGAGTTGTGTTATGAACTTGCTCTACTCCATTAGAATTATTAGTTTTTGTGGATGTTGGGTAGGCGTTCACGGGCCGTAACTGCCTGATTGCAGGCAGAAGAGGAAGTTACGCGAAGGGCACGAAATAGGACGCGAAACCCACGAAATATTTTGGTTTATAATATTTCGCGGCTTTCGTGCAACTTTTCTTTTCATTTTGATTATGGCTCGGAGTAGAGCGTTTGCTAAACTTCCCGACAAGACCTGGTAATAACGGTAGGTTACGACCCGTGAACGGTTACGATGTTGGTAGCTCCTCGGGACAGGGGGCGTGAACGTTACGGGTGTTGCCCAGGTGAGTGCATACATTAGTAATTATGGCCACAGAAAATGTAAAAAACAGCCCCGATGAGCGCCCCGATGTGCTCTCGATCATGGCCGAGATTCGTAAGCGCGTTAGCGCAGATGCCGCAGCGCACAAGGATAAACGTGGCGATTTTGCGCCAGCCCAAGCGCATTTTAGCGGTAATGCTCCGCGTAAGGCAGGGGAGCTTCTTTACTCTGAAGAGCTGCGTTATCTCAATACCCATCATGCCTATAGCGCCCAGCTTGACCTCAATTCGGTCGTCTCTCATCGACCCGGTATTATCGGTAAGCTCATCGTGCGGGCTAAGCAGAAGGTGCTCCGCATAATCTGGGACAGTCTACTCAAGGAGTACTTCGCTGCGGAGCGCGAGTTCCAAGCCAATACCGTTCGCTTTCTCAATGATGTGAGCAAATATGTGGATGCTAGAGATGCCCAGAATTTCTGGGAGCTGGTGCGAAAGATCGATTACGATGTTACCAAGGTAACTGAACGTGCCGAGCGTATTAGTGACGAGCAGACCGGAACATTACGCACAAGCGAGCGCGCGCTGATTGATCAGCTAAACGAGGTACGCCGGGATCTTTCCGATGTTTTAGGTCACCTGGCTGAGCAGGATGCCAAGATCGGCACCCTCGATAACGTGGCGCGTGGGTTAGAAAGTGTGGTGAGTAAGCTTCACTACTTTGGCTCGCAGGTGGCGCCGAAAGCTGCTGAGGCTGCCGCCGTTGGAAAACTGCCGCCGTTTTCGTACCTCCTCCTCGAAAACCGCTACCGTGGCTCAGAGTCTGAGATCGCTGAGCGGCTTACTCCGTATGTGGATGTGTTTCGGACGGCGGCCGCTCCGGTTCTAGAGCTTGGGCCCGGGCGGGGAGAGCTGCAGCTGCTGTTTAAGAAGCAGGGGATTGTGGCCTATGGTATCGATACCGACGAGGCCATGGTTAAGGTTGCTTTAGACAAAGGTGTCGATGTGCGTTTCGGCGACGGCATCGCCCATCTGCGCGCCATCCCCGATGGCACTATCGGCGGCGTGATCGCCATCCAGGTGCTTGAACACCTCTCCCAAGGGCAGATCGAAGAGCTGTGCGGTTTGTGTCTTAAGAAGGTGGTTAAAGGTGGGCGCGTGGTTTTTGAAACGATTAATCCACAGTCGGTGCTGGCGCTTTCTTCAAATTACTTCCGCGATCCGACGCACGTCTGGCCGCTTCATCCGGACACGCTCTCCTATACAATGAGCCTGGCCGGTTTGAAGATCGTTGAGGTGCGCAAGCTCTCGCCGGTACCCGCAGCAGCGATGCTTCAGCCGATCGCTGTAGAGGACTACATGACGCCGCGCTGGGTGCAGACGATAGAGCTTTTGAACCGCAACTTTACCCAGCTCAACGGACTGCTCTTCGGTTATCAGGACTACTGTGTCATCGCTGAGGTAGGTTAGGTGAGCAACATCCTCGTCCTTGGTGTCAAAACTCCTTTTGCCTATGGCGGTCAGGAGGTGCTCGTGCAGAGCTTGCTGCGCGAGCTGCGTGCGCGCGGACATTCCGCCGATGTGGTCGAGCTCCCGTATAACGTTCCTGAAAAGGGGCACCTTCTGACTCAGGCGGCGCTCTGGCGTTCCTTAGATTTAAGCTCGTTCGCCGGTAAGACGGTCGATCTGGTTATTGCCACAAAGTTTCCGAGCTATTATGCGCGCCATCCAAAAAAAAGCTTGTGGCTTGTGCATCAGTTGCGTGAGATCTACGACCTGCATGGCGGAAGCTTCTCCTCTTTTACGGATGATCCGCGAGATGAGCAGATTCGGCGTATGCTGGTTGAGGGCGACACAAAATGCATCGCTGAGTGCGCCTATGTCTCGGGAATTTCACGTAACGTCGTGCAGCGCCTGGCGCATTACAACAAGGTCCCAGCGCAGCCGCTCTACCCCCCGCTGTCGCTCGGCAATCGCTATCGCAGCGGTCCGCAGGAGGACTATATCCTCTCGGTCGGGCGGCTGGTGCACATCAAGCGCGTCGACCTGATGATTAAAGCCTTGCCGATCGTGCATCATTTCATGAAGCTCAAGGTTGTCGGAGCTCCGGATGCGCCCGATATCCTCGAATACTTTAAGAGTGAGGTTGATAAACATCATCTTTGGGACCGTGTCGAATTTTTAGGCAAGGTGAGCGATGAGGAGCTGATCGATCTTTATGCGCGATCGTTTGCCGTTTACTACGCCCCGCACAACGAGGATTACGGCTATGTGACGCCTGAGGCTATGGCCTCGGGCAAGCCGGTGATCACGGCGCATGATAGCGGTGGCACCTTAGAATTCGTGACCCATGGGGAGACAGGGATTGTCGTCGAACCAACGAGCGATGCCATCGGGCATGGTATTAATGAGATGCTCGCCAATCGTGAGCGATCGCGGTGCATGGGCGAAACCGGCCTGGCGCTGGTTAAGCGCCTCGGTGTATTAGATTCTGGTTGGGAGCAGGTAATCGGCGGGCTGCTTTCGCCTTTGGCCAAGTAAAGGCGGTTCGTCTCTATGAAAAAGCTTCGCATAGCTTGGTTTTCAGCGCTCAATGTCCAGGGGGACAGTGCCTCGGTGTCGGCCTATGCCAGTGAGCAGCTGCTTCCGATCTTAAGCGAACGTTTTGAGTTCGAACTTTTCACCAGTAGCTTTGATCGCTTCCAGCAGTATCCGACATTTCACTACTTACGTGCCTTTGAGCGCCATCGGCAGAATCCGTTTGATCTCTTTTTTTACCAGATTGAAGAGGGGACATCGTCCCATTTTACGCGTTTCCACTCAGCGCTTCAGCCAGGGGCGGTTTGGTTTCATGACCTGATCGTCTCTGATGCTGGCCCTGTTCCTCTGTATGTTAGCCCGTGGGAGAAGGTGGTCCAGAAATTTAAGGATCCACAGACCCTGTGGTCGGAACGTGCCGAGAAGTCGACGCATAAGGGGCCGCTTCTCTATCGCGAGTCTGCTTTTTCGGGGGTCTCACTTTTTTCGACTGAGCATGCTCATCATGAGTATCGGCGCCTCGTGAAAACGCGCCTCGTGGATGCGCCGTCGTACTTTTTGGCTCACCCGGTAGACCCAGGCTTGACGCGCATTCCGCATGGAGCGCTTCTGCAGGTGGCTTACTGTGGATCGCCGCGGATCGAGCATCGTGCTCAAAAAGTTCTTCCTGCGCTAGCCCAGATCAAGACGCCGTATCGTCTCTGTTGGATGGTCGCCGCTGATGAAGAGGCCCAGGCGCGTGCCCTTTTGGCTGAATTTCCACCGGCTGAGGTCGAGCTCATCATTGGGCGCACACCGCGACGATGGAGCGATATCGCCAAAAAATCTGACGTTGCCCTTCATCCGCTGTTTAGCGCATATGGGCAGCCTGGCGCCTATCTGGCGATAAGTCTGATGTGCGGCGTGCCCAGTGTCGTCAGTAGCTTCGGGGCTACGGAGTACCTGCCGGAGAGCGTGGTTTGTAAGGTGCGTCCGGGTGAGAGTGAGTCGTTTGAAACAGCCGAGTTCCTGCGCCGCCTATTAGCTCCGAGCGCCGAGGGGACGGCGTTACGCGGGGCCATGTCCGAGCGCTCGCGCCGCTTCGCCCTTGAATTCTATGACCGGCGTCACATCGCCGCTGAGCTGGCGCTCGTTTTCGAATCACAGGCGCCGTTTCTAAAGCAGTACCTAGAACGCTGGGAAGAGTTCGAGAGCCAGGCCAAACGTGCTGCCCTTCAAGAGGCCAAGGATGTGTTGCGACGAGGCCATGGTGCTGCGGTCTCTTCGAAAGAGCTTTTTGGCGAGGATGATTTTTCGTGGAAGCAGCTGGTTGAACCGGCACTTAAGGAGCTCGGATGGAGCTAGAAACACAGGATATTACATTACCGGATAGTGCAGTACAGGAAAGTATCGTACCGAAAGGTGTTCGCACACCGAGCTTCGACGCCGCCTCCAAGCGCTACGGCTTCGTCGTCCCGCGTTTTTTCGAGAGCCTGGCCGGTGGGGCGGAAACGCTGATAGGCGCATTAGCAGCGCACCTTGGGGCACGCGGCAATCCCGTTGAGATCCTCACCACCTGTGCAGCCGATAACCGTACTTGGGAAGATGCACTTCCCGAGGGCACGAGCACCGAGATGGGGGTCACGCTGCGGCGCTTTAAGGTCAATCCGCGCAATCTAGACATCTGGATCCCGCGCCAGATTCAGATCAGCGAGGGGATGAACATCGGCCTCGAGGATGAGCTGCTGTGGATGGAGCACAGCGTTAATTCGCAGGGGCTGTACGAGTATATTGCTCGGCACGCCGCTGAGTTCGATGCGCTTTTTTTTGGCCCCTATCTTTTTGGGACGACTTTTTGGGGATCGCAGATCGCCCCTGAGCGCTCGTATCTGATCCCCTGTCTGCATGATGAGCATTACGCCTACACTCAGGTTATGGGGGCCATGTTTCGGCAGGTCGCAGGTGCGGTTTTTAACGCCGGACCGGAGGCTGATTTGGCGCGAGCTCTCTATGGAAAGATTCGCGGTGGGGATGTTGGCGTGGGATTTGTGCCTCACACGCAGACTGCAATCGATGCACTACTACCCTATTTCAAAGAGCAGTTTCCCTACCTGCTCTACGTCGGACGTAAAGAGACCGGGAAAAACGTACAGGTGCTCATCGACTATTTTGTCGAGTCGAAAGAGAAGGGGGAGATCCCGGCCGACCTTAAGCTCGTTATCGTCGGGGGCGGATCATTCTCCGATCTGCATCGGCCAGAAGCGCTTAAGCGTAGCGATCTCGTCGATCTCCAGCACCTCTCCGAAGAGGAGAAGCGGCGCATCATTCGGCACTCAACAGTCCTCTGTCAGCCATCAACGAATGAGTCGTTTTCGATCGTGATCATGGAGGCATGGCTCCTTAACCGTCCCGTTCTGGTGCATGCCTCGTGTGCGGTGACACGTTACCATGCTCTGACCTCCGGCGGCGGACTCTACTTTTCAAATCGCGCCGATTTTGCTGCTGTCGTGGCCGAAATGGTGAGCAACCGATCGCTGGCGTCTGATCTTGGCAGCGCCGGAAGGCGCTATGTGGAGCGGTTCTACAACTGGCCGGCGGTCGTGGCCCGTTTTGATGCATTGATGGAGGAGTTACTCTGTGGGTGAGGTGGCGTCGTTTAAGCAAAGGATTGATCTCTTAGTCGACGAGCTAACGGAGGCTAGCTACCGCTACTATGTGCTTTCAACGCCGACCCTAAGTGACGCCGAGTATGACCGCAAATACCGCGAGTTGGAAAAACTTGAAGCCGAGCACCCTGACCTCGTGCGCCCAGACTCTCCGACAAAGCGCGTCGGATCGACGCCGCTTTCTGCCTTTACGACGGTTACGCACCGCGTGCCGATGCTCTCGCTCAACAACGCCATGAATGAAGTCGAGATCGGTGAGTTCGACGATCAGGTGCGCCGCTTTCTTGAAAAGGAGCATGGCAGACGTGACGAAGTTGAGTACACGATTGAGCATAAGTTCGACGGTGTGGCTATTACGCTCGCCTATCGAAACGGGGAATTCGTTCAGGGCGCTACCCGTGGCGATGGCTATGAGGGTGAGGATGTTACGCTCAATCTGCGCACCATTAAAGCGATTCCACTTAAGCTGCGCAGTGCTCAAGCCATCCCCTATATCGAGGTGCGTGGTGAAGTTCTGTTTCTGAGTGCACCGTTTGAAGCATTTAACGAAGAACGTGTCGCCTCAGGCGAGGAGCCCTTTGCCAATCCGCGAAACGCAGCTTCGGGCTCACTACGCCAGCTTGACCCAGCGATTACGGCGAAGCGTCCGCTGACCTTCTTTGCCTACGGTATCGGTGACGTCGAGGGGCTAACCATCCCCGAGAGTCACTATGAGTGCATGAAGTTTGTGGCTTCGCTTGGATTTCCGATCTCGCCCTCGTTGCGTAAGGTGTCGGGGGTGTCGGGAGTTTTAGCTGCCTATCGTGACGCCGGTGTGGCGCGAATGAGTCTGCCCTTCGAGGTGGACGGTGTGGTGGTCAAGGTCAACTCCCTGCCGCTTCAGGCGCTCCTTGGCTTTCGGCAGAGATCGCCGCGCTGGGCGGTGGCCTGCAAGTTTCCGCCGGTTGAGGAGAACACCATGCTTCTCGATATCGTAATTCAAGTCGGCCGCACGGGGGCGCTTACCCCGGTGGCGGTGTTGGAGCCGGTGCGGGTTGGCGGGGTCGTCGTCGCTCGGGCGACCCTGCATAATGAAGATGAGGTGCGCCGAAAGGGCTTGAAGATCGGAGACCGTGTCATCGTTCGCCGCCAGGGGGATGTTATTCCTGCGGTAGTGGCCAATATCCCGGGCTTACGTGATGGCACCGAGCGCGAGTTTATCTTTCCCCAGTGCTGCCCCGAATGCGAGGGGCCGGTGGCGCGCCCTGAAGGGGAAAAGGTGGCGCGCTGCACTAACCCGCGCTGCCCGTCCAAGATCAGCCAGCGTCTGATCCATTACTCCTGCCGCGATGCGGCCGATATCGAAGGTCTCGGCGAGAAGATGGTTGAGCTTCTGATTGAGCACCGTCTCGTAGCTGATATCTCTGCTATCTTTGAATTGACGCAGGCGCAGCTTGAAGCCTTGCCGCGTATGGGGGAAACCTCGAGCAAGAACCTGATTGCAGCTATCGAAAAGAGTAAGAAGATAGCCCTGAATAAGTTTATCTTCGCGCTTGGTATACGTCATGTCGGTGAGCGCACAGCTTTGCTCTTAGCCCGTCACGCGAAAACCCTGGATAAGTTTTTAAGCCTGACCGAGGCTGAGCTTCTTCAGATTCACGAAGTTGGCGAGGAGACCGCCAAGGCCGTCGAGGCGTATTTAGGAAATGACGCCGAACGTGCTATGATTGCCCGGTTGCGTCAGCAGGGGGTCAATGTTTTGCCGCTTGAAGATGTTCAGGCCAGTACCCTGACTGGGAAGACCTTTGTCCTTACCGGAACATTTGCCACGCTCTCGCGTAAAGAGGCTGAGGCTAAGGTCCTGGCGCTTTCGGGCAAGGTATCTGGGTCTGTCAGCAAGAATACGAGTTATGTCGTGGCTGGAGCAGATCCGGGATCGAAGCTCGATAAGGCCAAAGAGCTCGGGGTTACGGTACTGAGTGAGGAGGAGTTTTTGAAGATCTGTGGGTAGCTATTTAGTACTGCCGGGGGGCACAATAAACGCGATGTTTCACACGGAGATCCACCGAGGTCACACGGGGAGACACGGAGGGGATTATGCTTGGCCTCACCACGCGACCTCCCGTGGAACTCCGTGATTCCTCTGTGTCTCTCCGTGTGAAACGTGTTGTGTGTATTGCAAAATGCTGAATGGTTAGCATAGGTGTAACTAATCGCCCCCTCTTTGAAAATATGGATATTCCAGCGGTCGGTGGTAGCGGTTGATTTGAACATGTATACTAGAATTGCCAACGGTAATTGATTACACACGTAGTGGAGGAAGGATGACTGAAGTTCGTACACGTTTTGCGCCGAGTCCGACGGGTCTTATGCATGTCGGAGGGATGCGCACGGCTTTTGTCGCTTGGCTTCTGGCTAAGCATCATGGCGGAAAGTTTTTATTGCGGATTGAAGATACAGATCAAGAGCGCTTGGTTCCGGGTGCGGTGCGCTTCATTATCGAGGAGCTCCAATGGTTTGGGATTGTCCCGGATGAGGCACCGAGCCGGGCGGAGCTTAAAGAGATCGGCGAAGATTGGGATGGAGCTCCTGATTTAGGTGGCCCCTGCGGACCATATATACAAAGTCATCGTGGTCCGCGTTACCGTGAGGTGGCAGAGATGCTTGTCGCCAGCGGCGCGGCATATCGCTGCGATTGTACCGCGGAGATGCTGGCTGAGGATCGCGCTCGGCAGCAGGAGCGCAAAGAATCTCCAGGGTATAGTGGGCGCTGCCGCGATCGAAACGTTGCCGCCGATAAGCCGCACGTCGTTCGGCTAAAGATTCCGCACGATGCTTCGATGAGCTTTGATGATGGCATAAAAGGAAAGATTACTTGGGATTCCATCTCGCTGAGAGACACCGTCTTACTTAAAAGTGATGGATTGCCGCTCTACCATCTGGCGGTAGTTGTTGACGATCATGACATGGGTATTACCCAGGTGCTGCGCGGTGAGGAGTGGCTGGCGTCAACGCCGATCCATCTGCTTGTGTACAAAGCACTTGGCTGGACGCCGCCGTCGATTGCGCACCTGCCGGTGGTTATGGGCACGGATGGCAAAAAACTTTCCAAGCGCAGAGGGGCGCCAGCATCGAATCTGTTGCGTGAGCAGGGATATCTTGCCGATGCGATTCTAAACTACCTAACGCTCATCGGTTGGAACCCGGGAGAGGGGACGGAGCAGGAGGTGTTCTCGCGCCAAGAGCTGATTGAAAAGTTCACCCTCGACCGCTGCAATAGCGCCAATGGTGTTTTTGATCCAGCCAAGCTTTTGTGGATGAACGGGCTCTATATTCGCCGCCTAAGTGTCGAGCAGTTCACCGATGCCGTGAAGCCCTTTATTGAAAAAGCTGGTTTGAAATTCGATGAAGCGCGCTGGCGACCGCTGGTGGCGCACGTGCAGGAGCGCGCCAAGACATTGGTGGAGGTGCCGCCGATGGTCGATTATCTATTCACCGACAAGATCGCGCGCGAAATGAAGGAGATGTTTCAGAAAGGGGTCGATGCACCAAAGGCCAAGGAGATCCTGCTGCGTAGTGAGTCACGTCTTGTTGCCTTGGAAGACTTTAGCCATACAGCGCTAGAAGCAGCGCTTCGACCGATAGCTGAGGAGCTGGGGCTTAAGGTCGGCCCGATGCTCGGTGTGGTGCGCATCGCCGTGACGGGGAAGAAGGTTAGCCCGCCGCTTTTTGAATCGATGTCAGCCTTGGGCAAAGAGGTGACCTTGGTACGGGTGCGGGAGGCTTTGGGGGAGTTGGGGTAGGTAATTGCTCATTAACCCCGGGTAATCCTAAATCTTGAACGTGAACTTGAACTGTTCCTGATTCCTTTTCCTGCTCCTGCCCCTTATCCTCTTGATCGGAATAGGAAAAGGAGCAGGAAAAGGAATCAGGAGCGGTTCAAGTGCAAGTTCAAGCAAGGTCCTTTTACCCGGGGTTATTGAGCAGTTACCCTGCTT
>CAIXSY010000318.1 GCA_903922175.1 uncultured delta proteobacterium | reverse complement strand
GACTTTCCGTTACTCGTGGTCGGCCATATGGTTCGGAGGGTTGGACTCTCGAAACCGCCGCGCGTCTTGGAATAACTCAATCGCTTCGCCCCCGGGGCAGGCCGAAGAAAGAATAAGGGTCCTGACCCCTTTAACCCTTCCAAGCAGTACCTTTACAGCGGGCTTTACCTGCGGCACGGGCATAGCATCTTCCCCTGGTTCTGCTGCTTGAAGTACATACACGGTCCACGCGCTCGTGCCGTAATCGTTACGTTGCCAGAGGTCTATGCCGAAGATCTCGCCCGGCTGAAAGTAAGAGGTCTTACGCGTACGCTCGCCGTAGACGAATTCATTCTCGATCACCCGTACTGGATGGCCGAAGAGCAGGCGATAGTTAAGCCTGTCTTGAATGTAGACAGATTCGACCTGTGTCAGAAAATGGCTAAGCGGCGCGGGTGTTGTTGTAGTGCTCGTCATGTGAGCACCCTACGTCAGCGAGGTGGGCGATGATTCCGTCGGTGAATTCCAACATGGATTCGAATTTTTAGTTTTTGAAATAGGACGAGACACCTGCCAGACGAAGGTCGTCTGGGTAAGTACTCAGAACCATGAAAAAGTTTTCGGAGGCTGCAATGATAAACCCGGCTTATCGGAATTCAGCGAGAAACTCTTAGTTTACAAGATTGGAGGGGTCTTGCTCAGTTGATTAGTCCCTACGGCAGTGTTAACTTAGAGATACACTTCGATTTTTCTAACGAGGAACAGATCTATAGGTGGTTTATTGTCGACTGCTTATCCCTGTCGCAGGGAGAGTGGTGGTCGGTAGCGCATTAATTGACAGAGGAGGATTAGGTGAATTGCCCTCAAGCTTCAGCGAACCGCGGCCCTCAACTGGCCTCTTTTAGAGGCCCTGTTGGCGGTTCGGTCAATAAGGAGGCAGATCCGCTTCTACGAATACATTCTCTCATTAGGCAAATTGCCCCAATGACTGACACTGCCCCGCTAAAGGCTGTGATCGCTGAAGGGTTTGGGGAGGTGCATCGATTGAAGACCCTGGAACGCTTAGGGGGACCGAGTGGCGATACTTTAGTCTCATGGCTGCGTCATTTGCGTGAGGTGAGCAGAGGTTTGCCGTTAGATACCGAACATGTACTTATTGATGCGGTCGCGACAGCGCTGGAGGAGGAGTGTGCGGGCATAGGTCAGAGAATTTTACGGGCCCATGAAGAGCTTTGTGCAGCGGGTAACTTTACAGGCCTTGAGAGGGAGACTCGTCTCGTCGGCCGCATTGTAGGGGCTCGTCCATTTGGGAAAAAACTTACGTTTCTCGATCTCCATACCGGTGGCCGGGTGGTTGAGTGCGTGTACGAAAATCCTCCTCGGAGATTCAATATACACGCATTTGTTGAGTTCAAGGGTGCTTGGAGAAATAAGGTTAGGAGAGAGGGGAGCGAATTCGTGGTGAGCTCGCTTGGCTACTACCGTGCACCTCCCGTCGATAGCGCAGCGTACTTTTCAGAGATGCTTCAGCCATTGCGGATAGAGGCGCGTCAAGCGATGAGGCTCGCTGAACAAGTTGCCGTCTCATTCCTCACGAGCAGAGACTATCAGGCCGTACATTCTCCCTCCATCGTTGGAGATTGGGTACGAGGACAAACCGGAGCCTTTCAGATCGATTACTACAGGGACGAGAAGGCCTACCTCAGCATAAGCCCAATGCTCCACCACCATCTGATTCAACTTCTCGGTCATAAAAAGGTTTTTGAAATAACACGGCTTTTCCGGCGCGAAGACAATACGTCGATGAAGCGGCTGTGTGAGTTTCACAATGTTGCTGTGGGGATTATTGGGGGCACCGTCGAGGACATGGTAGGTTTATACTCCGACCTTCTAGGCACAATATGGCGGCGCTTGAGACAAGAAGGTTTCCGTACCATCAGCGTGCCAGAGGTGGTTGAATTTTCAAGAGTGTCGTATCGAGAGCTCCTTAGCGCTTGTGCCGTTGAGAACGTTTCAGGACACCAGCTCAACGCGGGTGTACGGAAGTATCTTGAGGCGAACTTCTCTTCGTTCGTCTGGATCACTGGGTTTCCCGAACACACTCGACCATTTTATGTAAAGAGCGTGGGTGGTTTTTGCGAGGATTGCCAGCTTTGGTATCGCGGTCGCAACTATCTGGCTGCGGGAGGAGTGGTTGAAGAGTGTCCGGAGACGATTTTGGCTAAGATGGTCCGTGAGGGGAAGGATCCTACGGCATATAGGTTTTATCTTGACGCGATCTCTACAGGTTTGCCACCCATAGCAAGTATAGATATGGGACTGGAGCGGCTGCTCGGTACCTGCATACAAGGCACCCATAATGGAGATTATACATTCTTCCCTCGTTACGAGGGTCGATTAAATCCCTGAGCGATAGATGATTCTTACCGGTTCGGAAATAAGAAAACAGGTTAAGAGTGGCACGATAGTTATCGATCCATTCAATCTAGATAGCCTTAACCCGAACAGTTATAATTATCGACTGGGTGAATACTACGCGGTCCTCTCGACAGCGGATGTTGTCGACTCCTCTCGTCCCCCGATACTCGAAATGCAACATATTCCAGCCGAGGGGCTAGTCTTGCTACCCAATGCGCTCTATCTTTGTAGCACCCTTGAGGTCATTGGTAGCGTCGACTATGTGACACGTCTTATCGGCAAGAGCTCTCTTGGCCGACTTGGTCTTTATCTTCAGATTTCTGCAGATCTAGGTCACCAGGGAAGTATCCACCAATGGACGCTCGAGCTTCGCTGCGTGCGGCCACTAAAAATTTATGCTGGTATGGTGATTGGTCAGGTAACCTTTTGGCGGCCGCAGGGAGAACGGCTCGAGTGGTTTGGATATTACGCATCTTTCAACGCGCCGACCGCCTCACGGGGGAACACATGATACTCACCGGTAATGAAATTGTTAAGGCTACACGAGGGGGAGATATAGGCATTGACCCTTTCTCAGTCGATTGCGTTAATCCGAATAGCTATGACCTCCATCTCGGAAGAACGCTCATCCGCTATACGGGCGAGATTCTTGACCCGAAGATTAATAACACTTTTGAAGTTTTAAGCATTGGTGATGAGGGCTTTGTGCTCCGGACGGAGGAGTTCTACCTCGGGTACTCTACCGAGATCGTGGGGAGCGATATCTACGTACCCGTGCTTCACGCAAAGTCCGGGATCGCTCGTTTGGGCCTATTTGTGCACATAACTGCCGATCTTATCGACTTAGGCTCGCACGGTAATCTCACCTTTCAATTGCATGCAACAGTGCCGCTTAGAGTGTACGCCGGGATGAGAATTGGGCAGGTATCTTTCTGGAAAACCGAGGGTGTCAGAACGCTCTACTCGGGGAAGTATCAGGGCTCGCACGGACCGCGGGAGTCCCTCAGCTACCAGGATTTTGCCAAATGCGAGAAGGAGGAGAAAAACAAGTGAAGCAGTGGGAAGCTATCGCTAAGAATTACGAGGTTGAACGGGATACGTTGTCGTTCCCGGCGTTACTCATCGATGGATTGGTCTGCAAACTTCTTGGGAATGGAGCAGGAAGAGCTCTCCTTGATTATGGAGCCGGAAGCGGCACGTTGAGCCGTTTGAGTTGTCGCCAAGGCTACAGAGTTTTAGCATACGATCCTATGCCCGAAATGCGGGCCATTTTTGAGAGACTCACCCCTCACGATGCCTACGGGGCTATCGCGTTGCTCGCAGATGCATCTGCCATTCCTGGGTCAACTTTCGATGTTATTCTTTGCATCAACATCTTCGATCATGTGCTCGACATTCCGGCAGTGCTGTCTCGTTTTCGAGACGCATTAAAACCGAATGGGCGGCTCATTCTTTCGATCCCTCATCCGCTCAAGAACTTGGGGGGGTGGGTAAAAGAGCAGCACCAGGGCGAATGGCGTTATCTTTATTACCGCTTAAATGACTACCTTAAGGAGGGGGAGGTGAAGCGTAGCCGTGAGGATGTCAATGGCAATCTGATAATCTCCGAAGTGGTGAGTCAACATCGTACCATATCGACATACTACAATTGGATCATAGAGGCAGGCTTTACAGTTGAACGCATGTACGAGCCTGCGCCCGAGCCCGAGGATGAGAGCCGATTCCCAATTCTTTACACCCAATGTGTTAGAATTCCTTATTTTTGGATCCTTGATTGCTCACTTCGGAAATCTGCCTAAAGTCGACAGGAGAATGCATGCAAGACGGGGGACATAAGCGCATCGATAACCTCTTCACTCGTATCGAGGGGGACGATGGTTTCCGCTTCGATCGGCGCGTGGTGGAAGTTTTTGATGACATGATCGTGCGAAGTGTCCCGTTTTATGAGCAGGTACAGCGTACCCTTGTAGATCTTGCTGTGAGTTTTGCCACGGAGGAGAGCCGCATTTTCGATTTAGGATGTTCCCTCGGGACTACCTCAATAGAAATAGCGCTGCGCGTTTCCCCTTCTATTCATGTGATTGGGATAGACAGCTCTGAGGAGATGGTTGCTGCAGCTCGTGACCGTGCGACTTGTCTTGTCGAGTCCCGTCACATCACATTTCAGTGTGCGGATATTACCAAGGATATAGAGTTTCACGACGCGAGTGTGGTTATCCTTAGCCTCACGCTGCAGTTTCTTCCACCCATGCATCGACTACCACTCCTGCGTCGTATTTGCAACGCGATCCAGCCTGGGGGCGTGGTGCTTGTTCTCGAAAAAACAGTCCTAAACGATGAAAATCTCAATAGCCTCTTTATTCAAAAGTATCACGATTTTAAACGCGCGAACGGCTACAGCGACCTCGAGATAGCAAGGAAGCGAAGGGCTTTGGAAAATGTACTTATTCCTTTTACGATCGAGAAGAATATGGATTTGCTGAAAGAAGCGGGATTTTCTTCAGTCACAACTTTTTTTCAATGGTACAATTTCGCAGCTTTCCTTGCTTGTAGGACCGGGGCGTGCTCGTCCATGGCGCCAACTGCCATATGAAGTGTCCTCGTCTGTGTAAAGGGGGATCGCACGGGGGGCTTTTTTTTAGACGACACCACCTCTCAAGTTCATTCAATCTTAGAGTGGTGAAAAATTCTTGCTTGAAAGTAAGAATTTGACTGGTTGTGTTACTATGTGCAATGGGTCTACTAAAATTTCGCATATCCCGGGAAGCGAGGGAACGGGATAACATCTCTGATATTCTGCATTCCTGTAACGTACATTAGGAATCGTTCAAAGCCGAGACCGAATCCTGAATGTGGCACCGAGCCGAAGCGTCTCAGATCGAGATACCACCAGTAGGTTTCCTCGGGGAGATCCATTTCCTGCATTCGGTTCAGTAACACATCGTGCCGTTCTTCACGCTGCGAGCCGCCAAGGATTTCTCCGATTCTTGGTGCGAGCAGGTCCATCGCCCTCACGGTTTTGCCGTCATCGTTCACACGCATATAAAATGCTTTGATATCCTTCGGGTAGTTAACGACAAACAAGGGACCTTTAACATGTTCATCGGTGAGATACCGCTCATGTTCGAACTGAAGATCCATTCCCCATGAGACGGGAAAATCGAAACGCTTAGGTGATTTTTCGAGGATACGTATTGCCTCTGAGTAGTCCATCACCTCGTAAGATGACGCCGCTAATTTATTAAGACTCTCTATGAGTGATTTATCGGTCCATTCTCTGCCCAAGAAGAATTCGAGTTCTTCCTTGCAGTGATCAAGCACATATTTTACAAGATACACCAAGAAGTCCCAAGCAAGCTGCATGTTATCTTCTAGCTCATAGAACGCCGCCTCCGGCTCAATCATCCAAAATTCCGCCAAGTGTCTCGTCGTATTCGAGTTTTCTGCGCGGAAGGTGGGGCCAAATGTGTATATTTTGCTCAGAGCTGTCGCATAGATCTCTCCCTCGAGTTGGCCCGAGACGGTGAGGCTTGCCTCTCCCTTAAAGAAATCCTCCTCAAAGTTTACTTTCCCCTCCCTCCTTGGAACATTCAAAAGGTCGAGTGTTGTAACGCGAAACATTGCGCCAGCGCCCTCGCAGTCTGATGTTGTAATCACCGGCGAGGTGATGTAGTAGAAACCACGTTCTTGGAAAAAGCGGTGAACTGCCATTGCCGCATGCGAGCGAACTCTTGCGATTGCTCCAATGGTGTTCGAGCGAGGGCGAAGATGAAGTATTTCACGGAGGAACTCCAACGAGTGGCCCTTCTTCTGTAGAGGGTAACTCGCGGGATCCGCCGTTCCAACAACTTTCAGAGTAGCTACCTGGAACTCATACTTCTGACCCTTTGCCGGGGAGGCAACCAATCTCCCCTCCGTTTCGAGGGATGCACCCGTTTGAATATCTGCCTGTATCTCGGAAACGTTTACCACTGTGTGGTCTAAAACAAGCTGGAGACCCTTCACTGACGTGCCATCTGTGAGCTCTATAAAGGAGACGCTCTTTGAATGACGGTGAGTGCGTACCCAGCCACGAAGCTTGTACTCGCCCAAGGGCATTTCGCCCGAGTGGATCGATTTGATCGTCGGTGTTTGTAAATTCATAATATGCCCCAGTCATGTAGTTAGCCGATGAAACGTAGCATATACCGATTCACGGGAAGATTTCCATATAGCACGATAGTGTGCAAGGAAACACCGAGCGAGGTGGCTTAATACCACTAGAGCTACTGCTCACAGTCCACAAATCGAGGGAAAATTCGCTTACGAGGTAGCAGAGACCCTGGGCTTGATATTACTATGGTTTGCCAAAAGAGCGCATTATGCCTTTGACGAGTCCCCGTTCTCCCGAGCAAATTGCGCGATTTTCTGGTAGCGTGCGATAATTGCTGGGACAGTGGCCTCTTTCGAAAATTGACCAAGTGCCAAAGCCTGTGCGTTTGAGCCGATCCTTGTAATTTCTCCTGGTTGTTCGTAAAGATATTTTATTTTACAGATTAGATCCGAGGGGTTGTTGCTCTCGAAGATTAAACCAGTCTCACGTTCTACCATGTGTTCGGAGATCGTACATTGGTGAGATGCAATGACCGGCATTCCTGCACTCATGGCCTCGACTGCCACGAAAGGATAGCTATCGAATCTTGAAGGCACGACCATGACATCGGCGGCCTGGTATTGTTGCGCGATCTGACAGTAGGACACAGGCGGGATGAATCGAATATTGGGTGGAGCGTTTCTCGCCAATACCTGTATGCTGTCTCCCCCGTCAGCAAGATGAGTGCTTGCACCGCAAATTACAGCTTCAATCGGTAGTTTGGCGGCGAAGAGCTCTCTCATCGCTGTGATTAGAACATCAAACCCCTTCCTTTCCTCTAGTCTACCTACTGCAAGGATGTGCAACGGTCGAGCATCGGAGAACTCTTCAATCATATGCCGTTGACATTGAAAACGTCGGACATCAAAAACAGCCTCTTCTCGTTCGTAGTGAACTCTTTGACCGATGCTCGATTCGATCAGCTCAATGAGCGAAGTACTATTGCACGACAGATGCCGAGCCCTGCGCAGCATTTCTCGTTCCAAATCCTTAGTGAACGGGCTAAGATACTCGGGGTTGGCGGGATTGAAACTCTCCGAGACGAAGCTTGGGGTGAAACAGCGTAGCAGGCAGCGGTTCTGTTTAGATGCGATAGAGCAAAAGCCTTCGGCGCCCCAATCGGGAAATTCAATAACGTCGAACGCGCCATCCCTGCGCTCAAGTGCATCAATGAGGACGGAAATATGTTGGGAAAAAAGGAAGCTCCCAAAACGATTAAAGGAAAACTCGTGTGATGCCCGCACCAGATCTGGATCCTCACCGGGAACTCGGACTAACTCAATCCCATCCAAATGCTCGCGCTCTAAGCGTGAACTCGCGGGCCCCCTGGAGAGAACCGTCACCCGCAGACCAGAATCACTAAGAGCATGGGCCAGCTCAAAACCGAATACGCTTATCCCTCCTCCTATCTGCTCATGAGGTGGGTAGCCGGGGTAAACGAGACAAACGCGCATCGAAGAAATTCCGGTGGGGATTTTACCTAGAATGTACTTCAATCATTGCCACATTGGCAAGTAGTAGTAAAGCGTGAGAGTTGGTTGATTAGGCATCCTCGATAGATTAGAATTAATCGGTATGAGCGATATTCTCGATAAGTGCAATGAGAAGGCAGCAGAAGGTGTGGAGTATCGCACCGAGGTGTCCGAGTCGGTTATGTTCGAGGGAGATGTAAGTCTCGATCACCTCGGAGACTCAGTGTATTGTCTCAGTCATGCCACTCGTCACGAGCAGATCTTCGGCGGACCAATTCTTAAGGAAGCATTTCAAGGGGTGAACCAGGGGCTCTTAAGCTCACTCCCTTCTGGATTACTCCACGACTTGTCCGCGAAGCATTTTTTAATGCGAGCTGGGGAGTCAAAAGGGCTGCATCAAGAGCGGCTGGAGGAGCTCGTTCGAGGAGCCGCGTTACGACGGCCATCATTCAAGCTTCTACGTCTCCTTCTGACCGACAGGTGTAATCTTGCCTGTAGCTACTGCAAGGTCATCCCGAATGTGCATGCCCCGAGGCATCAACCGCTTTCTGAACAGCGGCTGCGCGAGATCCTCGAGTTTTTTTTCGCGAACTCTGAAGAATTCATGCCAAAGATCGTGCAGATAACCGGTGGAGAGCCTTTGCTCCACCTTAAGACGATAGAGCAAGTTGTTCAGAGCGTGCGCGCACTAAGCAGACCGAGCGAGAATATTTGGATTGTTTTGGCCACTAATGGGACTCTAGTGACCCCCACGGTAGCAACATATCTAGCGCGCTACAATATTAAGTGCATTGTCTCGCTGGACGGGCCGGCTGCAGTCAATGATCTCTTGCGGCGCAACCTGCGACATCAAGGAACTTTCGAGGCGGTTGACCGAGGTATTAAGCTTTTGAAAACTGCGGGGGTGGAAGTTTCAATTTCGAGCGTACTCGGTCGTCATAATATCGATGAAGTTGATCAAATTGTAGAGTTTCTTCTGGAGCGTTACCATCCAACCGGATTGGGAGTGAATTTCATGAAGCCTCCCACTCCCGGGGAGCGCGATTTTGAGTATTTAGTTGATCCCGTGCTTTATGCGGCAAAGATATATGGCGCACATAAACGGTTCCGAGAGCAGGGGCTCTTTCTCGAGCTAGTATATAGAAAGGTCGCCCCATTCGTGGAGCAGCAGTGCAGGTTGCATGATTGCGGTGCTGCTGCGGGGACTAACTTGAACGTCGATTCTCGTGGAATGATTGGTCCATGCAAGTCATTCTTAGTGATGGGTAGGCTCGCCCTGTCAGGGCTTGATACAGAGGAATACCGAGAAAAGGTTGTTACTGAATGGTGTCGGCGCTCGCCCATTTGCCGGGAAGAGTGCGCAGGTTGTCCAGCTCGCGGGATTTGCGGTAATGGTTGTGCGTATGAAGCTTTTATTAACTCAGGTGACAGTAAAGCGGTCGATCCCAAAAACTGTGCCTATTCAAAAACATTTCACGCGCTGATGCTTGAAGACCTTAGTGAGATTATGCGAAGGACAGGCTCACTTGATGGACGGCATTATGCGATTGCAGCGCCCGAACATCGGCGGCAGCTATTGGGCGAGGTCATTGCACGTCCTAATACTCTTTCGTACTCTATAGGTCACCAGACTCAGGAAAAGGATTGAGGGGGAAACCTCTATGATGACGTTTACATGTTTTCAGTGTCCAATCGATTTTGTGGCGGCTCGTGACGAGGCATGCAAGCTCTTATTGGATAAGAGGAACTTTATTCACACAGTAGCTCATAGTGACGCTGTTCATAGTAACGCGCTTCGAATTTGGGATGGGTCTTGCCCTGACGGTAAGGAAGAAGATCTTGTGGCACTAAAGCTAGCTTGCTATTGGCATGACACGGGACGCAATGATCGTGATTCGGTCGAGCAAACCCCCCACGAAGTCGAAAGCGTGCGCCTTTTTAGCGAATTTGCTCGGCGCAGCGGGTATCCTCAACGGATTGTTGATACAGTTGTCAGAGCAATTCTTTCCCACCGCAATCGGGGAGGGCGAGGTGACGGACTTACTGATTGCTTATCCGATATTTTATGGGATGCGGACAAGCTCGACATTGTGAATCCCCACCGAGTGCTTGAGATTCTGTGGGGATTTCAGGCGGGTTACAGCGCTGGAGAATTCAGCTGGCGCAGCAGTTTGGACTACTGGAAGGGGATCAGCGTGAAATTCGTCGAGAGACTACATTTTGATGAGAGCCGTAGGTTATTTTTAGAACGCTATGACGGCTTCTCCGAACTGATTGTGCAGATGGAGGCTTTCCTTGCGAGCAATCACGAATTTGTTGCTCGCACTTCAAGAGTGCCTAATCGGGAGGGGATAATCTGATGCCAAGCAATTCGCCTGAAAGGAGTAGGTTACCGTCCGAGGGCTTATTGCCTCTATCTAAGACTGGCAATAGTCCGTCGCCGCTCAGATTAGTTAAATTCGACCATAGCGCAGCTCTTGCCGCTTACGAAGCACGATTACAGGCAGTTTTGCATTCTCCGGAAATACAACGAGGTCTAAAGGTTGCGAGTGAAGTAGGGAGAATAGCTGAAACTGTGCTTTATGAGGCTGGAGTGACGCACCTATGGTTGCCGCCTATAGACAGCAGTATACATGAGTATGGTGGCAAGGATTTTGAGGTATTCAATCCTATTAATGGGAAGACCTATAGTCTGATACAGTCACCGCAAGTGATGAAGGAAGCGGCGGCCATAGTCTTCGGATCGAATTGGCGTCGGGCGACTTGCTTTAGAGCTGAGCCGGGCGATAAGACCCACGGTCAGATGTTTGAGCAAATTGACGTTGAGCTGCAGGATGCAGAAGGGCGACAGGCCATGAGGCTGATAGAAGCGATCCTGCGTAAGGCTCACTTTGGGATCAAAGGGCGAAACTTAGCGCCCATTCCTAAATATGATTATCTAACGTTCGTGAAAATCTATGGAAAAGATGATCCGAACCTGTTTTCGGGCATACTGCTTGATATTGTTGATAAAACCCCTGTTTTACGCGGCGAGCTTGGCTTCTTAAGCTCAGGGGATCTGCGAAAGCTCGCCTTCCATCGGGGGCTCCATAGGTTCTCTGAGGGTGGTCTCGGCGAACTGCACGGGAGGATACGACCTCAGGAGCTGCTCCTGGCTGGTACGGATTTAAACCATCTGCGTGAGCTTAGGGATGAGCTTTCAATCATTCATCAAGGATTGGAACATGCAGACGAGATTAGGGCATACTGGCTAATTAATATGCCATTCGCTGTTACTACTCCTACGGGCGGGATTAGACCGCTGCATCACATCATGACTATGCCTCGGCAGGCTTTGCTTGGTTCACCTTTTTCATTTTTTGACTATAACGACAAAGCCCTCACAGAGTTGCGGTGCGACAGTTATGACTTAGTGGTTTGTACTAAGTCACAAGCCGTAGAGGTCGCTGGGGGAGATCGGCGGATGAACACCGCGACCTTGCAACGACAGGCGCTTGAGCGTTTTCATCTTCCGGTTTCAGAATTTGCTTTCTTGCTACAGGCTCTTACGGTTAATGAGCGGAGCGAACGTCCGTGTCAGCTAGCCGGCTTTGCGTTTGGTCTGGAGAGGCTCTGCATGCTCTTAGGCGGACTCGATTCAATCGATAAAGTACAGCTATTTCCCGCAAACAGCCCAAACGGCGAAATGGTGCACGCTGTTGGCTCAGGAAGAGTGGCATGCAAAGCCAAATCGGTGGAAATGCCAAAACGGAAGTAGGTATAGATGGGCATGAATGGACTGCAGCCGGCAGCGGAGCGAGAAATTAAGGCCGTCTTATGTGGCGGCGGGAATGATATATTCAGAATCTTAAAAGATATATCAGCTGTCTTCAAAGGAAAGACCGTTGGATATGTTGCGGTTGCCGCCGAAACGAACCCGGCCCTCCTTTTGATGATTCGCTCTGGCTTTTCTAACCTTATTGCACATTTCAAATCTTTGGGCGCAGTCGGCGCGATGCTTGTGGAGTCTGGGAATTTCGCGGACGCATTTGAAAATGATGTCATCATAATTTCAGGAGGAGATAGTCAGTACTTACTCCGGGTGTTAGGTGAAAAGGGCTTCTCGAGTAAGCTTGCAGTAAGTAACGTGCAGACCGTCGTTGGCATCAGCGCCGGCGCTATTGCACTCAGTCATCAGGGAGTAGGTAGTGTTGATACGCAGGAGAAGGTGTTTGACGGTATGAATTTTATAGATGTCATGGTAGTTCCGCATTCGAATGGTGAGAAGAGGCGGCGTTATCCCGAAGCGACCCATTTAACTGAGTATCAGTGGCGTGAGTTCTCGTTTTCGTCGCCAAGACGATAAACGAGGGTGGACAGCAAGGTTTGGCTCAGCGATACCTGTGCCTGCTGTGGTGGTCTGAAATTTTCAATAATACGTTTTCCTACAGTATCTGGTAGGTTGGCCTGCGTTCTTTTTAAGGAAGCGTACAGATCATGATGGCACCGTATGGCTATCCGGGAGGGGGGCACTGCCGTCAGGCACGCACGTGCTTGTAGCGGAGTTAAATGCGTACCCCTGCTGGCACAAATTCCCCAATCCCGCCGCCTCATTCAACTTTTGGCTAATTTTTTTACCGACGACATTAATAACGACGATAGCGACGACGGCGAGTAGAGCGATGGGGAGGGCGTATGCGGTGGGGAATCGCCGAGGAGTGCCCCCATATTTCACTTACTCGCGGCGTTATGACACACCACTATTTTTTGAGTCTCTTGAGCCTGGCTAATTAAATGGAGCCTCCTCGGAGGCCGTCATACGCTCGCTGTATCTCCCGGCTTTGCTCATTAGCCGTGGTCTGTAGTCTATCCCCCAGGTGCGCCACCTTGTCAGGATGGTAGAGGCTCATAAGCCGCCTGTAGGCAGTCTTCACCTCAGTGGCTGTCGCTGCTGAGGTTATCCCCAACACATGATAAGGGTCAGGATGCTGGCTGGCACACGGATCGGCGCATAGTGGCTTCTCTGGCCTGTTGCCTGGGGCTTGCTGGTGGTCCTGTGCAGGTTGAGGGGCGACAAGGGCGCTCACCATCCACCGTAACAAAAACAACCCGCCGATGGTGATCGCGACATATAACGGTAAGCGCTCTATCGCATCTTGAGCGTGGCCGAGCCACTCCCGGCTAATAGCTACGAACTGCCACCAGACTACCACCCAACAAAGCGCCCAGGTCAGAAGGTAGTACCGGCGCAGGCGGGGTGCGCTTAGGCACAAAATAAGCAGCACGGAGGTGGCTAGAAACGTCGGCCAGGACCAGGTCAGCAGTCCCACAAGTACTGCTGCGATGCCGGTATCAAGAATCCAGAACTGAGGAGCGAGGTTGAGGTGCTCAGTGAGGCGTTTATAGAATCCCATAGGCTCCTCCTTATGGCCCGAAGATCTTTTGGTTCATGCGCTCAACGATGCTTGCGGTGTGTGACTCGGCGAGGTGCGAGTAGCGCTTCACCATCTGGAGTGTCTTGTGCCCAAGGACCTCGGCGATCTCGAGTAGTGAGGCGCCATTCATGGCGAGGTAGCTCGCTGTCGAATGCCTTATATCGTGGAACCTGAAGTCGGGAATTCCAGCGGCGGCGATCGCCTTGTACCAGTACTTGTCGAGGTTGAATGGTATTGGTGGTGCACCGGCAGATACTTGGATGGAGAAGACCCAGTTGCAGTCGATGCGGCGCACCTTGGTGTGCTGGCGCATGAGGTCCAAAGCCATGCCCCTGACCGACACGCGGCGGGCTTGGCTGTTCTTGGTGTCAGTCAGGATGATGATGCCTTTGATAAGGTCCACCTGGGGCCAGGTGAGGTGGATAATCTCGCCCCGGCGCATGCCGGTTGAGAGGGCCAAGACCACCAAAGGGTAGAGATTCGGGGCGTTACTGGCCTTGCACGCTTCAAGGAGCCGGACACGTTCCTCTTCAGAGAGAAAGCGCACTCGGCCGGGGGCTTCGCGCTCGCGTCTCATGCGCCTAGTGGGATTTACTTCAATCCACTGCCAATCGCGGGTGCACATCTCAAAGACGCAGCTAATCGACGAGATGATGCGATTCCAGGATTGCGGGCAAGGGGGCTTATTTCTGCGGGTGTTCGTCAGCATGTACTTGCTCTTTAGCTCGCTTAGTAGGGCAGGGGTAACGTCGGCCAGAGTTTTGGAGCCGATCTGCTCGTTGAACCAGAGAAGGTGGCGTTTCTGGTCGGCCATGCTTTTTGGTTTCTTCTTTAGCTCTTCGAGGAGGAAGCGCTGGATGGCGTCGTTTAGGGTGTGGCGTTGCGCTTCGACGCCTTTGGCGTGCTTGCCGCTGCGCATGTCGGACTCTGTGTCCTGAATCCAACTGCGGGCATCGGTGAGCCTAGCAAAGGTCTGGCAGGCTCCGCCTGCGCCTTTGCGCCGCACCTCGGCGTAGTAGATGGTTTTTCCCTGTTTATTTTTACGTTCTGTTATCCAGCCCACGGAACACCCTTCAAATGCCAGGCGTTGAGCGACGCCAATTGGACCAACCGTATACAAGCAGATCTCCCCACGCGGTGATGGGTACGATGGATTCCAACCTTCGCCCTTAGGGCTACGGCTGGCGAGCCAATTTGGTGTCGCTTTGCGAGTTCCGGTAAAATTCCGGTAAATTCATCCCGCGGGCGTTCGGGGGACGCGCAACACGCGCGCCTTATCCTGAATTAATGAACAGCACCGGGCTGTTAGAAGGAGGGATTGAATAGGCCCGACCCGGATTTGAACCGGGGGTGACGGTTTTGCAAACCGTTGCCTTACCACTTGGCTATCGGGCCAGAAGAAACATTAGTACCTAAAACCCACCCGCCGTCGCTCGGCCTCGCGGCCGATGCTCTGGCGAG
>CAIXSY010000317.1 GCA_903922175.1 uncultured delta proteobacterium | reverse complement strand
GACTTTCCGTTACTCGTGGTCGGCCATATGGTTCGGAGGGTTGGACTCTCGAAACCGCCGCGCGTCTTGGAATAACTCAATCGCTTCGCCCCCGGGGCAGGCCGAAGAAAGAATAAGGGTCCTGACCCCTTTAACTCCCCCAGGCCGAAGAAAGAATAAGGGTCCTGACCCCTTTAACTCCCCCTATACATCTATACATTATACATTGCCACCAGCGTGAATTGATGGTACATATATGTAAAATACCCGATAAATTCACTATATGTATAATAGACTGCTTAACATATCTGAATCACTCACGTTTTTCTTGTTTGGGGCGCGTTCGACGGGAAAAACTTCACTTTTAAGGGCCAACTCCAGTCTGGCAAAGGCACTCTGGATTGATCTGCTGGATGACGATTTTTTTCTAGCACTTACCCGTCACCCCACGAGTCTCGAGTCCATGGTGGTAGAGCATCTTGCTGGCGGTGGGACCCAATCCTCATGGATCGTGATCGATGAAATACAGAGAGTTCCAAAACTGCTGAACGAGGTTCATAGACTACTTGAATCTAAGGAGTTACATGGTCGGGTAAAATTCGCTTTGACAGGGTCGAGTGCGCGAAAGCTGAAGCGTGTCGGTGCGAATATGCTGGGTGGTCGGGCGGTACTCTACAGGTTGTTTCCACTTACGTTTATCGAATTGGGTAGTGACTTTAGTTTGGAGCAAGTATTGAACTGGGGAGCTTTGCCTGCGGTGTTCGCCGCTAACGACGATGCCGAGCGAGCCCTTTTGCTCAAGGGTTATTTGGGTACGTATCTTCGAGAGGAGATAAGAGAGGAGCAGATAGTTAGACAGCTTGATCCATTTACCCGCTTCCTAGAGGTCGCCGCCCAGTCAAGCGGTTTGATTGTTAACTTTTCTTCAATCGGTAGAGATTGTAATGTCGATAGTAATGCAGTAAATCGTTATTTTCAAATTCTTGAAGATACGCTCTTGGGATTCACTCTCCCAGCATATTCCAAATCTATACGTAAACAGCAAAACCAAGCACCGAAATTCTTTCTTTTTGATCTAGGTGTTCAACGGGCGCTCATGGGGACTCTCTCGATTCCGGTAGTGCCGCGAAGTTACGGTTATGGGCGCGTCTTCGAGCAGTTTGTGATATTGGAGATACATAGACTTAATCATTATCTGAACCGAGATCTACGTCTCTACTATTTGCGAACAAAAGACGATGCAGAGATCGATTTGGTTATTGAGAACCCAAGCGGAGAAACTCTCCTTGTCGAGATTAAATCGACATCCTCTGTCTCTGATGAAGAAGTCAATAAGTTGGCCCGCTTCTTGCCGGATTTTTCAAACTCCAAAGCGATGATTATTTCCCAGGAGGAGACCCCGCGTCGGGTTGGAAAAGTGAGAATTCTTCCTTGGAAGATGGGAATTCAAGAGATTGTTGGATACGCACAGCCCTAACCAGCGCATCGGAGAAGTAAAAGCAGCTAAGGAGCATCTCGGGTGCATTTATCAATAACCAGCCGCTCATTGACGCCTGTGACGTCATCCCGGCCAACTTCTATCCGTTCTGGGAGCAGCGCGGAATTTCGTGCGCTCTTGTTTATTTGAATAATAGCTATGCTGCTCTTAAGGTGGCCGCGAACGGAAAACAGGTGCTGGTCTCTGAGACCGGCTGGCCTACGGACGGTAATCCGCTTGGGAGCGCGGTGCCCTCGCTAGCCAACTCGATTAGATATCTGCGCGGGTTTATTGGCTGGGCTTCTGCAGAGCATGTGGATTACTGGCGGTAAACGGCAGTGGCCAGGTGCTAACCAGCGCGGGCGATCCGGGCGACGGAGTTACGCCGCCGCGCTTCGGTGTTGATGTCTACCAAGTAAGTGATACTGGCGCGCTGCAGCGCATAAAAAGCTACTGTCTCGGCGTGAATCGCTGGATTCGCGGATACGGGCGTCCGCAAAATGATGCGGTGCGGGGCATTATTTGCACGCCGTAATGTGATCGGCTGGGACTTTATGGAGTTTTATATTTTCTGAGAGTTCCAGCATGCGCTGCCTTCGGATCGATCCGACAGTATCAGGCAATTCTGGACATTCGCCCTGAGCGAGGGAGCCTGGGACCAAGTCGAAGGGAGCCGAGTGCTGATGCCGTCAGCAGAAATCTGACGGCTGAGAGCTGCTTACAGAAGCAGGTGGCACTAGTCTCTTCAGCGCCAATGCGCAGGTCGGTTCAACATCAGGGATGACGGCAAAGCAAATAATGTGTACTCTTCGTCTTATGACATCACCCTGCACCTTTTGTAGAATCCTGTCCCAAGAACTTCAGGCAAGTCGCCTGTATGAAGACGAATACGTCCTTGCGTTTTTGGATGTCCATCCGATTAACGAGGGACATTCCTTGGTGATCCCTAAGGCACACACTGCATCTTTGACGGATCTGACCGATGTTGATGTTCAACATATGGCCCGCGTGGCCAAGCTTGTTGCCGCGCATCTAAAACGGATCCTTCCCTGCGAAGCGATATCACTCTCGCTTGCCGATGGAGCCGCTGCTGGCCAAGAGGTTTTTCATGCGCATATGCACGTTATCCCAAGGTATGCCGGAGATGGCTTTGGCTGGAAATTTCCCCCTCATTACGGTGCTTTGGCCGAGCGCACCAAGCTTGAGGCGATTGCGCTTAGAGTGCGGGAATCACTAGGGACCTGATTCGTGGTTCCACGTGGCAGGTTGTAACCACTCGGAAGCATACACTTTCTTGCTTTTTAGCATGTACCTAGTAGGCGCGCCATTATTTCACAGCCTTCCAGGACACCCACCAAATTGCTTCCTCCGGCAATTATCGGTGGTTAAAGCGGTCCAGTCCGATCAGAATCGAGCTGATTAAGTCCAATAACGACAGGTATAATTGATGCAAAAGATGGGTGTCCTTAATCTTCCTTCGGTGTCCTTAATCTTCCTTCAGCACTAAGAAACTCACTCCAAGGGGTTAGCCCTGGGTATTCGTCTATCGAGTCTACCAGATCTGCTTCCGCTGGATTGGCATGAAAGTAGGCGATCCGGCTAATTACCTTATCAGCATCTATACCGTCTGCAAAAAGTTTTGGCGGACCCCGAATATCTGGGGGCGGCCGGCTTGTCCTGAGTGTCAGCCGAAGCGCGCTGCTCCGTCCGCCATCAATGCGCTTTTTGCGTCAAGACTTTTAGCGGACGGTATAGAACTTCGGCCAGGATCGGATCACCCTCCCAGAGGTTAAGCCTCCTAACACCAAGCAACCTTTTCATTGCCTCGGTTACCTTCTTCTGCAACTCCTGGTAGAAGTACACACACAGCTCGGCAT
>CAIXSY010000316.1 GCA_903922175.1 uncultured delta proteobacterium | reverse complement strand
GACTTTCCGTTACTCGTGGTCGGCCATATGGTTCGGAGGGTTGGACTCTCGAAACCGCCGCGCGTCTTGGAATAACTCAATCGCTTCGCCCCCGGGGCAGGCCGAAGAAAGAATAAGGGTCCTGACCCCTTTAACTCTCCCCCGCCACCCCTGAGGGAAGTTGCAATGGAAAGATGAATCTAAACATCCCCAGAAACCGAGACGTGGTGTCGCGCCGGACAAAAATTAGCCTTCAAGGGGGCAAAGGAGGAAACTTTTTCTCAAAATCTCCGATACACAGATGTCTAAACCAAAAACAGCCTTCGATATGAGCGGGGGCGCTACTAAATGAGGGGATTATGTTTGAAGAAGATCGTCCATTTCGGGATCAACAAGGAGCTTCGGTTGCACCAGGGGAATTCGTTGAGATGCTTGAAACGAGAGGCAACATTCTCAAGGGACCGATAAAATACGAAGGCTATCATTGCGGTTCAAGCGTATGGAGTGTAGGTGGCCAGTCGTTTATTAGCTCTGCGATTAGGGGTTACTGCGTTCGGCGCTTAGATTGGCGAAAGTGGCGAAAACCGAAAGAACGGAGTGATGCCTTTTGGGAGTTCTTGTCGCAGCAAAAAGGGGGCGCCGAGTAATTCTGACTTTTTGTCTCAGATGATGCGCGCGCCGGGTGCGCGTCGTCCCGGTCAGAAATTGCTTAAGATAGAAGTCCGACGACTATTTATTATGACTGTAATCAGTGCTTAAATCGAGGCATGCCAAAGCCAGGGTATTATTACTATCAAAATAAGCGCGCCACCCAAGGGATTGTTTTCATGGGGATTTTTGCGCTTGGGGTTTGGCTTAGTAAGCACAAGGAAGAATTCACATTTGGATCAGTGCTGATGTGGCTATACGATTGCCGCTTCGCTGTAAGTGCAGCGATTGTCATCGTCATCGCTGTCTTGGTAGGAATATTCAAGATTCGGAGAGCCATAGATCGATATAAAATGGGGCCAAAGTTGTCGGAGTACAACTCGGTACCGGAATTCGTTGCCGCTCTCGACGCGTATCGAATCCGAAATAAAATGCGGCCTGAGTGGCTGTATCATCAATGTCGAAAGCTTGGGATTTTGGCCGAGTTCGAGATTTACAGCAAGAATCTGTATCGCTAGTACCTCCTTCAATAAGTTTTTTCATGGCGCGAAGCACTCGTTCTTTTGTTTGTTTCATATACCGCGCAGTGTCTGAGACCAATGCCACTGGAGAAAACCGAACGAGATGCCGCGCCCAAGCCTCGCCATATTCCGACCAAGATCAGAGATGAGATGTTTTGCCGAGATCGGGGAGGAGAAGATGCGGAAATACCTGCATGGATAGCAGGTGCGTCTACGAGTGGCTGATAGCTAATCGCGGCTTTTCCTGCTAATTCTAGGCTGGTAACGATAAGGGTAAGATTAGCTGGAGTACGCGCCATGTTCGAATAGGCCTTTAGTGGGGCGCTTTAGGAAAAGAAACTGCTCATGAAGAAAAGAACTCAAAACAAAAACAAGCAAAGCTACAAGCTGCAAACCAAAAAGCAGCTCCTGCGCGAGAACTCGGACGGCACGCCGGCACAGTCATCGCTGATCCTCTACCAGGCGGATGATGGCCGTACGCGGATTGAGTGCCGCTTTGAGAATGAAACCGTGTGGCTGACTCAGTCATTGATGGCGGAGCTGTTTGATGTTGACGCGCGAACTGTAAACGAGCATTTAGGGAACATTTTCAATGAAGGCGAGCTAGAGCGGGGGCCAACTATCCGGAAATTCCGGATAGTTCAAACCGAAGGATCCCGCCAGGTTACGCGCGAAATTGAGCACTACAGCCTGCCGGTGATTCTGGCTGTCGGATACCGCGTGCGCGGCCACCGCGGCACGCAGTTTCGGCAGTGGGCCACAGCCCGACTGGAAGAGTACCTGGTCAAGGGGTACACGCTGGATAGCGAGCGCCTAAAAAACCCGCCGGGTAAGGGGCAGACCGACTACTTTGACGAGCTGCTCAGCCGCATCCGGGATATTCGATCCTCCGAGCGGCGCTTTTATCAGAAGGTGTTGGATATCTATGCCACGAGTGTGGACTACACGCCGAATACGGAGATGTCGCAGCAGTTTTTTGCTACGGTGCAAAATAAGATGCACTGGGCCGCTCATGGTCATACTGCGGCAGAGGTAATTCACGAACGTGCCGATGCGTCTAAGCCATTGATGGGGCTGACGAGCACGGGCGCTGGCCGGATTATTCGCCGTGAAGATGTTTCTATCGCTAAAAACTACTTAAGCGAAACAGAACTGCAGACTCTAAATCGCATTGTAAATCTGTACCTTGAGTTTGCAGAGCTGCAGGCGCTCGACCGTAAGCCGATGAGCATGCGCCGCTGGATCGAAAAGCTGGATGACTTTCTAACGATTTCCGGGCGTGAACTGCTCGATCATGCTGGTAAGGTTTCGGCTGAGAATGCCAAATTGAAGGCGGAGCTGGAATATGACCGTTACCGGGTCATGAGCGATGCCGAGCCGCGTCTGGTTGATCTCGATTTTGAAAAGGTAGCTAAGCAGTTGCAAGAAATGCCCAAACGGAAGAGACTGAAAGCACCAAAACCATAAACGAAGCCGAGACCCGAGCCGAACACATTGACCCCGCACTAAAGGCGGCGGGGTGGGGCGTGGTTGAGGGGAGCAAGGTTCTGCGTGATTATCCGATCACGCTGGGCCGGATCGAGGGCCATGGAATGCGCGGTAAGGCACTGACCGCCGATTACGTTTTGGTCTATCGCACGCACAAACTAGCTGTGATTGAGACCAAGGCCTGGGATCTCCTAAATCTCCTTCAGCGACCGCGCTGAAGGTCGGTTGGCGCACTAAATGCTCGTATCTAGAATGACGCCTCGTAGGCCTCTTTGCTCCAGATGGTCCAGCCGCTATCGGCTGTGTAGTTGCTTACGAGAGACTCTCCCGTCTTTTCACAGCGTCGCCGATGAAGGACTAAGCCGCCGAGGCGAAGCGCACGGGCGGTGAGGCGCTCGTCGTAGGTTAAGGTGGGAAGAGGCGCGCAAAACTTACGGTAGCGTTTGCGCTCCTCTGAGGTAATACGAAAGGGAGCGCCGCTTTGAGCACTTTTAAAAATGAGGGTCTCGTCGCTTAACGCATCAATGTCAGGAAGGCTTTCGGTAGAGATCGCGCCGGCAACGGTCTGCGCAGGCTTCTCGTACCATGTGCAGCCGAAGTCTCGAACCTCTTTTTCGGTCAAGGGAAAGTAGCGCTGCGCCATCGAGTGATTGTACGGAATGGGCGACATGCTCATGGGGAAGAACTCGCCCCACGTTCCCGAATTAGACATCTGCTCGATAATGCGCGGTACAAGACGAGCATACTCTTCTTTCGTATACTGCCGGTTTAGGACGCAGAACTCTTTATTGCGTAAGCCGACACAGCCGAAACAGTTACGGCACGATATGCAATGCCAGCAGTACAGAAGATCGTCGCACTGCAGGCACCAGAAGCAAAACCGACATAGCCTGCAGTTTAAGGCGCACCAAGCGCTTTCATACATGAGCTCTGAATTGAGCCCTACGAAGGTGAGATCACGGCAGTCTTTTGCACCTCCATAAAGAAAGGCACAGTGTTGAAGGCTCTCACCGTTATTGATAAAAAAACAGTTCTTCAGGTCTCGCGAGTGAAAAAGATAGTTACCTTCGACGTTTTCGCAATGTTTGACGGTCACGTGCGGGCGAGGCTGAGAACGCCAAAGTTTTTCGGCTTGTTCGGCGTACACGGCGCGTTCAGTACGGCTGGCCAGGTTTATCGTCGAGAGAAAAGTTGAGTATTCCGCTGCCGTCACCGCTCGGTTGTAAATATAGTGCTCTTTATGACGCAGGTTTACGCAGCCGAAGCAGTGCTGACATGAAATACAGCCCAGGAGGAAGTAACTCTCGCTGCAGCCCTCGCAGTCCCACGATGACTGCAGGTTGTAGCACTTCTGGCAGAGTAAGCAGTCGTAGCAGAGCTCGCAGTCGGTAAGATACGAACTATCGAGGCTGTCTTTCGTTTGCCATAGGTTTTCGCCGTACATCGAATCTTCAACATGGGTCGAATTGAAAATGAGGTAGCAGTTCTTGCAGTAGGATAAATTCGAAGCGAAATCACAGTTCTCATTGAAAAGTGCCGAGCGCGCCATGTGGGGTACCTGGTCGCGCAGCGCCGCGACCTGCGCGAAAAGCGGCTTGGCGGCGTCGAAATCCGAGCCCCACTGCATGGCATCGATAGCGTCATTGAAGAACTCTTCGTTAGTTATAATACCGAACGCGTTGCCTGGATAAAACATCGACATGACGCTTTGTTGCGATACCATCGACCGACGAGGATAGACGTGAATCTGATTCCTAAAAGCCAGGCGGCGACGAAGGCGATCGAGGGGGCCGAGTTGAGGCTTGGGAATCGCGCAGGAGATGCCGCCGAAGGTGGGTGAAACTCTTTGCAGAAACTGCATCTCTTCAGTATCGGACGACATGAGAGAATAGTAACATAGCGAAACTGCTTGATGGTACAGCAGAAGAATACAGTTACGCGAAGGGCACGAAAAAGGTCACGAAAACCACGAAATAAATTGCTGAGTATTCACATGGAGTTAGCTCCAGGTGAAGTAACTTCTCAATTTCAACAGTGAAGTAGTGACAACGCCGTGTGGGCGAAAGGGCAGGGTGTATTCTGGTAACTGGGCGCAGAGCCTATCGGCTCAAGAAGTGCCGCTACCCGTATAACCCAGTTCGTCAGCGTCCCGCGGCTGATCTTTATCCCGCACGCCGTCATCCGTTGGTGGATGCGGTACAGCGGAAGATGGTACAGAACTTGTCCAGGAGGATACCCACCAGCACGCTCACGTCGGCATAGGTGCGCTCAAGCACCGCCTCAGGCGCCGGGGGCGCTACAATCACGTTCTTCTCAATAAGCTTTATCTTCGGCTGCATCCAGCGTTTGATATAATACGCACCACGCTCTTGCGCTATACGCTCGGAAACTCGCACTTCCAAAACCTCGTAGTCCTTTCCTTCTTCCAGCCCAACTATCTCGGGCACCGGCACCGGAATCTCTTCTGCTCGGATGGTACCGTCAAAGCGAAGCCCACTTTCTCCACAGTCACCGTCCAGCGGCTGCTTGTTGCTCTTGCGCCGCGCATGTCCTTTTACTGGCGTGGTGGGAAGCGTAAGTACGGATCGTTTTCCGTCGGTAATTTCATGCCCAAGCGTTAGCTGTCCAGACGCCACTGCGGGAACAACCCGTTCGGACTTACTGCCAAATATCTGCTTCTTAAACCACGCTACTTGATGCTCGAGTTCGCCGATGCGGCGAGCGTGGACAGCGTTTTGCTTATCCTTCTCCGCAAGCTCAGCATCCTTGCGCTGCAGCGCAAGCGTCTGTTCGTTAATCAAAAAATGGGCGGTGGAAAGATCTCGTGGAAGGTCAACGTTCACTTAATTCTTGTATCATACTGCACCTGGCTGCGCATCACTATTTGTGCGAAAACACCGCAGTTTTATGCGTTTTTTCTGTAAATCAAAACCCTCCAACATCGCCACCAATTCGTGATACGCCACCTCCTCTTTCTCCGGCGCGCTAAACGTTCCTCGCTCCAAACGTTTGTACCAGATCGCGTACCCTGTGCGGTCGTAGTACAGGATCTTTACGTGCGTGCGCTGCCGATTCAGGAATACAAACAGATGCCCCGATGTCGGATCCTGCACCAGAACATGCTTCACCGCTGCGCTCAGCCGCTCAAATGAGCAGCGCATGTCCATCGCACCGCGGTACACAAATACCCTTGTGCTCGACGGTAGACTAAGCAGATTCACACACTTGGATCAGCTGCCGCACCCGGGCTTCGCTAAATCCGCCATCAACTCGCACTTCGCGACCGTTACGCAGTACCACCGTGTAGGTTGCATTGCTGGGCAGTGTTCCGACCTCTACAAACATGCCCTTGCTCTCTTTTGCAAATTTCTGCTGCCAGCCTTTGAACGTATAGTAGTTGATTCTTTTCTCGGCGCAGAACTACTTGACCCTAAGCCCGCTTACCTGGAATTCCTCATACACGCCGCGCCACTGCCGTAGCTTCGCTATATTTTGCCCCATCGACCCCCCATCAAAATCGCCCTACTATCTTCGTCGCCAATGGGGACTTGATTATCCGGAAATCAGATCGCGGTAAACTCGGGCTAGTTGAAGAAAAACTCGCATGGCGTGTTGATGACCGAGGCTCTTCGCTTGAAGAGCGGACGCTGTCGGCGCTAACTGGTATACCAGAGGAGTTTAGAAAATATCGACGACTAATCATTTCCCCATCCGCCATTTAGATAGGTTGATGGATCTAAGGCACTCGGGCGAAGCGTTAGTGCATATTGGCAATATTTTACAACCTGCTTGGTAAAGGCAATCGGCTTGCTATCACTGACGCGGTTCAGCTCTCTAGCCAATGTTTCAAAAATGATCTCCTTACAATAATTTTGAATCTCTCTTGTCGTCGTGAGTGGGCGTTTAGTCGGATCTATGTCCTCAGGTAGCTCCATCTGAATTCCGAATTGCCGAATTTTACAGCGGAGATCGTTCGATAACTTCCCCATCTCATACTCGGTGACGCATGGGTAATCTTTGATGGCATCGATCCCAAGATGGGACTGGAGGCCGTTACGGTATGCCTTGTCTATGGCCCGATCGATCGTCTTCGTGCTACTGCAGCATTGCGGATGTTCTTCGGAGCCGCCGGGCATGAATTCGCAGATGTTATTCGGCTCCCACTTTCTAGTTTGAGGGATGTAATCACCAGTATGATCGGCGTAGTTGCCGGTGGTAGGTTGCTGACCCAGTGATGTCGATATGTTGCTCGTGTTCATAGAATCTCCCCGTGAAGAGTGGCCTCTTCTATTAATCGTGGGTTTTGCTGAAAAGTTGCTTGATAAGTGGAGATTTTTTCATCCGGTGGCGTAGGCGCGGGGAATCTGCTGACGATCCTGAGCGCTAGGGAATAAAGGGGACGCTACCCTTTTTCCTTTGTCACCGCGCTCCAATAAAGCGCTCGAAAAGGGTAACGTCCCCTTTCTTTTCCGTAGAGGCCTTGGTGCGAAAGAGAGCATTAGGACAAGCCTAATGAGCTCTTTATCTCGGGGGCGTCGCGCAGTCCCGGAGACAAAGAGCTGTGAGCTGTGCCCAATAATCCCTCGGATATGCACACAATTTTAGCATATCCGCCACTCGCCGTGCCTTTTTTAGTCTCTGAATCACAGCAAAGAGTGTTTAGCTTTGACTAGCTATTTTATATCTATAGAATAGTTAGCCTCTGAGGAATTGATGCCGTTAAGGCTCGGCGATTAATAAGGTCCGATGGTGTTGCTTCGGCTTTGACTATAGGTAGATTTTTATTTTTTTAGCGCTCGATAGTGACGAGCAAAGAGGGCTGAAATATAGAGCCCCAAAAACATGCTATGACTAATATAGAAAATCCTGTTAGATGCGCTGAATTACGGCCTGAATTACGGCCAGAGCCATTTAAACTAAGCTTAGATCGTCTGCTTGCCGAGGCGATGTTGCCGGCAAAACATGTCGGGTCAGACGTAGTTCCGGCGAGGGACGAAGAACTGAGGCTATTTTGGCCCCCTCGCCCTGACGGGACACATTGGTATGAATTTCGCGGGGTGGACTCTTGGCAATACCTTCCTACGACAGGATCAAACAGCCCAGCTATTGATCTAGATGCTCATGCTATGAACTGGCGCGCTGAAAATGTGGGTCCGCAAATGACAGTTGCGGAGGCCCGGGAGTGCCTGGAGGCAGTGGTGAGCTTAAAGCCAAATCAAATTAAATCTCCTACTGACCTGCAAAAAGTAGGTGGCTTCGAATATTATAAAGTTATGCAAGCCTTTGCTACTCTGGCCTTTCATCGTATTAGTAATGGGCGGGCGAGTGCGTGTAACTTGGCAATATTATACACTCGAGCTAAAGATTATAAAAGTAGCCGACCAGAGGATGCAATTGCGAGAGAGATAGCGGTTTGTGCTCTTACTGACCGATCTCCACCTATCAGCCCCGTCGATCTATACGCAGTAGAGGTAAGTTTGTTTGGTGGCCTACGTTATGGCCAGGTCAGGATGCGCCTCACTTTTCATGAGCCAGCGCTTGGAAACTCACACGAGCCTGCTGGGCGCCAAGAGGTCTTTGACTCAACAGGCTATTATACTGAATATCTGGAGGGTCGGCACCGGATCAATTCCGGAACCCTAACCCAACGATTAAAACTTACTGATCCAGATGACCAGCTATGCGCTCTTCGGGGTTATTGGGAAGGATGCCGTCTATTAGCCGCTAATTTGGCTAGGGGAAGAATCGTTACACCGTATGAAATTTCGCCCCCAGAGGGGCCGCAAGGGAGTATCCGTATATTGCTTACCGCCCCCATAAAAGTGTTAAGGATTATGCGCCGAGTCGCCCGAATTGGACTGCGCTCTTCCCGGAACCTCCTATTGGCGGGCACCGAGCCACCAGAAAATAAATCTTAGCCCAGGAGTTGAGTATGCCGCGTATTGTTCAGTCGGGTAGGCCGCGCATTGTTCCCACTTACGAAGAGCCAGGCAGCGATCCGTCGAAAACGCCATGGCCACCATCCTTTGTTACAATACATGAAGCGACTGAGTATCTGCGTTATTTTATTGTGACACAGGGCGTCAACTCTGCTTCCATTCGCAGCATGCTTCCCCCTCAAAGTAAACCGAGCGATTCATTACGGGTTGTTACCTCTACAGTCTTTTTTGAACATGTTGAACTTTATCTTTTTAAAAACGGACAGAGCTATGGAAAAGCGCGAATTAAAGCTCTAGGTGTGAGCAATTTTGCGCTGCGCTTTAATCATGATCACTATACATTGAATCATTATGATATTCAGACTTTTGAGGGTCATAAAGTTCAACAGGATCTCAGACTAGCGACCATAGTTCCAGGGCTGGTGGGGGAGTGCCTCAGCGCGGCAACAGAATTACGGGCGAAAGCTGTTGAGAATAGGGGGTGGAACTGGAGTGACTGGGACTGTGCAAATATAGTAGAATATGTCGACAGAAATCTTTCCCCTCGATTACCGGCGCAATTTCACCGTGCTGTGTGTGATGATCCGAGAGTGGTAATAAGAACAATAGAAAATCTTTATCATGGGGCAGGAGCACCGGAGGTGTGTCCAGATCTCAATTACGCAAAATACATTACAGCTTTAGGGCAATGTACTGAAGCGCAGTTACGAGAGCTCTGGTATCAGGCGGTGGAAACTCCTAATAGGGCTGTTCCTCAAAGGGCTAAGATTCTTAGGCTTCTTTTTGAGGAGGCGCGGCTGGCTTTGGAGGCGTATGGATCCAAAGCGTATAAGGCGATGAATGACGTTACTAAGATCTAAAATTTGAGTAGCGATCAAATTTGGGGGAAAATTCATGAGCAAATTATCTGAGTGTAAATTCTATGAATCTCTATTTTAGCCACCATGTCATTGGATAACCGATCAAGATTACACCAATGGTAACCGATTCCCAGAGCTACTCAAGTATTGGTGATTCTTTTTTAACCCCGCCCAGATTTAAATGAATTACTACCCCGCCGTCCCCGCCCCAGAGGAGTGGCCCCTAGGTACCCCGACCGAGGCGAGGGCATGCTCTTCGCGCGATCTTCGCGTAACATCTATTTAAACGCACACGGTATCACCTAAAGAATTCAAGTTACACGAAAAGACCTCTGGAACAGGGTAGCTTTAATTATCGGGGGCAGGAAACTTTTTGAGAAGATCTCCGAACTATATTATGCATGCCCCGCACAAGAAGATATATCCGCGCCAACCGGCCCTATGAGCTTGATATCCGAGTTAAGTCAGGACTGCCCTTTGCCTGCTTACTGCTAATCAAGTTAGTGCTAAAGAGTGCCTTGGCACGAGCCCAGCGAGACAACAAGGTATTATTTAGTGTTGGACCGCCGCCAACGGAGCAAATTTCGAGCATAGATCTCCAAGCGGCGGTTCAACACTTTGTTGAACTAAGCCGCTTCTTGGGCGCACTACGATCTTGCATCATTATAATCGGACATTAGCGGCTAAAATAGAATCTTGGCACGAATACTGCCTTAGGGATTTAGTCCCGCATTCTGCCCTAACTAGTTGATTGCTCGTGAAAGAAACAACTATATTTCCATAGCGCTGTTCTAAATTAGGCACAACTCTTCCTCCCAACTCTGCGTGATCTTAGTTCGCCTTTGGCGAAATGCAAGAAAATTCTCTTCGCATAGAGTAGCCACTAGGGCGATGGGCCAATGGCCCTAGCCAATGCTCCGGATTAGGCAAAAGACACAAGCCGCCAAACTATCCAGCAAACTGGTGGCCCCAGCGTTCTGGCTT
>CAIXSY010000315.1 GCA_903922175.1 uncultured delta proteobacterium | reverse complement strand
CTCCGTCCGCCATCAATGTGTTTTTCAGGTCAAGACTTTCTACGGACGGTATTAGTACACCTTCCCATAAAAACAAGCCTCGCACAGCACCCGCTCACTTCGCCCGGGAGCGAGGCTGCTGGAAACCTCTGCCGAGCATTCAGCGCAGGTTCTGCTGTAAAGCGCGCGTGGGCGGCGCAGCGCAAAGCGCGCTCGATGACGGCAGTCAGGACAGCGCCCTGGGACGGGCACATTCACACGGCGGTAGAACTTAAGCTCTTCGCGGGCGATGCGGTAATTTTTAGCGCAATCCACGCAAGCTAGGGTGTGGCTTAGAATCGAGTCAGATGTTTCGCCAATCGAAGCGGGAAGCTCAATTAACTGCACCCGGCATTCACCTTCATCGCGCGCGCGCCAAAGAAGATTAGCCCTCGCTGCCTGCGCCGCCGTGATCGGGTAATAATCCTGGGCGATCGTCTCGTTATAGGCAAATGGCGACATCTGTAATGGAAAGAACTCGCCATACTCACCGCGGGCGCGCATGTCGCTTATAATTCGCTGGCGAAGGGCTTCATAGTCTACCGGATTGTAGCGCTTATTGAGGATACAGTACTCGCTGTGGTGTAGCTGATTGCTCCCAAAGCAGTGCTTCGCGTAGACGACATTAATGCAGTACTCAATATAGCTTGCCGACCATGGCAGATACGAAAAAAGGACGTGATAGCTATCGCTTCCGGTGGCAACACACTCGTAGGCAAGCTCACTTCGCGGATAACCGGCGTAGACGTCGCAGCAACTTTTAAGCGTCGAGCCGTAGACGCAAAAGCGCGCATCCTCGCTTGCCGAAAGATCGAATACCTCTTGGCAATTCTTACACTGCTGAACGTCGTCGCCGAGGCAGTTTTCACTCTGTTGGATATGAAGTGCCTGCTGCCAAGCTGCAGCGCGCATCTGCGTCCAGGCGGCACGTTGCTCAACCAGGGCAGCAGCCCCTCCCATGTCGAGACCACGCCTAAATTGCTCATACTCAAGCTTACTCAGTTGGCGGTTGCCGACCAGGTACTCGCCGCGGCGCAGATTAGCGCACATAAAACAGTTATTCACCGAGCGGCAATCATACAGAAACGCCGAATCGGTGCAGTGCGCGCAGCTCTGTGAGAAGTGCAGGTTGTAGCAACCGCTACAATCAACACACTCATACGACAGCTCCGTATCACGAACCCCAAGGCCATCGACCACGTGCACACAGCCGTTAACGCAGTTATCGAACATGCACCCCTCACAGCCGGAGCAGGCAAAGGTAAGGTAGCAGTCCTTAAGACCTGCGCCATGGTTGGTATAGTCGCTGTTAACCAGATCGTTAGCCTGCTGCACGCCAAGCTTCGGCGCGCGCAGCGTCAGATCGTAATACTGCTCAAAGAAGCTCCTCTGCGGATCGTAATCGATGCCCGACGCATATTGATCCCAGTTGTCACTATAAAAGCAACTCGTACAGTATACCTGATATGGAGCATCGGGATGATAAACCGAGATGAAGTTTTTGGCGCAAAGCGAACACGCCCTGCGATAAATAGTCCGCTCGTTACGAAAGGCGATGCGCCGTTGGAATCGGCAACGTGGACACTGCCTCGGCGCTGGGACGTCAAAAAGACGATAGAAGTAGGCATCTCGCTCCGTTGGCGTGAACGGACCAGCGCAGGCAGAGCATGTTTTTGATTGCCCCATCTGCTAAACCACCACTCCCTGATAACACTTCTCGCACAGCACCTTCTCCGGGCGCTGTGGAGCGTACGCCGTCGTAATTTCGACTCCGCACTGCGCACAGCCACGCTGCCACAGGTAGTGCGGGTTGCGGCTAAGCATGCGACGCATCTGGCGCAGATCCGGATGGAGCGCCGGAGGTGGAAGATTGTTGGCTCTATAGAAGGCGATTTCAGCCTTGGTAAGCTTAAAAAACTTTCCCGACTGCGCACACCGAATTGTCGCCTCCAAAATATCATCACCCATCTCTGCCACCGTCGCTGGAAGGCCGACCTCTTCGATGATCCTTGTAGGCTTTGACTGCGGCGCCTGATAGTCCGACCAGGTAAAACCGTGCGCAAGGGCCTCTTCGCGCTTCAACGGATAGAAATCCATCGCCACGGAGTAGTTGTAGCCAAACGGAGAAAGCGTCGCCGGTAGAAACTCCCCCCACTCGCCGCGATTGCTCATCTCACGCACCATCCAGGCAACAGTCTTCTCGTAATCTGCCGGGGAGTATTGACGATTGAGGATACAGTACTTTTGACGGTTAAGTCCGACACAGGCAAAGCAGTGCTCACAGAAGACGCAGTGGTCGAGATAGTAGCTCTCCTTACAGCCGAAGCTCTTGGCTGTAAATGCGCTGCGATATTCACCATAGGAGCCGCCGCCGCTGATCTGGTAGCAAAGCTCCATCTCTCCCCAGGAGTAGATATCCATCGAACTTTTGCCGTCGACAAAGAAGGTGCAATAACTACACTCCTCGGCATTACGCGTATCAAAGCAGTAGTAACAGTCTTTGGTGTTCGAGAGGTAGTCGCCGCAGCTGTTCTCATTCTGCTCGCCGTGGACAGCTCGGCGTACCGCCGAAAGCAGGAAGTCGTCGAATCTCTTGGTAAAACCCTCCAATCCTGCGCGAGTATGGAGTGCCAACTCCTCGACCTGCGACTCGTATGCCGAACGGGTGAGCTGCTCGTTAAAGATACAGTACTGGCGCCGACGCAGCCCGCTGCAGCCGATGCAGTCATGACAGCCTCGGCAGTCATACAGAAAGTAGGCGTCATGGCACTCATTACACTGACGCCCAAAGAAAACACGCTCGCAGTTGGTCATGTCACTTGACTCGTAGCAGCAGCGGCAACGTTCAAGGAAGAAAGCGTCGACACAATCAAAGCAGTGATTTGTGTAGCGTCCATAAAGACACTGCTCGTTATACCCGGAGGCGAAGATCAGGTAGCAGTTTTTGTTATTACCGGCGCAGTTGGTGTACTGCGAATTTACGTCGAGCTCCTCTTGAAAATTATAGACGTGGAAACGCGGCGCCTGACGCTGCAGTTCGGCCATCTGGGAAAAAACAGACATCGAGGGATCGTAGGCGCGCCCGAAGACGGTGGCGTCATTGTGGTCTTTAAACCACTCGCGGTGCCGGTAAACCGGGAACGGCACAGCCGGAGGAAATATGCTGACCAGGCGGTCTCCAGTTCGGTCACAGTTACGCACAAATAGGTGACGCTCGTTGCGCCAGGCCATGCGCAGCTGTTCGCGGCAGGCCGGACAACGCCGCGGCGCCGGTATGGCACAGCGCTCGCCGGCAAAGGTCGGGGCGATGCGCTCCAAAAAACCAAGATCCTGGTCGCGGACAACAAAAGGGGCAGTACAGGCTTCACAGATGACGTTCATGGCCTAAGGCTAGCAGAGAGGATGGCAATTGGCGACTCGAGTAATCATTAACGGGGAATTGATCATTAAGTCCCAGGCCTTGGGTCCAGAGGCAGAGCTTTATCGTATCGGTTCATGGGTCATAACAACTCAGGAGCACAGTGTAAATTAGTGTCTTTTTTTTGGTTTCACGAAGTAGGAAACGAAGCTTGGAAGCACACGAAGGTAGATTAATAGAGGTAGATTAAAAGACGAATCTGCGGATACCCTCCTTTAGGAGTAACTGCTCGCCCTTAATCGACTAACGCTGACGTTAAACCGGACGTAAAACGTCGACGTCAGACGTCGACGTCAGACGTCGACTCGACGGTGCTCGCCGGAGCGCGGCGTTAGACCTAGGACATCAGCGTCGTCGCTTCTCAAAAATGGTCATTGCTCATAAACCAACTCCAAGATCCCCCGGCCCTATCTGCCTGGTGCACCTCGATAGCGCAGCCGATGACTTTTTTGGATAGCCGGTCAAACTCCATACAGCACATCCCTCTTCGTGAGCTTCGAGTCTTCGTTTTCTACTTCGTGAAACCAAAAATACAGAGAAAAGAAGCCCCCATAAGGTAATTATGCCGAACATTCTTACGCCCTACCCTGCCTTTGAGTAATTATGAGTTATGTATTAGTGTAAGACATGCCACAACCCATCAACGCAACCAGCTGGCCTCTCGTAATTAACGAAGTCGAACGGAGGATGTTTCAAACGGGGGAAGCCACCGGTTCTCTGAAACGCGTCCAGGCCATCTTGGGCCCCGATGTTTTTGCTGCCCTGAAAGCAGAGGCTGACAACGCCGCAGAGCCTGCGCCAGCGGCCAGGCTCCCCCTGCCGCCCCTAGAGGCGATACCGCTTCCCCGCGCTGCGGCGGCAAAGCGTGTTCATAGTCAAACAGGCAAAAACAACGGTAACTCTCCTAAAAACAGATCCAGAGCCAGTGGCAACGGCGATAACATGAAGGCTGCTGCTGATCTCAGCTCTAGACTCCCAAACCGATCCCAATCCCCCGCCTTTCCGGCAAGCGGAGTAAATCGCGCTTCACAAGCCACCGATAAAGTGCCACCAGTTGTTTGCACACTCATAAAGCCCCTATTTCCACAACCCAATCGCCTTCCTCTTTGGCTAAATCAGATAGATGCCAAAAAAATCCCACTCGCTGAGGTGAAAGATAAGGTAGATTTAAAAAACGAGCAGTTGTGCGCCCTTGTGAAACATATCCTAAATAAAACTCACCAACTTTGCACCGTGGCCCAGAGAAGAGAACTCGTAAAAAATGGGACGGAGGCCGTACTTGCCGAAATAGCCACGGTTGTTAGCATAGTCGCAGAAAAGGAGCCCAATCCGTCGCTGATGATTTTTTCTCTAGGCAGGCTGCATGATCTCTTTCAAAAGGAAAGATACATAGAGGAGGTCCTAACAGCATTTCTAATCTCGCTCGGGGGAGAAAAAGTTCCTTCTAAATCGTAAACTCCTCTTGGTTGATGTGGCGCCCGCGACATGGTAGCGTTTTCTCAAGCCACTCGTCGGAGAACAACCGCATGGAAGGTGAAACAACTCAGCACCTATGCACGACGTGCAAGAAGCAGTTCCGGATTATCAAGCAGGAGCACGACTTCTATCACAAAAAGAGCTTACCCCTACCGCAGCGCTGTCCGGAGTGCCGGCGAAGCCTTAGACTCTCGGCCAAGAGCGATCGCAAACTGTACAAACGCAGCTGTGACTCCTGCAAAAAAGAGATGATCTCGGCCTATTCAGCGGACTCAAAACTAATCGTCTACTGCCAGGAGTGCTTCTGGCGCAACATTGCTCAATGACAAGAACAGTATCGCCAACCGCCGCAAATGATTTTATCGCTGCCTATAAGGCGCTCGCACTGAGCTCTCCGCAGATCAGCGTCAGCAGCCGAAACGTTGAAAACTGCCCGTACGGCGATCAGATCTATAACTGTAACAACTGCTACCTCTGCTTTGAAACCGGTGGCTCAAGTGACGGTACTACCTCGACAACTGCATGAAGACTCAGTCGTGCGTCGACTGCAGCTTCGCGAGGCACTCGGAGCTGTGCTACGAATGTCTCAACATCGAAAAGTGCTACAGCTGCGACTACTGCATCGATTGCACCAACTCCCACGACTTAAAATACTGCCACGACTGCCTCGGCTGCAGCGATTGCCTGGGGTGCATCGGGCTGCGCCATAAGACTTACCAGGTGTATAACAAGCAGCTCTCAAAAGAGGCCTATGCGCTCATCGCGCGCTCCTGGGCATCAGCGGAGACCTTTGACTCGGCTCGGTTTGAGCAGATCAAGCGCCGCGTGCCCCACGTCAATCTGCACCTCTACAACTCAGAAGACTGCGTTGGTGATTACATCTACAACAGCAAAGACTGCTACGAATGCTATGATATCAATAATATGCAGGGATGTTTGTACTACTCGTACGGCAACTACAATTCGCCGGATAAGGATTGCGCTGACATCGACAACGGATCGGGCTGCGAGTTGTGCTACGACTGCTACAGCGTGGGCTACTGCTACAACTGCAATTTCCTTGTGCACTCCTCCACCTGCAGCGATTGTGACTTCGGCTGGAACCTTAATAACTGCAAGAGCTGCTTCGGCTGCGTCTACCTAAAGGGCAAGGAGTACCACTTCCTCAACGAGCCGTACTCTAAAGCGGACTATGAAAGGCTTGTGACTCAGACTCGAGAAGGAAGATTTTCAAAACTGAAGCAACACTTGGAACCTTTTGAGATTCCAAGTAGTTATGGAAAAACAAAGAAATCCGCTTACCTTATGGGATAGGCAGATCCTAGTTGCGATGCAGGAACAGGGTTATGGAGTTCGGGAGAT
>CAIXSY010000314.1 GCA_903922175.1 uncultured delta proteobacterium | reverse complement strand
GCATCCAGCGTGGTTCTGAATTTGGCCGAGGGCAGAGGCCGTGGGACGAAAGCTGACCAGAAAAGATTCTTTCAAATCGCCATGGGGTCAGTCCGAGAGTGCCAGGCCATTTTGGACCTAAGCCTAAGCCAGAGCGCTGTCGCCATAAGTTCGCTTGACCGTCTGGCGGCTCATCTCTTTTGCCTAATCCGGAGTATGGCCTGAGGGCCACGGGCCCATAGCGTGTCTGATTTCTGTAATCAGCTTTCAGAGGTCTGCTGCTTTCTGCTGTCAGATTTCAGATTTCTGCTGACTGTATCAGCTGCAGCTACGGCCCCTCAGCCTTCAGCCTTAGAAGTATCAAGATTGTGCTTTCCCCCTCCCTGAGAGATAATGGCGTATCTCTTTTTTTGGGGTTACAAGATTATGAAAAAACATCTCCTCTCCACCCTCTCGCTGCGCAGTGAACGCGGTATGACATTGATTGAAATTATCGTGGTCATCGTGATCATTGGACTAGTCTCTACCTTCCTCCTTAGCTCAATCAGCTCGGGCGGCGACCAAGCGCGCAAGGGGCTCAACAAGGCCAAGATGACCAAGGTCAAGGGATCCATCGACCAGTTCCGCATCACCTACGGGTCGCTCCCCAACAGCATTGATGACCTCTATCGCTGTACTGAAAAGACCGGACCTGGATGCATGCCCGTCGCAAGCAAGGATGACCTCGCCGACGTCTGGGGAAAGCCGTATGTCTATTCGCTTGAAGGTAATGGTCGTTCGTACAAACTTAAAACACTTGGCGCGGACGGACAGGAGGGCGGCGAAGGGGTTAATTTCGACGACACGATAACTGGGCCGTAAGAAGGTCCCGTCCTGAGATAGGGATGCGCTTCAAGCGACACAGGGGCTATGGGACGAGACCTGAGACGAAAGGCAGTAAGATCTTTGGCGACGATGACACACGAGTCCCAGCGCAGATACAAGCGGCAGCAAGGCAACCGGGCAGCGGAGTGTTCCGGCTTTACCCTCATAGAACTCGTTATCGTCATCGCGATTATCGCTCTCGGCTTTACCCTGGTTGGCTACAGCCTCGGGACCTTCTCGTACTGGCGTGACGAGGGCTACGTGCGCCGCCTGTCTGAAACGATTATGTTCCTCAATCAACGCGCAGTAAGCGATCAAGCTTATTACCGTCTCGAGTTTAACCTCGATAAGCGCGGTAAAAACTACGCTCACTCGTATCATGTTGGCATAATGCGCCCTGAGCCGGAAAATGATGCCGCGCTGACAAGCCAGTGCAGCGACGTCGGCGTTGTGAGCTGCGAACTGTACGCCTTTCTCTACGCTTCCCTGGGCGACACGCAGACGATGATCCCTCCCCCCGACTTTCCCTCCCTCGCAGAAAAGAACGAAGCCCCAGAGAACGTCTACTTCGAAGATATCCGCACCATGCGCGGCGTCAAAACAGCCGAGGATGGCGGCGTGGCATTCCTCATGTTCTCGCCGCGAGGATTTTCCGACTTCGGCGTCGTGCACCTACACATGAGTGCTGGCGCCCAAATTACGATCCTCGTGAATCCCTTTACGGGGGTTACCGATATCTTCCGCGAATACAAAGACTTTGAGTGGAAATACGGACGCAAAGATTCTAAGATGAAGTAAACGACAATGCCGATACGACAGAGACACCACACCAACCACCGTTCTCGGGGATTTACCCTAATAGAGGTGATCCTTGCCGTCGTCGTCTTAGCCTCGGGGCTGACCATTATCCTTGGGCTACAATCATCGATCGTATCTCAAACTATTCGCGATCGTAACCGGGAGTACGCCTTACTTGCCGGACGCCAAATACTGGCCCAACTAGAGGCTGAACAGGTCGGGATGGAAGCACGCGACGAGACTAAACCTCTGGCCGCGATGCTCAGCGAGTTCAAGGGCACCGAAAAGGACGATTTCTCACCTGAAGAACAGTCGCGGCTCAAGGAGTTCTTTGCGCACATGGTGACAACGGGGATTAAGGTGCCCGGGATAGACATTGACGTTTTAACGAAGATCTCGCTGACCATCTCCTGGAGCTCCGCCCCGATCGACTCCGTCGAGATTATTTACTTTGTCCCAGCCAAGCCGGAGCTATGAACGTAACTATTCAGCACTATCGGGAGGGGCCCAATAAACGTTATGTTTCACACGAAGTTCCACCAAGGTCACACGGAGCGACACGGAGGGGATCATGCTTGAACCCACCACACAACCTCCTGTGGAACTCCGTGATTCCACCGTGTCTCTCCGTGTGAAACAAGTTGTGTGCAGTGCAAAAGTGCTGAATGGCTACCTATGAACAACACAATACCGCCGTCAAAAACTACTCAGCATGGCTTCACTATGATCGAGGTCGTGATCGCCATCTTGATCATGGTGGCGATGCTCGGGGTGCTGTATCAATCCCTGACCCAAGTTTTGCAGATGAAGAGCACCCTCGATGACCGCCGTGACGCGGCGGCTATCTCCGGGGCTGTGCTCAACCGCATTTCGCGCGAGCTACAGCTTGCCTATGGGCAAAAGAAGCTTATGCCACCGCGCGATGAACCGGGGAAGGATATATCCAAGCGTCTTTTTCTGCTGGGCGAAAGTAAGGAGCTCGATAATAACGAGCACGGTGATTCGATAACATTCCTTGCCTTAGAAGGTGGGCAGTACCTTCCCGATGGCGGCACACACTCCGGCTTAGTCCAGATTACCTACCGCGTTGAGCGCGATCCTGAAGGTAAAAAGAAGCAGACCTACTATCTCGTGCGTGAAGAAACCCCCTATACAAGCCCGGTTGATAAAGCTTTCAAAAAGACGATGATATTTCCAATTACGACCAACCTCGTTGGCCTCCAGTTTAGTTACTTCGTCGCTGACAGCGGTGAGTGGGTTTCTAAATGGGGAGAAGAGCCCAACTTCGGTCTTCCAGCGATCGTCAAATTCAAGGTAGGTATTCGCTCGCCGCTTGGGCACGATGACTGGTTCACCACCAGCGTGGCCTTGAGGGCGAAGTCGGGGCCGTAGCTAAGCCGTCCGCAGAAAGTCTTGAGGTGAAAAGCGCTGTGATGGCGGACGGAGGTCTACCCTTTTTTTGCACCATGTTACAGCTTTTGATAGCTCCACAAAAAGGGTAGACCGAGAACCTTTTGCTTCAAAAGCATGCAGACACGCAGAGCCACGTACTCACGGATGCAGCCTGGCATAAGGAAAAACAAGGTAGTAATTGCTCAATCAGTCCGGGTAACCTAATAACTCGTGAGCGTGGTCGCGGTCGAAGAGTGTGCTGAATCGGCTAGTTACATCGACCACGTGTAACTGCTCAATAAGTGTGGGCAATTCTAAATCTTGAACTTGCACTTGAACTGTTCCTGATACCTGCTCCTGCCCCTTATCCTCTAGGAAAAGGAGCGGGAACAGGAGTAGTTCAAGTGCAAGTTCAAGCAGGAACCTTTCGCCCTGGGTTATTGAGCAGTTACGACCACGAGCACGTGCACGCCCACGAAATGCACCAGGCCGTTTCGCCTGAAAGCTAATAAATATCAAGACGTTGTCAGGCGTAGATAGCAAGAATCACCCACTAAAGGCGTCGATGACCCGATATTCTTTCGCCCAGGATGAAATAGGGAAAGTGAACGAACCCTAATGAGTGTCCCTCTGCCCGTCACGCTACCTGCCTCCATCCCGGGGTGAGTTAATCAGAGCTTCTTAATGCCTTTGCTTAGGCTCCACCAAGGAACTTAGAAGATCAGCAGTCAAACTAGATAAGGGGATTAGACATGCCTCACGGTATCTTGGTATTGCTTTGGTTCATTACGATTTCTGAAACAGCAGTATTACTGCTTGTCCCTAAGTTGCAGCAGCTGGGCAAGCAGGCAAAACAGCCAACTGAAAAGAAAGTGCTATTGACCATCGGTATTGTATTTGCAGCGTGGCCATTTAGTCTATTGTTTGCAGAACCGGGAATCGCGAAATCCATTAGCTGGTGGCAGTCAAAGTGGAACGAGTCTCGGGGTAAGTGGTGGAAAGTTCCTCTCCTGCTTATTGGCGCTCCCGTTCTTATCGCCCTTTCTGTTGAGCATGCGTCAGATGAGTTATCAGTTGCGGTAGCGATAGGAGCGATTATTAATTTGGGACTATGGGCGTTGCTGTTACAGTTATTGAACCTTTAAGGGAAATTCAGGGCACCAACTTCTTGCTCATTTGTTGCACATCTGCACAAAGTTTATCAGAAGGTTCTCGCACCGAAGGTGGGATAGAAGCGCGCGCTCGCGCGCTTCTTGCGGCAGGTATCAGTCACCTCAAATTCAGCGTCGCGGCGAGCTCTCTGGTCTGGACCAAGATGTACCGCACAAGCGACCCCGAAAAACCAAAGGAGGTGCCGATGCTCTCGTGGGTTTCCTCATCGGGTGAGGCGACGCGCTCAACGACGAGCAAGCGCTTTTCAGCTTCCGCCGCTGCTTGGCGTCGTGCTCGAAGCGTACAATCTGCGCGAAGCGCATTGACGGTCAATTCGGCATCTCCGCATTCTCCTAGGCTCAGCTTTTCGGCAGCCTGCCTAAACTTTTTATGGATTAGGCGCACATTTGATTCATCTACCCCGTATTTGAGAGCGACATCAGCGCTCGTCGTTTGTTTCCGCGAAGCGACTCGAAAAATACGCAGGTTCCGCCTCAGTATTTCGACATTCGTGAAGTCGTCACGCAGTGCACCAAAAATCTCAGAATCCGGACTGTCCAAGCTAAGCGATTTACGCAAAAAGATATTGCGCAACTCGACACAAGCGCGGCTTACGGTTTTTGCCGAGATCCCTTCGACGGCCGCAATTTCATGAGCTGCTGGTGTTTTTGGAGCGAAGTGAATCGCTTTAAAGATACCTAAATCACGATCAAGCTGCTTTTGATCAAGGTAGGTCGCGAAAAGTTTCTCTTCCCATGCATCTCTCAATGCAGCCCTGATCCATGGCGCCGCTTCAGGATCCCTATGCGGTGTTACGCGTTCGTCCGCGATCTCCCTTTCTGGTGCGCCGCCAGCGTCTCCGCTTACGTCGACATCAAGATCATTGTGGAGTGATATTTTAGATCCGCGAAGATACTCTCCCCTCGAATCCGGCCCCGGACGATTGGCGAGGGAAAACAGCGCGCGCAAACGATCAACTTCGCCTAAGCTCCTCGGCGTCGCACCCGGAAGATTATTAAGCGCATCGAGGAGCTCAGCATTGGAAACATCCGAATTCAAAGGGTAGATGCCGGCTCTTTCGCAGTCACGCTCGAAACTATGCAGTTGATCTTGCGTCTTCATAGACAAGCCAGTCAGCTCTCTCACGGCGCGCTGATTGTGGCGCTTCATCGCATTTTTTATCGGCCAGTAGGCATGTGAAGAGAAGCGCAACCCCAGCGCCGGATCGTAGCTCTTAACCGCCGCCATAAGTGGAGAGATCGCCTCCTGAATCAGATCCTCCCGAGACACGGGACCGGTGAATTCCCTTGAAATACCGACCACCAGGACGTACATCGAGGTCACAAACAACTCACCTACCCGATTGTACTTTTCAGCGTCGGATGTTCCGCCGGTTGAGTAGATTCTTTGTTGCGTGCCGAGAATGATCTCCCCTAGAAAATTCACCTGCCCGGTCGCACGTACAGTGCGAAGTATCGCTTCCATCGCACTTTCGGCGACGGGAACAGAGATCTTCTTTCCATCCCCGGCAGCGTTATCTGAGTTCTCCGCCGCCCCTTCGCGTGCTATTGCCGGAGATAATGGAGGCTCGTGCCAAAGCGGTGGTGGAATCGCTCGCAGAAAAGCCTCCATGCCGCGAAAAAGTGCCTCTTTCTGGACTCCTTGATAGTGAGTATATTTTGCACAGCTTAAAGCGAGATCCAGCACTCGCTCAGCATTCTGCCAATCGTTAAAGGCAGCGATGCTCTTCAAATGAGAACTAATTTGCGCCTCCGTAAAGGCAGTCTCAGGCCTAAAAAGATCCGTCAGCAAGCTCTGTAACCGTGGGGAGAGTGCGCTCTGTTTATGATGCCGACGTAGTGAATGAAGCGCGTCACCAAGACTGCCGCGGATTCGACCGAGGAAGGTCGAGATCAATGCGGGCTCGGGGCTGTCTTCGGAATGCTCCGAGGCTTGACGCGGGCCTCCAATACCGAAATAGAGCAGCGCAGCCTCTGCTTCAGCGATGCTCGCAGACTTGGGGCGGTTCCTGACGTCCTGCACCTTGCACTCACATAGACATGCTATCCAGTGCATACCACTTTGGAAGAGCTTAAGGTGTCGAACCGCAAACTCATACTGCTCGCACACCTTCTCTGGACCAAGGACGGGGTGCCCCAAGCGAGCGAGTTCACTACTCAGTTCGCCCCAATCCCGTATGGGAGTACTCGTCTCACCAGCTGTGGCTCCGACGCCGTAAAATTTCTCTAAAATAAGCCGCTGAAGCGGGCTCAAGATCCACAGGCGCTCCTCGCCGATCGCGTCTACATCTAATCGGTGCTCGGCAGCAAAGGCCTTCCACCCGCGCATGCTATCCACCGCCATTGGGCATTCGGGAGCCACACTCGGAGATGGAGCAATAACCGCCTGCGTGCCCGCGGGAATCTGCCTTAACCCGATAGGCTCCTCCCTAAAGGCGTCGAATTGCTCACGCAGCCGTGCTAAAATCTCAAGTTGCTTCGCATACCGGTGGTGGTGCTCAATATCCTCCCCCGTCAGCTGTCTTTCCAAAAATGCTTGGGTGCTTTCAAACTCAGCCCTCGTGTGCTTAAGTAAACGTGCCGTTTGCCTATACAACGATTCTGCATCTCTTTCAGGAGTGTTCTCCAAAATATCGGCATTTTTAAGGCGAAATTGCTGCAGTCTTTTGAGACCACTTAACATGCGCACGCGAATCTGGGTGCCGTCCAAGCAGTTGGTGATACCGAGAAGAGGGAGAATTCGTCCAAGTGACGCCACCGCCGACTCATAAGCGCTATCGATGCGCAGCGCATCGACCTGGAATGAGGATTGATCGAGACGCTGCTCGCTACTCGCCATGCCCGACTGTGCTTCTAGCGCACGCTGCTCCTTACGCTGGCTTTCGAGGCGTAAATCCTGAAGCTCGGCTAGCTGGAGCTCGCATTCCACCCTCTTTCGCAAAATCAGATGCAGAAAAAATTCAGCTTCTGCTGGCTTGTCGAAGAGACCTGGGCGATGGTAATCCTGCTCGAGCTGAGCAAAGCTCTCGTGCAGCCAGGTAAACGCCCGATAGAATTTGGCGTACTTTTCAACTGCTTCTGCCGTATCGGCAAGACCACGGCGGCTGGTGATAATCGTGTGAAGGAGCGCGCTCGAACTCTTGAGCGTCGCTTTCAGCTCCTCAAAATTTCCAGAGGCACGAGCGCCAGGAAGTGCGTCGCCCATCCCTGATGACGAGGCGGCTCTAGGATTTACGCCGATGGTCTGGACTGCTTTCAATTACAACTCGCAATGTCTTATATCCGTAACGTTTGTACTCGTCCCTTCTCCAAGCTATGCAGGACCGGTGAGGCCGACGTCCAGCATTTGACGAGCGATAAGATCCTCGACCGACTCCTCTCTGAATGAGGCAGATACTTCATAACCAAGATAAGGAGACCCCGGCATAATAGCACGAAAGGATGCTCCTGTCTCATAAATCTTGACGTTCAGTAGGGCGTAAGAATGTTCACTATAACCTAGCGAGGCTCTGCCTCAGACCGACGAGCGTTGATCTGTAATCTGCTATCAGGGATCAGCTGTCAGAGATCCGCTTTCAGAGATCTGCTGACTGCAGCTGATGCAGCTGCAGCTTTCGGCCGCAGCCCACGGCCTTAGCCGTAACTCCTGATGAGGCAATAGACGCTAGCGGCCACAACGTCAGCTAACTGGATGGCATCAGCATTCGGCTCAGGGCTAATGTCCAGAATAGCCTGACACTCTCTGACCGACCCAAAGGCCATATGGAAGAATCTTTTCTGGTCAGCTTTCGTCCCGCGCCCACGCCCTTCCG
>CAIXSY010000313.1 GCA_903922175.1 uncultured delta proteobacterium | reverse complement strand
GAGGTAAAAGAAGGCAGTAAGGCAGAAAAATTCATGAAACTAACTATCGGCGGGCAATGCCCGGCTGCTCGCTATGCTATGCGTAGCAAGCACCGTACTAAAAACAGCTGTTAATGCGCAGTCTGACGTGCAGGTTCACGGACTACATCCTACTCACTCGAAAAAAGTGCGGAATGTAGGATAAACTTCCTTCACAAGGGTAGTTCTCCCCCCAATAAGTTATCTTATCTATGTATTACAATTATACCCAGATATCGTGACTGTCGTATGAGCTGGCAGGAAAGAATTAATTTAAAGGAAAACTAGCGCTGCGCGAAGCGCAGCGCTTCATTTATGACAACGCTCAAATACTCCTCCGGTCTCGAACTTCCCCTGACACCCAAGGAGGCGCGTTTCTATGACTTCATGGGGGTGCCGCCGCCGCGGCAGGCGCCTGAGCGGATTTTGCAGCGCTTGATGGCCTTCCGCAATGAACGCAAGCTGCACCGGCGTACGTGCGATTTTACGGGCAAAGAGATGCTCAGCGCCTATCCTCTCCAAATCCTCACGCGTCGCGGTGGTGCCGGTTCCGCAGTCTATGGCGGAGGTGAGCGATGAGATCACCTCGAAGGTCTTTCTCTGCGAAGCGAGTGGCAAGCCATTTCGGGTGCTGCGTCAGGAGCTCGAGTTCTACCGTAAGATGAACCTACCCTTACCCTACAAATCCCCCGATGTGCGTCACCAGGAACGCCTGCAGCGGCGTAATCCACATCTTATCTTTGCGCGCACCTCGAGCCAGAGCGGCGTTGAGATCTACTCCAGCTTCGCCGGGTGCCGGCCGGAGAAGGTCTGTTCGGAAGAGGAGTTTTAGAAGATTGTCTATTAGGGAAGCTCTGAAATATTCGTGGTACGGACCGCTCGCGCGGCCGCACACGAATATTTCAGAGCTTCTGGCCCTTATTGCCGCTCCACAGGTCCGCCATAACGCCTGCGGAGGCTGGGAGGCACCGGCGTAGGTACACTACGCCTGGAGGGCTATGAGTTTGTGACGAAAGCGATACAGATTACTGAGAGAAAAGAGGGTAAAGAGTTGACAGGTGTTTTTGTAAAGGCCACGGTAACGAACCTTGGTATAGCCCCAGAGACATTTAACGATCCGAAAGGCATGTTCACCCATAGCCGGATCCCGCTGTTTGTCTTTATTCTTGGTGCTCGACGGTGCATCGATAATCGTTGCATCTACAATAGTTCCTGAGCGCAGCAGGAGGCTCTAAAAAACCCATGTGCGGCTGCGAAGCAGTCCGTACCATGGGTTTTTTAGAGCCTCCTTAGTTCGGCGCTTCTGCCCCAAGCGAGAGCACGAGTCCAACGACCCCCATGACGATATTGGCCATCCAGGCGGCTACGAGCGGATGCCATAATTCAGCACGGCCGAGGGCGATGCTCAGAGAATGCACGGCATAGTAGGAGAAGCCAATTATGAGGGCGGCCATAAAACTCCAGGCGAGGGAGCCGGAGCGGGCCGGTTTGAGAGCGAAGGGGAGAACGACGGGGATGACGATAAAGATGAGAAACGGCGAGGCTAACTTTTCGTAGAGGTCGGCGAGGTACGATCGTGTCGAGACGCCGTTGGATGATTGGGTGCGAATGAACCGTTTCAGCTGAGCGTAGCTCATTGTCGCCGGATCGGTTTTGACGTCATAAAAGTCGCTCGGCTCTGACGAGATGTTGAGGGGGGCGCTGTCGGGGTTGCGCCCGACGCTGGAGCGTCCAGCGCCAAAGCGATAGTCCGTTATGTCGTGCATGCTCCAGCCGAGGTTCGGGGCGAGATACTGCGTGCGCCGGGCATCGATGCGGTGGAGGATGTCGAATGTGTCGCTCATGTCAAAGCGGGTGAGATCGTAGAGCGTATTCGTTCGCGAGTCGAACATGCGGACGGAGAAGAAAGAGTTTCCCTTGCGCCACCAAAAATCATTCTGGCTGTAGACACCTTCGCGGTCCTTTTTCTGGATATCGATGTTGTAGATCTCTTTTGTGCGCCGCAGTGCGTAGGGGACGATAGTCTCGTTAAGACCGATAGCCAAGAGGCTGCAGATTATGCCGACCATATAGAGTGGGCGGGCGATCCAGGCGACGGTAACGCCCGATGCTCGCATCGCCGTAATCTCTGAATTCTTAGAAAGCAGCCCGACGGTGAAAAGCACCGAGACGATCATCGAGACGGGGAGCATCAGGCTGACGATCTGTGGTACTTTGAGTAAAAAATAGGTGATTACGGTTATGAGTGGCGGGTTCTCCGGCAGGATGTTGTCAATCCGATCGAAAAAGTCGAAGACCAGAAAAAGCAGGCTGAATGCAAGTAAGCTCAAGCCTAGGTTGCGCACAAAGATGGAGAGGAGGTAGCGCTGCAGAATCTTCATCTTTTGCTCCTCCGCCAGCTCCGTAATCGGAACAGCGCGCCTATTCTGCTGAGCGGAGCGGAGAGGGCCTCAGCCACGCTAATCCAGCGCTCGGAACCGATGCGTTGGATGAAAAATATCGCCGTAACAGCGCAGAGCACATTCGGCAACCATAAGGCGAGATAGGTGTTGATCCGTCCGGCTTCGCCAAGCGTGAGCCCCACGGACAGAAATCCATAGTAGGCGACGAAGACCGCCAGGCCGATCGTCAATGACAATCCAGCGCCCCAGGTCTTTTGTGTGCGTGGCGGCATGATGCCGAGTGGTAGTGCGATCAGGGCAAGTACGAAGGATGCAAGGGGCATGGAGAAGCGCGATCCGAGTTCGGTGCGCAGGCGATGAGAGCGCTTGCGTAGCTCGGACCGAGACGGCGTTGGCGGGGGCGCGGCAGTGGTCCCACCGACGGAGATTGATGCAGGAGGAGGCGAGGCGGCCTCAGCGCTGGGCCCGTCTTGGACGGTCTGCAGTATCGATTTTACCTGTGCTATCTCGCTGCGCAGCTCGCCGATCGCCATCTCGCGCGGGGACCTATCCTTTTTTTGCGAACTGGCGTCGAACAGCTCGTCTGACTGCATGGTTAGGCTGTTGTCGACGAAGTGCGTCGTCACATAGCGCTGCTGGACGATCTCGTGGCTTTCGCCATCGAAAAGCTGCAAGGTGATGGTTCGGTTGAGAGCGTCGGAGACTATAAGTCCGGTTTTGGCGACGATAACTCTGCGGGTCTGTTTGTCGCGGCGATCGTCAATCAGCACTCGGGCAAGTTCGCCGCTGCGGTCGTCAATGCGTTCGGCGTAGAGCGTCAGGTTTCCCAGGGGATTAAACACCCCTTCGGTGAGGCCTGAGGTGCTTTTTGAGCGGGCGATTTCAAAAAACACATTCGAGAGGTTTCGAAAACCCCAGGGCTTGAGCTCGATTGAAACATACGAGCTGATTGCAGCCGAGAGCACTCCGATGAAGACCACGGGGGTAACGAGTTGGTAAATGCTGATTCCGCTGGCGCGCATCACGACGATCTCTGAATCGCCCGAGAGTCTGGCGAAGGCCATCATCACACCGAGTAGTGTTGACATCGGAATGGCGATCTCAAGAAAGGTAGGAATGATCGAGATGAAGACTTCGGCAATCTGTGCCGCGCCGACACCTTTATTGACGATCAGTGAGGCAAAACGCAGCATGCGCAGGGTTAAGAGGATGCTGGTAAAGGAGAACAGGCTGATAGCGAAGAAGAGCAGCGATTCGGTAAATATATAACGATTGATAATCTTCAAGCTCGGTCACCCTGTGTTCGTCCATACTAAGCCAGGGGAGGCGACACAACAAGACCACCTTCCGAACGATGCGGCGCTGGTTCGTACTTTATGCGATCAATGCTAGGAGAAAAGAACTGGGTTCTTCTTGGCCCGCGCCTCTTCTTTGCGCAACTTCTTCTTTGACTCTTTGTCTTTTCTCTTTTTGCGCTCAGACGGCTTCTCGTAATAACGACGAGCCTTGAGCTCCTTGAAAAGACCCTCTTTGATCAGCTTACGTTTAAGAACACGCATCGCTTTTTCAATGTTGTGCTCAACGGTGACCTCCATCGGTCCGGCCTTCGGTCTATCTTGCTGGGAGCTGTAGCCGCCGCGATCGTATCCGCCGGAACCCGAGCCGCCTTGGCCACCGTGTGATCCGTAGCTTCTCGAGTCTCTTCCAGCGCCACCGCCGGAAAAATGGCCGTTAGATTGGGGATTGCTAGAGGCTACCTCGGGAGAGATCTTCTCCTCGACTGCTGCGTTCTTATCGTTTCCTGCTGTTGCCGCCACGTGAACTTGTTACTCCCGTTGTATTTTCAAAATAATTATTTCAAATAATAAGCTTGGTGTGCAAATTGAAAAATTCAAAAGCAATCCTGAAAGTATAGCACACATATCCACAGTCAGCTACATTACCGCTGCAGGACGCCCGCAAGGTTTTAGCCTAATATAGTGAGAAAAGTAAAGGGGTTCGACTGATTAGAGGAGGAGGAGGAGAATCTAAGCTCTGGGGATATTATTATCGTCAGATGATGTCTATAGGCGTCGGCAGTCTAAGTCTTTGGCCTGGCAAAATAGTCAATGATTGTATGTGGTTAGGTTGTAATTGGGGTAATTGCTCAATAAGTGTGGGTAATTCTAAATCTTGAACATGAACTGGAACTGTTCCCGATTCCTGCTCCTGCCCCTTATCCTCTTGATTGGAATAGGAAAAGGAGCGGGAACAGGAATCAGGAGCAGTTCAAGTGCAAGTTCAAGCAGGATCCTGTCGCCCAGGGTAGTTGAGCAGTTACCTAACCAACATCAATAGATTCACCTCGGGCGGGCAGTTAAGGCGGAAGGGGACCTCGACTACCCCTATACCACGTGATGTAAATACCTGTGCTCGCTGGTGTGCCACCAAACCATCGGCAAAGCGCGTATCTTCGATGTTATAAGAGAGGGCACCGATGAGGGGCAGCTTGATCTGTCCGCCATGAGTATGGCCGCAGAGCGCAAGGTCAAATTCGGCAGTCGTAGAATCCAGGAGGTACGAGACATAATCCGGGTTGTGCGAGAGGAGGATGCGGGTCTGGTGGCTAAGGCGTGGTCCTAGTTTTGGCCACACGGGAATGCCCGTCCAATAATCCTCACTGCCGATCAGGAGAAGCTCCTCATTGTCGCGTGCAACGCGGACTTGATCGTTTTTTAACAGGCGGATCCCTTTGGCTCCAAGCTTGGAGGAGCAAAGCTGCGGCTCAACCCAGTTATCGTGATTACCGTAGACCGCAAATACTCCAGCCGGTGCTTTGAGTTTACCGAGGATGTCGGCAGCGCGAGTATAGATCGCTTCCGGAAGATCTTTGCATGCCGTGCTGTTAAACCCTGGATTCGGGACATAGGGGAGGAGCCTTCCCGGAAATGCATCGGGAATTCCGATGAAGTCGCCGCCGAGCAGGATCAGATCAGCTCGTTCACTCATCAGCAAGCGTACCCCTTGTGCCACGAGATCGTCTGGCACCCATGGGCCAAGGTGAGGGTCGCTCAAAAAGCCAATTCTAAAACCGTCAAAGTTTTTGGGCAGATGGGGGATACGAACCTTTAAGCTGTGGAGCAACACCTCGGTGCTGCTTGCGGCAAGTGCTGTGCGAGCCCCCGCTAGTCCGCTGAGGGCGAGCAGTGAGGCGCTGGACTTTAGGAAATCTCGCCGAGAGAGGATTTTTTTCACGTGCGCAGCCTCGTGCGGCGCTTGGCGGCGGTGGCTCTGGCGCGATGGCTGCGCACAGCAGACAGCCATCCGCCGTGGCGCATCCAGTCCTCAAGCGCTGGGGTGAGTGGATGGCGTCGCAGTAAGTTTTTAAACTCTGGGCCGTGCCAGAGGCGTTTGCCGCTGCGGCGGGTGACGGATTTACCTAGGACCGCATGGCACATCTCATGATAGAGGACCGGGCCAAGCCAGCGCTGGTGATCTTCGTGGGCCAGCTCCTGGGCCACGTGAACCTCGCGTCGCTCAATGTGACATGAGGCGAGTACGCGGCGTTGTCGTCGTCTGCTCCAGCAGACGACGTAGCTATCAATCTCAGAAGACTCAGGGAAAAACTGTGTGCGTATATCACGCCAGAGTAGGTGTAGATCCTGATTGCTCTCTCGCGGCACTCGCGGCTGGGAGCTGGGGCGCTTGGGCGGTGGATTAAGCCATCGTGCTAGGGTGTTAAAAAAGGAGAGCTGAAACGGTGATGACATGGCGATAGCTGATACATTTTTACGTGTTTATTTGTTCCTAAGCAGGGCCTCGAATATCCTGCCTAGTAACTCTCCACGCTCAAGTGGCGGAGTTTCTGCAAGCTTTTTTTGGGTTTCAGCCTCGATTCCGACGTAGCCAGATTGCGGGCAGCGGTCGATGGTTATCCCCTCTATCTGCACCTGTTCCATCGGTTTGCCATTGATAGGGCTAAGCCGTGGTGTTTGTGGTGACTTTTGCTTCAGTTTTTCCATCGCCAGGCGATTTTGGCGCTCAAAAAACTCATCTTCTTTTACCCTCTTACGATCGTCCCAACTATCAGCCACAAAGCCACCTAAAGTATAGAAAGTATTAAAACAGGCGTACCCATTTGATATTAAATGTCCGGCCAAGGATGGGCAAGTCGTGGGTTTGACATTTCCTGAGCTATCTCGTAAGTTTACTCTCGCGTTTTGACGGAGTGCGGGCGTAGCTCAGTTGGCTAGAGCGCTTCCTTGCCAAGGAAGAGGTCGAGGGTTCGAATCCCTTCGCCCGCTCCAATTTTCGCTACGCGAAAATTGGAACCTGATTAAGTCGTGGTGGGTGATGATTTCCAAATTCCAAATGCCGGGCTCGTATATGATTTGGTGACTCTGCTTGAGCAACTCGACATAAAATCTCCTGCTCCCGTCTCTCCTGAGGAAATGTTAAAGAAACTTAAGTTGTCCGGCAACCATAACGGCGTAAGCGGGGAGTTTCAGTTCGTGCAAGCCGACACAGGCGACAAGTATTATAGAAACTTCTTGCCCGTTTGTTGCACAAAACCAGTACAACAAACAAACGGGCAAGAAGTTTCTACCCCCGGAGGGACAACATAGCCAAACACATTTAAAGAAACAGAGTCAAACCGAAGGTTTGTCCAAAATGTCTTGAAAGCTCGCATCTCCCCGGAGGCTCTCGGTTTTATGCAAATTTCAGATGTGTTTGGCTAGGTTTCCCATCGCGATTCGCAAAATAGTTGGCAGTAAGATTAGCACGTATGTAGGTGCGACTGTGCCCAGTGAAGGTACCTCCTCTCACCGATAAGAATCGAACTTTATGGACGATATGGGAAACATGTCCAAACCATCTCTGCTTGTTAATTTTGTGTACTACTTTTTTGGTTCTGCCGAGGGGATCTACTCATTCGATGGTATTCATCGCCGCTATTTATCGTAGAAGATTCTGACCCCTTTGCCGCCCGTCTCTTTCAAGCTGGATTGAAATATATCTGCTTACCTCCGTCGCAACCTGATCCGGGGTCATGTTGGAGGTGTCGATAGTCTGTGTCGAGTGTTCCAGAAACAACTTTCTTAGGGAATGGGTATTCTGGATATTCGAAACGATAGATTCCTCCGGCGTTTGTCCTGTCATCCTCTTTAGGTCTTTTACCTTTTCGGGATCACTATATCGTCTTTGCAGTCTCTCTCGTATCTTCTCCTCACTGAGATCGAGCATGAGAAAAACTGCCTCGGTGTCTTTGGGGAGCTCCTGGGGGATGGCATTGCCACATATTATGGTGGAGATACCATTAGAATTATTCGTCTTGGCGACCCCCATCCAGTACGCTGTTTCGCTAACACGCCAGCCGATAGTTACATTATCGGGAACGCCGCGCTCATCAAAATCATGAATATCGAACAACTACATCCCAATAGGTTTGGTTCGCTGAGGGAAATTGGTCATGTCGAAGAGTAAGTGCGCACATCTTCCCCATTGGTTTTATTTCATATTCTTTGAAGCATGCTCTCGACATTTAGGCTTGAAGTGTAGTATTAACGGGGAGTTGGCCCGCTCCGCCTGCTCGCTTTGCTCGCTTTGCTCGCAGGCAGGTCGAGGCGCATTTTCGAACGCTCCGATGGAGCGCTCGAAAATGCGGGCGTAGCTCAGTTGGTAGAGCATTTGCTTCCCAAGCAAAGGGTCGAGAGTTCGATTCTCTTCGCCCGCTTTGAAATTCTTTTTATTCCTGGGCAGTTGGTTGAGGGTGACGGTCTGCACTGGCGGGCTGTGCCCTCTCGTTAATATGTCCGTGATATGAGAATTCTGGAAAGAATCTCGTCCCCGGCACGCGTGGAGTTTAGCCATAATGAAAGTAATCAAACCACAGAGACTTAAGAAAGGGGACGTCATTGGTGTCATCTCTCCGTCTGCTGCTATCGATGCCAAGTTTAAGCGGCAGTTTCAAAGGGGGGTTGGTTTCCTTGAAGAGCTCGGGTTTATGGTGAAGGTTGGGAAGAACGTCTTTAGACGGCATTTCTATTCTGCGGGGACTGCTGCTGAGCGAGTCGCCGATCTTCATGATATGTTCCTTGATCCGAGCGTGAAGGCAATCATTCAGTCGCAAGGCGGAGAAACCGCAAACGAAATGCTCGATCTAATCGACTGGAAGCTTATTTCTAAGCATCCGAAGCTTTTTTGTGGAATGAGCGATGGAACGGTTTTGTTACTATCGATTTTCGCCAAGTCTGGCCTCGTCACTCTTCACGGACCCGATCTTCTGTGGGGGTTTGGCCGTGGTTGTCGTGATTACGAGAAAGACAGTCTGATCAATTTCCTGCTAAGTGGTGAGGTCGGAGTGGTGCCACCAGACCCTGGACACAAGGTGCCGGCTGCGTCGATCAATTCGTCAAAACGGTGGCGGTCTTGGCGGGGCGGCTGCGCCAGCGGCAGGCTGATTGGCGGCAACCTGGGCGTAATTTGTCGTCTTCGTGGGACCGCATACGAGCCAGATTACAAGGACGCCATTCTGTTCATAGAAGCGGTTGGCGTTGACGTCGAGTGTTTGGCGATGAACTTTGCGTATCTTCACCAGGCCGGAATATTCGCCAAGGTGAGGGGGATAGTCCTTGGCTATTGCGATCAAAATGTGATGAAGGACAAGCGCAGTAACCGCCCGGTGGGAGAGGTCCTAGCTGAGGCAGCGTCATCGTACCAGTTCCCTATCCTGGAGATAGGAGAGATCGGACATAATACGGCGAACGCCAACCTGCCTATCGGGGTGATGGCCTCGATTGATGCCGATCGCCTTGTGCTCTCGATTGACGAAACGGGGCTGCGCTAGTTGGCAAGTTTAAGGGCGAAGTAGCCTCGAAAGTTACAAGCCACGTTAGTCACCAGCTAGAAGCGCCTGTATTCGCCACTGATCGCCAGTCTTGGATATTGCGAGGCGATATCCGACAGGACTCCAAACGAGGGAGTTCTTCATATAGCCAACCTGCCCCTTGGTCTGCATTTGAACGGTGGTCCAGTCGCTGGAGGGATCCGGTTCTACCTGTTTAAGTATCGCATAGGAGACGCGCATTATTATTTTGGCACTCTCAGATGGACGTTCGTATATAGGCGCATCCGCTGATATCACCGCAGAATAGCAGAAAGCAGAATAATGCAGGGGTGGCCTGGGCAGCGCCTGGTTAAGTCACTGCCCTTGCTTGTACTGGACCTCATCCCCGGTCTATAGTAGCAAATCGACTGCGTCGGCTGGGCGGGGCGTCTGGGTACAACAGGTACCCCAAGGAAGAAAGTGGGGGATTGCCAGTCTCGATCAAAGAGAAAGTTATGCGAACACTCGTTATTAACCAGGAGGAACAGGGCGCGCTTGTCCAAGTGCTGGCGGCGAAACTTAAGATCTCCAAGAAGAAGGCCAAGCGCATGCTTGATGCGCGCTGTGTCTTTGTCAATGGGCGACGCATCTGGATGGCGCAGTCACCGGTGCGGCCTGGAGATCGTATCGAGATTCAAGATGAGCCGCCAAGGGTAAGTCTATCGCGTGGGAGCATTCTCTATGAGGATGAACAATTTCTCGTCTACAATAAGCCACCCGGTATTTTGAGTGATGGTGAGGATAGCCTCGAGGTAAAGCTGCGAGAGCTTTTAGAGATCAAGTCGCTCTGTGCCGTGCACCGTCTTGACCGGGACACGAGTGGCTGCGTAATCTTCGCCAAGAGCCGCGCTTTCAAAGAGCAGGCAGCGCAGCTCTTTCGACACAAGAAGGTTTTTAAATACTATCAGGCTCTCGTTTACGGCACGGTACCCATCGAGATTGAGGAGATTACTCGTCCGATCGATGGCATCCCGGCGGTGACGAGACTGCAGATCCTCGGTGTGAATAAAGAGGCGACGCTGGTCAAGGTTCAGATTATCACCGGACGAATGCACCAGATCCGCAAACATATGGCCAACATTGGACATCCTCTTGTGGGCGACAAGGAGTATGCGACGCAAGTGGTGGCGGCCACGTACCTGCGATCAACCGCAAGGCAGATGTTGCACGCTTGTAGTCTCGATTTCGAGAACCCCGTCAGTGGAAAAGCTATTCATGCCGAGGCCCCGTTGCCGGAGGACTTTGTGAAATGCTTGCACTTGGTACAGCTTGGCTAATGCCGTCGACTGCGGTTGGGAGCTGCAGCTGCATCAGATGCAGTCAGCGGAAAGCTGACTTCGGATCGCTGAGAGCCGATTACAGATCAACACTCGCCGGTCTGAGGCAAAGCTTCGTTAGAGGTCTATCCCCTCATCAATAAGCATCACCGGTATATCATCGATGATCGGATAGAGACGCTTGCCGTCTTGACGCAGTAAGCCGGCGGAGAATTTATCCTTAACCGTGCTGCCGGCGTGGTTTTTCAGCTCACTGACCTCAATTTTACGGTTAAGCTGTTCGATCAGCTGCGCTGAAGCCAGGCTAAGTGGGGATTTGTTCTCTGGGCAAACGAGGATTTTAAGGAGAAGTTCATCAAGCGGCATAGGTGTTCTCGGGTTAGTGTGTTTGTCGATACTGCGGAAGATAGGCGAGGTTTCGGTAACTACTTATAATGTGTGGGTAAACAAACTTGACCTTAGTCCTGGTTTTGGTCATGGTCCTAAGCCTTAATCTTGTTTCTGGCCGAAAATATTGACCATTTTTGAAGACTAGGATTTGTGACCACGACCAAAACCAGGACCAAGACTGTAGTACCTGGACTTAATGAGCAGATACTTTTCACCAGCAAGGGATAGATCCTTTCCCGGGGCTTTGTTCGGGGAAGATCCTAGCAGCTATCAGGCGCTTCGTAAACCGTAGCTGTTAGCAAGCTCCCTTAATCCGTGCCTGGAGTGTCTCGATCCAGGCTTTAAGGTAGCCATGCTTGACCTGTTCGGGGAATTCTTTGTTCTGGGTTATCTTGTCGTGGGTGCGCTCTAGCCACAAGAAATGCGGAAGCGCTTCGCTGTCTCGCCCCTGTTGTACAAGAGCTTCGGCATGTATCAGGCGTAATCCGGCGTTTAGGGGGAACAGGGCGACGAGGGATTCGGCGATGGATGAGGCAGACGGGTCGATACGAAGCTGATTGGCGAGCGCACGCTGGAGATCGTGCACATAAAACTCACGTGCGCTGACGGGAAGATCTTCTACTTTTCGAAGCACCTCGTGCCAGAGGTCGGAGCGAAGCAGCGCAGAGCGCGTGCTGTTAAGCTTAAAGAGAGAAAATCTTAGATCCTTTGGGAACTGGCTTAATGCCAGATCCAGGCGCGTGTTGTAGTCAGAGCTGCCTTCAGCCAAGAGACATTTGAGGAGGGCGAGGAGTACGTCCGGATTGGCTGGAAACTCGGCGATCTTGTTTTCAAGAAGGGCTCGTGCCTCGCTCAATTTTTTTTGATTGATAAGTTGTTGAGCCTTGTTGAGGAGCTCCTTCGTCGGCGAGGTGGATGGGGGCGTTCCCTTAACTTCGTGATATCCGCAAGCGACGGGCCAGGCGTAGGCGCTTAAGTTTTGCGGTAGCAGAGCTTCGTAGAGCTGCGCACGCTCGGTGCGTCGAGGTCCGAGACGCTCTTCGCGGACATAGGCATGGGCGCGCTCAAGATCATTTCGCAGGGCCGCTGGGTTTTCAATATAGTGAATCAGGATCTGGCGTAGTTCGGCAGCGTTGTGAAAGGGGGTCAATCCCGTTTTTTCAAGAAACTCACGGTAGGGGAGTGCATCCGGCAGTAGCGGCAGAACCCCCATGCCAGCCATCTCCACCGCCTTTATATCGCTGCGGCAGCGATTGTATGCCGTATCGAGGAGTGGGGCGATGCCGATCTGCACCGGGCGCCAAAATTCGTAGTACTGCTTGAGGGTGCCCCATTCGGTAAAGTGGAGCTGTTCACTTGGAATGTGTAGAAAGGAGGGGATAGAGCTGTTGCCCATGACACGCAGGTGCGCGTTCGGTTTCGCACGCAAGACCTCCTCGATCGTCGGCACAATCGCCAAAAAGTCTGCCATGTGTCCGAGCGAGCCGCCCCAACCGATGCTTACTTCCGCTTCAGGCGCGGGACGTAGAACGTTCAAAGGCTCAGGTTCATTCGGTAGGTGATTTTTAAGGATATGCAGCTTCTCTTTCGGAACGTTTGCTCCAAAAAGGTCGGCTAATCCCGGCCCGGTGACGATGACCCCGTCGGCCTCATGCATGAAAGTTTCATAGCTTTGCCACAGGAGCGGCGAACTCCACTGCTTGGCAACCGGTCCCCATTCTGGAAACTCGTAAAAATTGTCATTGTATTCAACGAGAGTTTTTTTTCCGGCATGGATTCGTTCACGAAGGAGCGGAATAAGGTCGAGGTCAGCGCACTGGTACAGAACGAGTAGGTCCGCCTCACGGGCCCACTCAAAGCGCTCAGCGGCAGCGGCGTCGAGATTGATAATACGCCACGACGGGCGTTGCAGGGCGAGCTCGGCGCCGGGAAAGCGCATGCGGTAGTATGAGTCTCCTGTCTCGTTGATTAGGACCAGCTGAACGATGGTGGGGGTTAGTGAAGGCATAGATCTATAGTATGCATAGGTAGTTGAAGTGGGGTAGTGCCGAATGGCGCTAAGTTAATGGTCAGCCACTGAACCCATTGCCTTTTCTTGCTCTTGCTCTTGACCTTATGCTTCTACTACTAAACCGAGGCAACTTTGGAGAGACTTCACCTCTACCAAATCGTCTCCATGCTTTCGGCTCTGTGCCTGAAGTAAAAGTCCAATGAACCAAGTCCCGTAAGCAATCTTCGGATACTCGACGCTTCTCAAGAAGGCGGGGTCGACACATACGAAGCTATGGCCGTAAGCTCGGTGGTCGCCAGTTTAAACAGTACGGCAAGTCTCCGGGCAGGGCATATGAATCGCCGAGGGGCGATGTTGCTGCTTACCGCAGGAAGCAGAGCAGCCTTTGCTGCCGCATGGCCCCAAGCTATTCAGTCGGAGATGCAAGAGCACCTTAAGGTTGAGCTGGTGGAGAATGACACGCAGCTGAGAGACCTCATAGTCTCTCTGAAGCCAGTGGCGATGCTTCAAAGTACGGCACCGCAGCAGAGTAATACTGCCAGAATTCTTGACTTACTTTTAGGGTAGCTACTCGCCCCCTCGTCAAGCTATGCGTATATTCTTAACAAAATGACCATTTCTGCAACCGATGACGCTGACGTCCAAGGTCTAACGCCGGACGTCTAACGTCGACGTTTTACGTCCGGCGTAAGACGTTTGACGTCAGCG
>CAIXSY010000312.1 GCA_903922175.1 uncultured delta proteobacterium | reverse complement strand
GCTCCTTAGTCTGCTGCGCCGTACTCTCGCCCACAAGGGCATCACTACCTCAATCGCCGGAATGGTCAGCGCTCTCGCCGATATTCGTGAGGTAACTTTGATGTATCCAGCCCCGCCACAGGAGAAAAAGCTTTTTGTCCGCAGCACGCTCTCAACTATGAGCGACCTTCAGAAAGAAATATTTTCGACACTTAATCTCCAGCGCTACTCAGCCGCTTGAGTTTCGCCAGGCTGTCCGACTCTAGCAGATTGCCGCTAAAGTACCCCGCTTAGGTCATACGCCTCTAGGCTCGAATCGACCCATTCTATCAGGCGATTCCGGATAAATTGCCCTGAGCGCGGTAAACTCGGGCTAGCTAAGCTGTACTTCGGGGAAGAACACATGCAGAAATTCTTGCACAGATAGCTGCTGCAAGAAAAGCTACAAGAAAAAAGGTGGCGCAAGATCGTAATCTCGTACGGTTCTCGCGTGAGATTGCTGGGCCTACTACATGGGTCTGCGCTGTTCCTCCACTGGTAGGATTCTTTCTTTTACCCCACCCGGTAGTTCTTCTAATGCGTAAAATCCCAGGGGTTTGGGGACAGAGTCCCCAATTCGGAGTGAAAATTAGCTCTTTTTACCCACTGATTTCCGTGATGATCCATAATTCTGATTCCCGAGTCTGCGATAAATTTTTTTACGGATAATATAGTCACTTTCCAGACAGCATCCGCAGCAAGTACGTGAACTCGATCGCGTGCATGCGAACTTGCTGATCGATATTTGCCGCTGCTCCGTGACCACCTTCGGTATTTTCAAAATAGTAAACGGGATGACCGAGTGATTGCATCTTGGCAACCATCTTCCGAGCGTGCCCAGGATGAACACGATCGTCTTTGGTCGAGGTGAGAAATAATACCTTTGGATACTTCGTCTCGGATTTGAGGTTCTGATATGGGGAATATTTTTCTCATTGCCTAGCACAGAACAACCTGTTAAAATCATCGGATGTTGCAGCCTTTTCGTCTATCCCTCTCCTCTTCGACGCAGACCACTACTGCGCGTGCGACCCCATTGGCGGGGTAAAAACGTTCGTTCCTCTCATCATTCTCATCTTTTATCCCCTTCAAACGAAGGGATGGTTTCGGAAATTTTCTCCGTTGAGGTATCTTTATGGAATATGAGCTTTCAGTTTTACGACACAGTTTACAGCATGTAATGGTATTAGCCGTACGGCGCATCTTCGGTGCGCACGTACAGCTAGGAGTTGGCCCCGTAATCGATGATGGTTTCTATCAGGACTTCGCAGAACCGATCGGCCCCGAGGTCTTTCCGCGCATCCAAGACGAGATGCGCAAAATTATAAGCGAGGATCTGCCTATCGCGCGCGCCGAGGTCGAGTGGCAGGAAGCGCGTGACTTTTTTGCAGCCGAATCACAAGCGTATAAGGTCGCCCTCCTTGACGACATCATGCAGCACGGCACATCTCTTGTCTCCAAGGATGCGTCTGCCGAGCGAGTCGAGGTGCAGGACCTGACACAGTCCGGCAAGGTCTCGCTTTACAGCATCGGCATTCACCGCGACCTCTGCCGTGGACCACACGTGGCACGCACAAGCGAACTAGGCGCCATGGCTTTCCAGCTCGACCGCGTTGCCGGGGCCTATTGGCGCGGCGATGAGAAACAACCGATGCTATGCCGCCTCTATGCCCTGGCCTTTGCTGAAGAGGGCGCACTCAAGGAGCACCTCGATCGACGTGACGAGGCAGCGCTGCGCGACCATCGCAAACTCGGCGAGCAACTCGGCTTATTTATGTTCCACGAGTCAGCCCCGGGCATGCCGTACTGGCTCCCCAAGGGGATGAAGGTGCGCAATGCCTTGATCCAGTACTGGCGCCAGTACCATGAGGAGCGCGGCTATCAGGAGATCCAAAGTCCGGTACTCAACAAACGTGAGCTGTGGGAGATCTCGGGGCACTGGGCCCATTACCATGAAGACATGGTCTGCGCATCTCTTCATGGTGCGGAATGGGCACTCAAGCCTATGAACTGCTGTAACGCCATGGTCGTCTATAAGAGCAGAATACGCAGTTACCGCGAGCTGCCGCTGCGTCTCTCCGACATCGACCTGTTGCATCGCAACGAACGCCCGGGAAGCCTCCTTGGCTTAATGCGCACAAGGTGCTTTCAACAGGATGACAGTCACAACTTTGTCGCCGAGTCGCAGATCAAGGAGGAGATCGAGCGCATTCTCGCCATTGTGCGCGACTTCTATGCGGTATTTGCTCTGGCTGACAAGGTAAAGCTGTATCTTTCAACACGCCCCGATGCATACATGGGGGACGCCGCCACATGGCAACGCGCAGAGGAGGAGCTGCATGCCCTGCTCATCGGCTCCGGATTTAAATTCGGAGTTAAGCCTAAGGACGGCGCCTTCTATGGTCCAAAGATCGACATTCATCTTGAAGATTGTCTCGGTCGCGAATGGCAGTGCGGAACGATTCAGCTGGACTTTCAACTGCCTCGAAACTTTGGACTCGAATATGTCGGGGAAGATGGTGCACGGCATACACCCGTCGTCATTCACCGGGTAATCTATGGATCGCTTGAGCGCTTTATCGGGATTCTCATTGAACACTTCGCCGGGCGCTTCCCCTTCTGGATCGCTCCGGAGCAGGTGCGTGTGCTCACGGTCGGCCCGGCGATGGAGGAGTACGCAGCACAGGTTATCGTGGTCCTTCGCTCGACGATACTGGAGCAACCGCTGCGGCACAACGAGCTGCGCTGGTCGTGCGATAGTTCGCCTGAAAACCTAGGAAAGAAAATTCGCCTAGCAGAAGTGGATAAGGTGCCGGTAGTGCTGGTTCTCGGAAAACGTGAGGCCGCTGAGAAGATGGTGGCCCTGCGCTACGCGGGTGAGAGCCGTAAACTCTCTTTAGCAGAGCTGCCACGTTTTTTGGCGGAGATTCGGTAAAACACCTGCGGCGGAGATGCGCAAGTCCTTCTGCGCGGACTAGCCGCAGGGACCTCCACAGATTCCGAACTCTCGCGAATTGATACCACTAAGGGAAATGCTCTTGTTACATTGACTCGGCACGTGGCGACGGAGGTCCCTCTCCCCTTGTTGTAGTACAACCCGTATCAGTGTAATGGCACCGAAAAAGGAGAGGGAGAGACCTCCGTCGCTCGACGCTTTGTATCTAGTAAGCGCCATCGGAAGAGGCACAATAATCGCTATGTTTCACACGGAGATCCGCAGAGGTCTCACGGAGTTACACGGAGGGGGTAGTGCTGAGCCCCACCACGCAGCCTCCTGTGGAACTCTGCGAGACGTCTATGGATCTCCGTGTGAAACATATTGTATGCAATGGCAAAGTGCTGACTAGTTACGACGCGCTAATTCAGTTCGATCTCACGCTTGTTTATTTGACAGCTTTTGTGCAACAAATGGGCAAGAAGTTTCTACATATCTATCACTCATTTTATTCTCTGATTCAAAAAAGCTCCGTGTTTCAGAATTGAGCGTTGTTATTAGGATCCGAGTTTTCCATACTTAGTCAGGGCTAGCGCTAGGCGAAGCATAGCGACTCGCTCGTATTCATAATTGATCATGCCCCTCCCCATCGTCTTAAAACCTGCTGACCAACACCACGACTTTGAATTGGCACGGCGCATTCATCACGCCGCCTACAAAGACGTCATCATCCGCCAGTTCGGCGCCTGGGACGAGCACAAGCAAGATAACTTCTTTAGAAGTGGCTGGGAATCAGCACCGAGCCAGATCATCACACTCGAGGGCGAGGCGATCGGTATCCTCTGTGTCGAGACATTGAGTGATCATATCTTCCTTTTAGAGATTCAGCTTCTACCCGAGTGGCAGAAGCGAGGAGTTGGAAGCCAGCTGATTCAAGAACAGATGCAACGCGCCAAACAGCTTAGACTGAGGCTGCGACTGCGTGTCCTACGGCTGAGTACAGCACATAAGCTATACCAGAGGCTCGGATTCTTAAGCACCTCATCGACGGCGACGCACCGTTATATGGAGTGGATACCTCCTCGAACATAGGTAAGTGCTCAATAACCCCAGATAGCTTAATAATTCGTGAGCGTGGTCGCGGTCGCGGTCGACCAGGACCACGACCGTTCGACAAGCTCACGACACCCCAGGAGCACGCGCACGATATTCTTTCCCCGGACTCAATGAGCAATTACGGACATATCCTCGAACTTAACGTAATACTCAATAACCCAGGACGAAAGAAGCAAATCCTAGTCAAAGTCATGTTCTTGGCCGAAATCATTGACTATTTGACGGCTCTAACGCGCCATTCTTTTTTTTGACTAGCTTCCAGCCTTCCCTTAGAATACCACTATCGGTTGACTACTTCTTGACCGATCAACCCGACTGATTAACGTTCTTTATACAGACCAACGTCGCTATGCTGTACTCCCAAGCAAATTCGATATACGCAGTGCTTGCTCATGGGGAACGCTCAACACCAGGAAAGCACTGGTTCCCATGGCTTACGGCCCAGATGGAACAACGCAAGGTTCAGGTGGCAGCACCACAATTTCCAACCCCGCACCATCAAGATCTGACGCATTGGCTTGAGACGATGAGCCCCTATTGGCCTTATCTGGGAACGAACTCCCTCCTTGTTGGCCACGATGTTGGAGCGAACTTCATCCTGCGCGCCTTGGAGCGTTTGCGCACACCGATCTGCGCCGCATTCCTGGTTGCACCTCCGATGAGTGAACAGGCGGCACACTACGGATCAACCCTAGCTTCATTCACCGATACCTCTTTTGATTGGGCCAAGATCCGCAGCAACTGTGCTCAGTTCGTTGTCTATCAATCTGATAACGATCCCTATGTTCCCCTCGAAAGCGGACAAAATCTAGCGGCCAATCTCGGTGTCGATCTTACACTCCTACCTGGATGCGGACACTTCGACTCCGCCGCCGGTTTTCTAAAATTCAACCGTTTACTGGAGGATATAACCGTTACGCTTTCAACCCGACAGGGCGCTGAGATCGTCCCAGGGATGCATTCGACCAAATTCTTATCAGCACACGTGTCAAATCTGCAGACTTGGTAGTTGGGTTGTTCTTTAAGGTTTAACACCCTATATTACAATTAATATGGGAAGAATATTATAGAGAGAACTATCAGTGAAACCAGCAAAGGAAAGACCACTACCACAAAGTATAGCCCGCACTTATAAATCACTCCCGGTTAGGAACATCGGCAGTTATTGTCTTGTTACACCCAGAACTGCACACGAGCCCAGTCTCAATGTTCCGTTATTGGACATACTCACGAGAAGAAACTTGACACACTCTTGGCCAGACTCTCTATGTGCGTCTTTAAGAAATGCCCTGTCGGCTGTATATAAGATCATTCACCGCTCGCCAAAGCCACGGTATAAATTTGTGGGGCGCTGGAATTGGTAGCCATTATAAAGGGCTGAATAGCCACCCAGCCGACCGAGGTGGTGAGGGAATATGCCGATGACACCAGCCCTAAGCGCCTCAAAAAGCATCGCCCCCTCTATCCAATCGCCCTAAAAAGTAGTATTTTCCTGGGCTTATGGGACGCATATTTGAGACACGTAAACATCGCATGTTCGCCCGCTGGGCGAAAAATGCTAAGGCTTTCACCAAGGTAGGAAAGGAGATAGCGATCGCTATCAAGCTCGGGGGCCCTGACCCAGCTGGCAATCCTCGCTTGCGTATGGCCGTGCAAACCGCACGCAGCCTGAATATGCCCAAGGACCGAGTAGACGCCGCAATCCAGCGTGCTGCCGGCAAGGACGAGTCTACTCTGCTGGAGATGCAGTATGCGGGCTATGCCCCGCACGGTATAGCGCTCTTTATCTCGACCGCCACCGACAACCCCACCAGAACCGTAGCCAATGTGCGCTCGATTTTAACCAGCTATGGTGGCTCACTAGCCTCCTCCGGCTCGCTTGATTTTCTATTTCGCCACCTCGTTAGCTTCCGCCTCAAAACTCCGGCCGGCTCAATCGACGATCTTGAGCTTGAACTGATTGATCACGGGCTTGAAGAGCTCGAGCGAGACGAAGAGGAGCTGCAGATCTTATGCAAGTTCTCAGAGTTCGGCACCATGCAACGCACCCTTGAGGAGCGTAAACTTGAGATTACCAGCGCAGGCTCAGTTTGGATCCCTAATTCAACTATTGAACTCAACGAAGCTCAGGAAAAGAGCGTGCACGAGGTAATTGAAGCACTCGAAGAAGACGATGATGTGCAGCACATATTCCACAATATTGCTTAGGGTGGATGTTACTCAATAGGTGCTAAGCCCTCTTGATGTGGATACTTATCGAAACCGTAAACCGCTATCAGAGGTCTGATATTGGATTTCTGGTGACTGCATCAGATGCAGTCAGCGGAAAGCTGACTGCAGATCTCTGAAAGCAGATTACAGATCAACGCTCGTCAGTCTGAGGCAGAGCCTCGCTAGAATTACTTAGGTGAATACCTAACCTGCATCAGCATACGCGCGCTTCATCTCTTGACCGATAACCTCAAACCCCGCACGCACCGCGTCAGAAGCACGTGAATAATTGATTCGTAAGCACTCCTCTGAGTCCTGCCAGGGGCTATTTAAGCCATAGAAGAAATAATGCCCCGGCACAACGATAACATTGCGCGCCTTTAAGCGGTTATAGAGTTCGTAAGAGGGGATCGGCAGATCCTTCATCCATAACCAGAAGAAAAGCGCCCCCTCACACTTATGTAAACGCCAAGGCAACGAGGGGTCGAAAAACTCATGCGCCGCTTCTTGGGCCAGCTTGACGCGCTCGGCGTAGAACGGCTGAACAACCTCCTTCGATATCCGCAGAAGTTCACCATCGTTTATTAATCCGCTGACGATCGCCTGTCCGACATTGCCATTGGCTAAGCTAATCACGGCATTGGCCGCTGCTAAAGCCCGGACGAGTTCAGGGGCGGCGATAAATATCCCCGTACGTGTCCCGGGAAGACCGATCTTGGAGAGACTAAACGAATAGATCAGATGCTCCTCCCACGGCGGGAGGCTAGCGGAACCAAAGACAATGCCCGGGAAGGGCAGGCCATAGGCATTATCGACGATCAGGGGGATCTGATGCTTCTTGGCAAGGGCGGCCAAATGGGTAAGCTCTTCATCGGTGAGCACATTTCCCGTCGGATTGGTCGGGCGCGAGACCGCAATAGCTGCGATATCCTCAGTCACCTGCAGATCCTTGAAATTTACCTTGTACTTAAAAAGATGCCTATCGAGCTCTTCGATTGAGGGCTTAGCCGCAACGAATAGGTCGGGCGTCACCCCCTGGTCGGCATAACCGATATATTCGGGGATTACCGGGAGCAATATCTTTTTCTTGCGTCCACCAGGAAACTCACCAGCCAGCATATTAAACAGGCAAAAGAAGCCACTTTGGCTGCCATTGGTAACCGCAACGTTGTCCTTGGTTATCTTCCAGCCAAAGCGCTGGCGAAAGAGATTGACTATCGAGTCAACAAACTCAGGCCGCCCCTGCGGAGGATCGTAGTTTCCGAGCATCGCATCAAAGGTTCGCGGTGAACTCTGCAGCATCTCCTGCATACGGTTGCGCCAGATAGTCTGCACCGCTGGGATAGCAGCTGGATTTCCCCCACCGAGCATAATGATATCAGGGTTGCCGGAAGCCATGGCCTGCCCTAGATCATCCATAAGCTCCAAAATACCAGTCTTGGTACAGAGCTTCTCGCCGAAATTCGAGAGAGATAGTTTCATCGCAATAAGTACCTTCGAACAATAAGTCACCCATCAAACGCTCTTAATGGGAGTGGTCCCCTATACTCAAAAAAAGCGCACAATTGGAGCCATTAAACGACGAAAACAAGCGCCTTACCAGCGGGGAACTAAGAAAAGAAGAGGCCTTCACGAATAGGTATTCTATAAAAATAACCTTGATAATTAAGATACATAGCACATAGACTGAAGTTTACAGGCTAGGTCATAAGATTAGTGCTGGTTGATCTCAGTACGCGGTGCTAGATTCGGAGGGTAAGATTTATCTTACAATATTGAAGGGATCCTACGGTGGTTCCTTCTACGGGCGCTCGAAAGTTTCTGCTTTCGGCGCCCGTAACATTTCTGGGCCATACCTACAACTTCTCAGCCCCGCTCGGCTTCTGCGAGGCGATCTTATTAACCACCTGCTGATTGAGCGCCACGATCGAACGCGCCATGTCCTCAACCATCTTAAGTACCGTATGCGGCCGCTTTTGCATAAGATCCATGAATTTTTCTTTTTCCAAAGACATCGCTAGAGAATCGCTAGCGGCCTTTACTGTTGCAGTTCGCGGCATGTCGGTGAGTGTGGCTAGTGCCCCAAAGATCTCATCTTGCAGCACCTCCCCGACCTTGACGCCATCAACAAAGACATCTGCTCTGCCCTGAAGAAGGGTGTAGACCTCGTTTGCCACCGCGCCCTGCTCGATAATTACAGTTCCGGCCGAATAGTTACGTACCCGCGGACGAAACTCTCTTTCGCCATGCGCGACCGCCGCCACGATTAAGGTCTCGGCGTTGAGACGATCAATCAGAAACTCAGTCCACCACGTGCCCACCTCCGCCACGGCCGCGGCGGCCACAATATCACTCAGTTCAAATTCATCTGCCACAACCGCAAACTCGCACACATAGCGCCCTCGCGCTCCATTGAAATCCTGCTCTAAGCCAACAAGGTCGCCCTCCTCATAGGTGAAAATATTCTCATCATTGAGCCAAAACGAGACCGCCCCTTCCGTAAGAAGATATAAGCGTCCGCGGCGCTCCTCGGCACCGTAGAGATCACTCGTAGCACTTAAGCGCACCGACTTGCGTAGCGGCATTACACGCGAGAATATCTGCGGCAAAAGCACCCGCGAGCGCGCGAGCATCTCTTTGGCTTTATCAGGAATTTCGAACAGGGTATACATAGCTTTAGCTCACACATTAAGTAGGTAGATAATTAGTAACTGCTCAATACCCCCAGGCTACCCGTGAACCTGCACGTCAGACTGCGCATTAACAGCTGTTTTTAGTACGGTGCTTGCTACGCATAGCATAGCGAGCAGCCGGGCATTGCCCGCCGATAGTTAGTTTCATGAATTTTTCTGCCTTACTGCCTTCTTTTACCTC
>CAIXSY010000311.1 GCA_903922175.1 uncultured delta proteobacterium | reverse complement strand
ATCTCTGGGTGCTCGCACGCCTGCCGCTGGCGCGGCAGCTGCCTCAGGCTCTCGCAGCTTAAGGTGAATATTTAAACTAACTCGCTGACTCACGGCGGTCGTGTATCAATTCACTTGAAAAACTGACCGCGGCGGCGGCGCCTGCCGTCAGCTTTGTCCTGCTGGGGGCAATTTATTAATTTCTTGCCGCTTTTCGTTCTCCAGAAAAGTAGCTTTTAGAAAACAGGGTCTTTCCGGACAGGCTCTACGTAGCACTTGCCGCGTGGCAAGGCGAAGTAGGAAGGTTTGTCCAAAATGTATTCAACGCTCGCATTTCATCAAAAGCTGTCGGGATTTCCCAAATTTCAAATGTGTTTGGCTAGAATCTCGCTTCGGAAATGCAACTCACCTAATACACGTTTCAAGAGTCAAGGAACCTAGAGGCGCTTATAACGCTTGTAAACGGCCGTATTTTTCATCCGTCCTACTTGGCGTTTGGCCGCTTCGCTATGTGGTCTCACTGCCTTTACTGTCTTTCTTCTTAGGCCCCGTCCCATAGCAGCACAGCATTTCGAAGTGTATGCGTAGACAGGACGGGACCTTTTTTTACTTCATTGCTGCGAGCCAAGCCGAAAGTTTGACGAGATCCTCATCTGACCCCTTAAACTTCACCTTGTGCTTCGCGGTGGACTTAGCGTCGCCATGTGGCACATGATTGGCCTTCTTTTTTAAGAAGGCTTCAATGAAAGCCGCATCGTGGTCTTTGCCGACGTGGGAGAGGTCGGGTGGCTCGGTCTTCTCGCCATCATCCGCGTCTTCATCTTCGTCCTCGGATCCCCCTTTTTTCTTTTCGATCCCGGCAGCGGTAATTGAATGACACTTCGTACACTTAGAGTCGACGAAGATCTCCTTCTGCTGGGCACTTACGTTCGATGGGCCTCCTAGAAGAAACAATCCTAGGAATAGTGGTAGTAAAAGAAACGATTTTATTTGACTCATAGCTTCTCCTTTAATGGGCTTCGCAGCCGATAGTTGTGTAGGTTAAAGATAGCGCAAATTTATGTAATAGCTCAATAACCCAGAACCAATTTGTGACTCTGCTTATTAAGTTCTGCTAAATATATTGTGAGCTCAAGCTGAATTGAAGCGTCGGGCGATGGAGGCTTCGACGTGAGCTCAGCCGAACGTTTCCTCGCTGGCTGCTATGTTGTGCGTTGTGGCCGTGCTCGTATGCGTTCACGTGACCTAACTAATTGCAACTAGCGGAAGGAATCCAGTTACACGAAAGCCACGAAAAATGACGCGAAGGACACGAAAGTATTTGCTGAGTATTCACCTGGTATCTGCTCAATAACCCCGGGTAGCTTAATAATTCGTGAGCGTGGTCGTGCTTACGATTCGCCTACCCGGACTTAATGAGCAATTACCCGTGAACAATACCGTGGTTTTGGTCATCGGCAGCAGCTACTCGTCGCACCTTGCTAAGCCCCACCATTGTGGCACTTCGTGCACGGAGTTGTTTTCCAGTCCTCTTCGCCATCGGGGTGCTTGTATTCGAGTCCGTCGAGGTTCTTTTCGAGTGCTCCCTCAAATCCTTGGGCGACAATCGTGTGGCAGGTATCGCACTTATTCGTGATCGCGGAGCCAGCCTCGTTACGATGTTTGTTGTCGTGGCAGCGAAAACATCCGGGAGTATTCATGTGCCCGATGTTATCCGGAAACATGTCCCAGCGCGCGTTCATCATCGGGAACATGTTCTGGGTGAATAGTTTCTGAATGGCAAGGGTCGCCTGTTCAACCTTGGTTGCATTTTGGGCGAGGTAGTCGGGGTGCTTCTCTTTGTAGAAAGTTGCCAGTGTTGTGCGAATATTAAGCAGCGCCTCCTCCGTTGAGGTGTAGTGCTTGGCCAGTAATGAAACTCCGCGTTCCTTGATCTCAGGCATCGCCGCATCGATCTCGTTGCGCTCCATCGCTCCGTTGATCAATCGGTCGGGGGGAGAAAACTGGTGAGTGGGGCGATTGTGGCAGTCTATGCAGTCCATCTTTCGGATCTGGTCAGCACGCGGAGGCGTCTCTTTGAATGCCGAGGTTTTGGTCACAAAAACGGACTGCTCTCCGTTGCGCTTGACTGATTTAACCCAGGTGATTTTTTGGCGCTCCGCATCCTCGGCTGCGTAGTATACCTCTTGGTCCAGATTCATATGCGCATGCACGCCCGAGTTTTTATTCTCGTGCCCGCCCATATGCAGGTCCATCTGCGTAATCCATTTGCGATCATTTTGTTCGGCTAGGTAGTAGGTTTTTCGAAGATTCTTAACGCCGAAAAACTTGCCGGCCCAGTGGCACTCTTGGCAGGTGTCTGCGGCAGGGCGCAGATTGTGAACGGGGACCTCTATCGGGCGATGGTAGTCGCCGAGAATTACGTGGTAGACCTGGCGCAACCCGGAGGCTTTGGATTTAACAAACCAATCGGCGCCGGAGCCGATATGGCATTCGACACATTTAACCTTGCCATGCGGGGAGTTTTTGTAGGCGGTATACTCGGGGTGCATCACGTTATGGCAGAGTGTGCCGCAAAACTCTACTGATTCGGTATATTGATACGCCTTGTAGGATCCGGCCATCGACATCAGCATCAAGATACCGCTGCCGATGATAAATACGAGAATGGCATTACGGTGTGTCGGGATCGAAAGGTCCAAGCGAAGGTGGGCAAGCTCTGTTATCGCCTCTCCTCGTCTGATCTGTCGTCTGCGCCAGATGGCACCTAGTGGGATGAGGAGCAGTCCAGTCAGCAGGACTCCGGGAAGGATGAGATACGTAATCAATCCTAGGTAGAGATTGCTTGCGCTTGATAGCATCTCGAGGCCAAACAGAATAACTTCGACTACGAAGACGAGGACGCTCACGACAACGCCAAGGTAGGATATCGGGTTGTAGAAAACTTCGGAAAATTTAGGCTGTTTTGTCATAAGTAGTTCCTTAGTAGTTCCTTTCTCAGCGGACCGTCGCGGGCGATTAATTAAATCAAAATATGGCGTAACTTTCCCAAAGTCTAATAGTTTCTAGATGTTGCGAGGCCTAATGGCGGTTCGCAAAACCACCTATATCTGCATGTTCGACTGTGCAGTTGGCGCCTCGTCGGACAGGGGATGGGAATGTCTGCAGGAGGAGTAAATACAACGCTAGCCAAAGGAATGCAATGTGACACTTTGATGACAGAGCGGAAATATGCGTTTGGCTAGTTATTCCCGCTTACGCGCAAGGAAGAAGAGGCTTTCGTCGGGAATACGCACCCCTAGGCGGTTGATGAGGAGCCGCCCGAGGGCTAAGAGCCAGGCGAGCCCGGCTCGGCGCTCCAGCGTGATAAATTTACGTTCAATAATGCAATTGACGTCGAACCCTACACTAAGCCAGCCGCGCAGGCTCTCTGGGGTGTACGAGCGTTGATGGCCCCAACGGTGGAACTTATCTCCGCAGTGCGGACAGACCACCAAACTTTGAGTTATGTCCTCTCGAGACGGAACTGTGCCCACAAAGATCGCCGAGGGCTTAAGCACCCGCATTACCTCCTTTAGTGTTGCGCCCAGGGCCTCTTCGCTTAGGTGCTCAAGAACTTCAGACATAACAACAGCATCGAAGAAGAGTTCTGGGAATGGGATTGCTTGCGAGTAGCCGACCTTAGCCTTGTCACCAAGATTGGTGTGTTTCTTGAGGGTCTCTATCGACGTGGAGGAAGGGTCGAGTGCGTGGACCTCAACTCCCTTGGCCAGAGCGAGCTCCTCAAAGGTGCCGTTTCCAACACCGATATCGAGTACCTTCATCCCCGAGGAAAGGTGACCAAGGATGTAGCGCAATCTTCCGGTATTCTCATCGAATACTGTAGGACTTTGATTTTGATAATAATCCCAGATGCGATCTTGCGCTGCCGTCATTGGTGTTGTTTGCAATATATCACCAGAATAACGTTGCTTCTGGTCTAGAGCTATCTTCCTGTGTCGTTAAGGCCCTGTTAATTAATAAAGGTGCCAATTTGCATATCATCTACAGGCCATATTTGAATTTTTTTTGAGTGGGAAAAATCCTCGATATAGTGATACTATGTCTGCGGTTTTTCCCACTCAAAAAAATTCAAATCTGACCTGAATCTGAGCGCAACTTGACCCTTTTATTAATTAACAGGACCTAAGCGAGCAATGGCGCCGCGGCTCGAAGAACGTCGACATAGCTGACGATACCTTCCAGTTTGCCGGTATGGGGGTCGACCACGGCCAGGGCTCCCACACGCTCGTCGAGCATCACTTCGATAGCGTGGGGAACGTCGTCTTCAAGTTCGACAGTTGTGGGATCTGACTCCATAATTTCAGATACTCGAGTTTCGAGCCTCTTTTTAGCCCCCTCAGGGTTGTCAAGGGCGTCCACGGTGGGGATGATAAAGCCGTGTACGTCTTTGTCGGTGACTATGCCGACAAGCTCCTCATTGTCGAGTACGGGGAGGTGGCGAATGTCGTGCTCGAGCATCATCCGCAGTGCCTGTCGAACTGAGTTATTGGCAAGGACGCATATGGGGTGGCGAGTCATTATTTGGCCGACATTCATCTCTGTTTCTCCCCTAAAAGTGCAATAAAATCTTCGATGTTGATCCAGTGTAGCAACTTGTGCGCCAGCACGGAAGAACTATTAGCTTGAGTGCTCACTTCGTACGTAAGTATTTTTGTGCCAAGGAGCGTAGTTCTTATGGGTATGATTTTTTCTTGATTGACTTTAGCCTGTTGGGCGGTTTAGATTGATGGGCTACTTGATTTGGGAAGTCCCGCTTCGAGAAGATTTAGCCTGATAAATAACTATCCTCTATTGTGGTTCTATCATGAAGAAAAAAGAGCTCGATCAGTTTAAGAAAATCCTCGACGAAGATAAGAAAAAAATACTGCGCCATCTTGAGAGTCTCAGCGACTCTTCGGAGCAGGAGCTCGACACGAGTCCGGCCTCGGGGGATTCAGTTGATTTGGCTTCGTTAGAGATCAACCAGGCTAGTTTGCAGAAGATCGGCAAGCGCGAGACCTACCTGCTAAAGAAGATCGATATCGCCCTTAATAAGATCGAAGATGGGACATTCGGTGAGTGTGAGATGTGCGGAGAGCAGATCTCGCCAGCCCGACTGATGGCGCGCCCAGTGGCACAGCTGTGCATAGACTGCAAAACATTCCAGGAAAGTCAGGAGCGCAAGTTCTCCCAGCGCGATCGTACTCAGGAGGAAGAGGAAGATGGCGTATACGAAGAGGGAGAAGAGGGGTAGCCTCCGGTTTTGTATCTGCTCAATAACCCCTGGTTGTTTATTAATCCGCGCTCTTCGGGCAGGTTCTTCGTGTTTTCCGTGCACCCGTACGTAAACGTTCCCGCCAGGAAATTCTAGCGAGGCTCTGCCTCAGACCGACGAGTGTTAAACCGACCCTGCTCGCTATCTGCCTTCTGTAATCTGCTCTCAGCGATCTGCAGTCAGCTATCAGCTATCAGCTGACTGCATCTGATGCAGCTGCAGCTTTCGGCCGCAACTGATGCTGCAGCTGAATCTGATGCAGACAGCTGATAGCTGATAGCTGACTGCAGATCTCAGATTGCAGATTACAGGATGCTCGACTCTCTCTCTTTCGCGCGAATGCGCGGCTCGGTTCAACGGGTACGTTTACGTGCACGTCAGGTGCACGGGAAATACATTTACCCGTGCTTAACGAGCAATTACTAACCGGGATCCGTTACGCTCTTCTCAAAGTCCTCTCTGGCTGCCTACTCGGCATCGTGTCACACTGTAATAAACGTATTTAGCTCTTAAAAGATCAATCCGACTAGAGTCGGTGGGGAGCGCGGTCTCCACAGAAGAGAATTGTGTTTTACCGGGTAGAATGGGATTGCAGGAATACTTCATCGATCCAGCTGACTATGTAGGGCGAAGCTACCATCTGGTGGCACCAGCCAAGCTTAACCTGCGCCTCAAAGTTGAGGGGCGCAGGGCAGACGGCTTTCACCTCTTGAGTATGTTAAATGTCCTGACTGCCTACCACGATGAGGTGAAAGTTACTTTTTGCGCGGAGCCGGGGGTTGCCCTTGAGGTGTTCAGCGATTGTACCCAATGCGACCCGGGGGTAAGTTCGGTCGAAAAAAACATAGCAGCTGTGGCCGCGCGTTTGTTTTTGGATAAGTTTCAGATCCCACTCGGTGTACGGCTCTCGTTGAAAAAAAATATTCCTCTGGGGAGTGGGCTTGGTGGTGGGTCAAGTGACGCCGGGGCTGTACTGCGCTTCTTCTTGCGCTGTTTTACCGAGAGGATTGTGCAAGAGGGGATAGTGGCACGCGAGGCCTTGCTCGGTGAGGTGATTAAGCTTGCGGTGGGTATCGGGGCTGATGTTCCGTTCTTCGTTCGAGGAAGTTTCGCGCGAGTAACTGGGGTGGGCGATCTGATAGAACGCTACGATGCTCGGTTTTTAAGTGACGTACGCTGTCTGATTATTGTGCCGCCGGTTTCTAATTCGACCAAGGAGGTTTACAATGCCTTTCGCGCAAAATCTCCGATTGTCGAGCGCAAGAGAGACCTTGCCGGGGAGCAGTATGGCGAAACGCTGCGCTTAAATACTGCGGTTGAGGGATATGAACCTTTTCCCAGTCGAACGATTCGGGCCTCGTTGTGGCGTCAGCTCCTGGCGCAGGTGCAAAACGACCTCGAATCGGTGGTCTGCGAATTCTCGCCGCTGGTTGGGCAGACGCTGGCAGAGCTGCGAAAGGTGCCGGAGGTGGTGAGTAGTATAACCGGCTCTGGTTCGGCTATCTTCGTTTTGCCAAAGACGTTGGACTATTTTGATAAAAATGGTACTGGTATAATGCGTGAGGTGCTTGCGGGACGAGGCCTGTGCTTCGTTGAGACGGAGCTAGTCCCATTTGCAGCATTCGCCTCGTTTTGATGTTTTGTAATTTTGTTGTTGGCCGGTCGCCAAGTGGTAAGGCACCAGACTTTGACTCTGGTATTCGCAGGTTCGATCCCTGCCCGGCCAGCCAGATTCCCTCTTGAGGGTAATCGCTCGCTAAGTTCGGGTAATACGGTCTTAATTCTGGTTTTGGTCCTGGTCTAGTGCTTAGTTGGTTTTGTCACTATCGGTTTTTAGTGGCCGAGACAAAATCAACTAAGCACGAGCTTCTTGGTCTTTCCATTGTCTTGGTCGAGTAGCCCAAGAAAATGGCCAAGATGAGAAACACGACAGTTCGGCAAGCTCACTGCAGGCCAGGACGAAAGCTAGGACTATGACAGAATGTCTCCCGGGGTTAATGAGCAGTTGTCTCAGTATTACGTGTGGCAATTCGTTATTCTGTCAGCGAGCTAAATTTTTAAATCCCAAGTGAGGCCTGCGTGGAGAGTCAACCGGTAGTATTCTCTGGACGTGCCAATCCGCGATTTACCTCGGTGGTGTGTGAGGGCTTAGGCATCGAGCTCGGCCGTCTTGAGGTCATACGTTTTAGCGACGGTGAGCTTTCTGTCGAAATCGGCGATAATGTGCGTGGGCGAGATGTTTTCGTGGTGCAGAGTACCTGCGCGCCAGGCAACGATCACTTAATGGAGCTTTTAATAGTGCTTGACGCCCTGCGGCGCTCCTCGGCCCAGCGCGTTACGGCGGTTTTGCCCTACTTCGGCTATGCGCGGCAAGATCGCAAGCTGAAGCCGCGTGTGCCAATTACCGCCAAGCTTGTGGCTGACCTGCTTACGGCAGCTGGGGCCAGTCGCGTGCTTACCATGGATCTGCACGCAGGGCAGATTATGGGGTTCTTTAATATCCCGGTGGATAATTTAAATGCACTGCCTATTCTGCTGCCCTACATCAAGAGTAAGTATCGCAGCGATAGTCTCGTTATCGTTTCACCGGATATGGGGGGAGTCGAGAGAGCCAGGCACCTGGCCACACGCCTTGATAACGCGGCAATTGCGGTTATAGACAAGCGTCGCTCGGGGCCAAACCAGGTGGCAGCGATGACTGTTGTCGGTGAGGTTTCCGGTAAGGAGTGTCTTATCATTGATGATATAATCGATACGGGGGGGACCCTCGTCAAGGCTGCCGAGACACTACTCAAGCAGGGGGCTACGAGGGTCACGGCGTGCTGTGTGCATCCTGTTCTTTCCGGTAATGCCCTGGAACGACTTGAGAATTCAGCTATTGAGGAGCTTGTTGTTACGGATTCAATCCCCGTTGCTAGGGCATCTCAGTGCCCGAAACTTACCGTTTTGTCGGTTGCGCCGCTCTTTGCGGAGGCGATCAAGCGCATTCATCACGATGACTCGGTTAGCAGTCTTTTTCGGTAAGAGCCCAAAACTAGGTGCTTTTTTGTCGTCCAGGGACTTTACGCCGTGGCTCTTTTGTGTTTAATTACGCACTCCGTTAAGCGCGCTATTCGTGTGCGCGGAGGAACAGTTTTTTTGCGTCTTTTGGTGATCACATGGCACAGGTAATTATAGAAGTCGAAAAGAGAAGCGATATTGGGCGAACAGCGAACCATCGCCTGCGTGCGCAGGGGAAATTTCCCGCGGTGGTGTACGCACACGGCACGGAGTCGACGCCGGTCTACTTAGCCACAAAAGAGTTTACTCGGATCGCCAAATCGGTGCGCAGCTCTCAGATCTTTACGCTTAAGAGCTCCGTTAAAGAGCTCGATGGCCGCTCTGCGGTTGTCAAAGAGGTCCAGCAGGACCATCTTAAGGGACTGCTGTTGCACGTCGACTTCCAAGCGATTCGCGACGACGAAGAGTTTACGGTTCATGTTCCGATTAAGATCGTTGGCGAGGCGCCTGGTGTTAAGGTTGACGGTGGTATCCTAACGGTGGTCGCGCGCGATCTCGTCGTACGCTGCTTTCCGAAACTTATCCCGTCTGAAATTGAGGTTGATGTCAGTGGACTTAACCTTGGTGATAGTATTCATGCCCAGCAAGTGAAGCTTGCTGATGGTGTTAAGCTTTGTGGAAACCCGGGCGAGACCGTGGTGAGTGTCGTGTCTGTGCGCTTCGTGGAGGAAGAGACCACGACGGCAGCGGCGGTACCTACCGAGGGCGCTGTTGTTGCGGCAGATGGTGCGGCTGCGCCGGCTGCTGGTGCTGCGGCTCCTGCCGCAGATGGTGCCGATGCGGCGAAAGCCGCTCCTGCAGGCGCGAAAGCTGCTGCTGGTGCCAAAGATGCCAAGAAGGAAGGCAAGAAGGAGCCGAAGAAGTAGCTTCGTCTAGAGTGAGCTTTTCTCGCACCAACCGGGATAGTTTGTGGATATTAGGATCGTCGCTGGCCTGGGTAATCCGGGCAGAGAGTATGAGGGGACGAGGCACAATGTTGGTTTTGCCCTCCTCGATCGATTCGCTGAGAGTCGTGGCCGGGTTGAATGGCGGCGCTCTCGCGAGGCGATGGTGGCTGAGGCGAGCGGCGTAGCTAGTTCTAAGGTCTTGTTGATGAAGCCGCAAAGCTTCATGAACCTGAGTGGTGGGCCTATCGCAGAGGTGGTCAGGTTCTATAAGTTCAGCCCCCGACAGTTATTGGTGGTGCATGATGACATTGATCTTGCGCTTGGAACGGTACGAGTCAAGGTTGGAGGGGGAGATGGGGGCCATAATGGGATTAGATCCATTGCGGCATGCTTGGGTGATGTTGAATTCGTCCGCCTGCGCGTTGGCGTTGGGCGGCCGGGAGAGGCATCTGGCCGCCCTCGGACCGAAGTTGTAGGCTGGGTTCTTGGGCGTTTTGGCCGGGAGGAGTCCAGCTTACTCGATGAAGTTTTGGAGCGTGGAGTGCAAGCGATTGATGAGCTGATGAGTGGCGATATCGCCTCAGCTCAACGAAAGTTTAATTGAACCCTGAATTTGGGCTAATTGGTAGGAACTAATTGGTAGGAATTCAGATTAAGGAATGGCAATATGGTAGCGAAGTATGAAACGGTAGTCGTGTTCAAGCCCGAGTTGAACGAGGCGCAGGTCAAGGAAGAGGAGAAGAAGGTTGAAACCTTACTTCGCAACGAGGGGGCTACCTCGTTATTGGCTGAGTCCTGGGGACGCAAGGATTTGGCCTATCGCGTGCACAAGTGCAAGGCCGGTAATTTCGTGTGCTTTAAGTATGAGAGCATTAAGAGCGACACCGTAAAAAATGTGGCCGGCGTTCTGCGTATCACCGAACAGGTGATCAAGTTCCAGACACACCGAATCCCTGATAAGATGCGCAAGTTTAAGGGTAATCCGCGTCGCACTGGTGGCGATATTAGTGATGACTATGGTGATAGCACCGACGATAGCTTTTAGCCGTCTGTCTGATTCGGCCGGCGAGTTCGGGTAACTAAGTTGGACGAACCTAAGGTGTGTTTTTTTTTCGTAGAACGTTTAAGCCTGCTCTTGCTCACAGGGGAGAAAGGCAAAAGTTAGAATCAATCGTAAGAGGAGTGACGCATGGAAGTTATTCTAAAAGAAAATTTTCCTTCGCTTGGGTATGTTGGTGATCAGGTAAAAGTTCGCGCTGGTTATGCCAGGAACTTTTTGATACCGCGTGGAATCGCTCTAGAGGCGTCCTCGCGTAATGCCAAGGAGCTGGCGCACCGCATGCAGGGCGTCATCGCCAGCAAGATAAAGCTCAAGGCTCAGGCCGAAGAGATCGCCAAGCGCCTGGCTGCGGTTTCTCTCGAGTACACGCTCAAGGCTGGTGAGAGTGGAAAGCTCTACGGGTCAGTGCATGCCAAGGACATCGAAGCTTCGTTAGCAGCCCAGGGTTTTATTGTTTCGAAGACCCAGATTCGCTTAGCAGAGGCGATCCGCAAGGGTGGTGACTACAAGGCCACAATTAAGCTGCATTCTGAAGTGAGCGTTGATGTCCCGGTGAAGGTATTAACCGATGTTATTAAGAGCAAGGAGAGCTCTGACGAGGCTGATGCCGACGGATCTAGGGCCAAGAAGAAGGCTAAGGGCGGACGCAAGGCTAAAGCAGAGGGAGAGGCAGAGGGCGAGACCGAGGGCGAAGCGCCACCAACTGAAGGCGTCGAGGTAGCGGCGGAAGCTGCTCCTGTAAAGCCGAAGAAGGAGCGTAAGAAGAGAGAGCCCAAAGAGGGGGAAGCCTCAGCCAAGTCTGATCAGGTAAAGGACGAGGCAAAGGCCTAGTCTCTGCTTGGTAGAATGCAATCGAGCCGCACGGTGTAGCTTACGCCGTGCGGCTCGGTTCGTTTTTGGTCGCCGTTAGCATTACTTTTCTACAGGGTGCAAGAATTATTTTTAACGCGAGGGGGCGAAGAAACGAAGGATTGCAATGTATTACCTTCGTTCCTTCGATCCTTCGCGTTAAAAATGAAATCGTTGAAGTATCACTAGATTCCTTGACACTTGAAACGTGTACTAGATGAGTTGCATTTTCGAAGCGAGATTCTAGCCAAACACATTTGAAATTTGGGAAATCCCGACAGCTTTTGATGAAATGCGAGCGTTAAATACATTTTGGACAAACCTCCGGTTTGACTGTGTTT
>CAIXSY010000310.1 GCA_903922175.1 uncultured delta proteobacterium | reverse complement strand
GCCCTAAGTTCGCTTGACCGTCTGGCGGCTAATCTCTTTTGCCTAATCCGGAGTATGGCATGAGGGCCAAGGGCCCATCGCGCCAAGGGTACTCTAAGATCCTACTGAATCGGGTAGGAAGAGAGATGGCTACCTTAGAATATCGCTTCGAAAATGCAACTCATCTAGTACACGTTTCAAGGGTCTAGCGCCGCGCCTGCGCGGCGCTGGGATGACAGCCCTCTCCCCGCATGCTACTATCACCCTCTATGGGTGATTCAGCGACAACAGCTCTCTCTTTGACAAAGATCGGTCAACGCATGAACCGCCTCACCGGTGTGCGCGCGATCATGAAAGATATCGGCGAGGCGCTCTTAAGCCCCGATGCTAAGCGCTACTGCAACTTAAGCGCCGGGAACCCGCTCGTTATCCCCGAGGTTGAAAATCTATGGCGCGACCTGATGCGCGACCTCTTAAGCGCCCCCGAATACGGCAATGTCATCTGCCGCTACGGGATGACTCAAGGCTATGAGCCTCTAATTCGAGCGGTGGTCACGTACTTCAACAAAGAATACGGTCTTGCACTTACCGACAAGAACGTACTCATTACCCCCGGCAGCCAGTCGCTCTATTTTTTCGCCTCCAACTGCTTTGGCGGCTATGATAACGCCGGTAAGCTCAAAAAGATCGTACTGCCCTTGAGCCCCGACTACACCGGATACGGTGGTGTTAGCATAGCCCCCGAGGCAGTCGTATCTTATCGCCCCGAAATCGAGATCGCCAAAACACCGCACCGCTTTAAGTATCATCCCAATTTTAAAGCGCTGCAGATCGACGAGGAGACCGGCTGTGTCATCTTCTCACGACCGACGAACCCCACCGGCAATGTGGTCACCGATGAGGAGGTACGCCAGATCGCCGCTCTCGCAGCAAAGGTCAACGCCCCCGTATTTATCGACTCGGCCTATGGCCCCCCCTTTCCCGCGCTCAACTTCACCGAGATGACACCGATCTTTGCGCCCAACGTCGTTCACTGCATGACGCTTTCCAAGGCTGGACTTGCGGGCGAGCGCGTCGGTATCGCCATCGGCGATGCCAAGATTCTCGAGGCGCTGGAGTGTTTCGAGAGTAACTCCATGATTCATTCCTCACGTTTGGGGCAAGCTATCGTGGCCCGCGCCATAGAGTCCGGGGCTCTGCAACAGCTCTCCACCTCAATCATTCGCCCGTTTTACCGCAAGAAATTGACGATCCTCGAAGAGGCTTTCGATCGCTACATGCCGGCCAATGTTCCCTGGTATCTGCACCTCGGTGAGGGATCGATATTTGCTTGGGTCTGGTTTGACGAACTGCCGATCAGCGACAGCGAGCTCTACCTACAGTGCAAGAAGGCCGGTGTGATCTTAGTCCCCGGGAATGCGTTCTTCCCCGGCCTCCAGGGAACCTGGCAGCACACTGAGCAGTGTCTACGTCTTAGCCTTACCGCCAGCGATGAGCACTTGAGCGAAGGGGTGCGTCGTCTTGCCGGGGTCGTCGAATCAGCCTACCGGTCCACCGAAAAACGTGCCTGAGAATAACAGCCTGGAATAACATGTCTGAGAAAAACATGACCTTCCCCTACTGCCTTCCGATTCAATGCAACCATGCCGATCAGGTGTTGAAAAACATCGATCGGAACTTAGATGCTTTTAGTTTTTTCGAGGTTTGGCTTGGCGCCGTAACCGACCTCGACGATGACCTGTTAAACGTCCTGCTACGTCTCCATGCCCCAACACTGATCGTCGTGCTTCGCACCAAAGGGCTGGAGATCACCCTGCCCCTCAAGCGGCGGAAATTCTTCATGCACGAAATGGCCGGAAGTCCAGCGCTGCTGGACTTGGATATAACCGTTCAACGGGCGGAGATCCGCTACCTTGAGAAGACCGCTCTGCCGATTAAAACTATCTTATCATACCACAACTACCAAGAGACGCCCTCGACACGGAAGCTTCGCAGCCTCGCCGCGTCCATGGCGACGCATAATGCCTCGGTGATTAAAATTGCCACGATGTGCCAGAGTCCAAGCGATGCCCTGCGGCTCCTCGATCTCGGCCAGGAGCTCAAAGCCCAGGGACGTGAGCATATCGTCTTGGGTATGGGGGAGCACGGCGCCGTGACTCGAATCTTTGGAACGTTGTGGGGCAACAAGATGGTCTTTGCACCGCGCAACATAGCCCTCTCTTCCGCCCCAGGACAGCTGACACGCGATCAGCTCGATAGTATCTTATCAATCCTACCTTCATAGAGAGATGACGTTATGCCGGGAAATTCATTTGGCCAAAGCTTTCGGATCAGCACCTTTGGAGAGTCTCACGGCGGGGCGGTCGGAGTCGTGATTGACGGCTGCCCTCCTGGTCTTCTGCTCTCCGAATCCGACATTCAACCGGAGTTAGATCGCAGAAAGCCCGGGCAAAGCGCTATTACGACACCGCGCAAAGAGGAGGACACGATCAAGATCCTCTCCGGTGTATTTGAAGGCAAAACCACCGGCACCCCGATAATGATTATGGCCGTTAACCAAGACCAGCGGCCCAAAGACTATGAGAAACTGAAAGACGTATTGCGCCCCTCACACGCCGACTACACGTATCTGGCCAAGTATGGACTACGCGACTGGATGGGTTCAGGACGCGCCTCAGCACGCGAAACCCTAGCCCGCGTCGCCGCTGGCGCCATCGCCAAGAAATTCCTTAAGGAGAGAGCCGGCATCTCCCTGGTGAGTTACGTTGAACAGGTGGGCTCGGTGCGTACCGAGATCGACCCGGAGTCCGTTTCAAGCGCTGCCGTTGAATCAAACATCGTACGCTGCCCTGATAGCAGCGTGGCACAGCAGATGATCGCCCTCATCGAGAAGGTCCGTGATGAGCACGACTCCATCGGCGGCATTATCCGCGGCGTGATTCACGGCTGCCCTGCCGGCCTCGGTGAGCCCGTTTTTGACAAGCTCCACGCCGATCTCGGTAAAGCCATGCTGAGCATCAACGCCGTCAAGGGCTTTGAGATCGGTTCCGGCTTTAGCGCGGCAACGCAGCGCGGCAGCACCCACAACGACCCCTACTACCGCGATGCCCAAGGCAACGTGCGCACGCGCACGAACAATGCCGGCGGAGTCTTGGGTGGAATTTCCACGGGTGAAACGATCTTGTTTCGAGTGGCGTTTAAGCCCGTGGCCACCATCGGCAAAGAGCAGTCCACGATAACTTTGAGCGGCACTCCCACAACGCTGCAAGCCTCCGGACGTCACGACCCCTGCGTGCTACCGCGGGCCGTACCGATCGTCGATGCTATGGCGGCATTGGTGGTGATCGATCACTTTTTACGGCATGTGGCGGGAAGGTAATTAATTTTTTTCCGTGCCAGGTGCACGGGAAAGTCGAAGACTGTGCCCCGCTATTCTTGGTAGATTTTAAAATTTGAAGCAACACCTAGAAACGTAAATGAATCTAGGTGTTTATGAAAAAGAAAAGAAATCGCCTAACGCTTACCAAAATGGCAGCAACGAGCGCGGCAACCGCGATTTCCGAAAATACTACCCTAAGGGCACAAATTTTGATGAAGTAACGGCGCAGGAGGTTCGGGAGGCACAGCGGAAAGTCAATCTACACCCGATGAAACTGCATAACTGGCGCTCG
>CAIXSY010000309.1 GCA_903922175.1 uncultured delta proteobacterium | reverse complement strand
TCCACCGAGGTTTCACGAAGTTCCACAGAGGCTTCTGTGGAACTTCGTGAAACCTCGGTGGAATCGAAGGAAGCCCAGCGCTTACTTCGCCGCTGCAGCTTCTACCGCAGGGGTCTTGCCAGCAGCCTCGGGGAGCTCAACATCGCCGGTAACCGGGACGACCATCTCTCCCTTAATGCGGCTCGCTTTGCCACGAAGGTCGCGTAGGTAATAAAGCCGACTACGGCGAACCTGGCCATGGCTGATGAGCTCGATCTTCTCGATACGTGGGCTGTGTAGCTGAAAAACCCTTTCAACGCCAACGTTGTATGAGATCTTTCGTACAGTGAACGTTGCCGTTGGCTGATTGCCGCTACGGCGGCGAATCACTGCGCCCTCAAATACTTGAACGCGCTCCTTCTGGCCTTCGACGATGCGGGCGTGAACCTTTACCGTATCGCCAACGCGAAAATTAGGAATGCTGCTCTTTGTGTTTCCAGCCTCAAGTGCTGCGAGTATTTTTGCTGGACGTATTGATGACATGAGAATACCTCAAAGGATCATTATTAAAAGAAAGACTTTTCTGCTCTTTTCGCCTCCTCTATCACCGGGACTTGCGCTCGGCGTCCCCCACTAAGCATCGCTTTGCAGCAGGTGCGTTGTTAGGATATAACGGAACATAGTCAGGCTACAAAGAAACAGTGCAGCAACTCCTCCAACTACATTGCTGGAGGCAAAGCGACAATGGCGAAAGTTTACCTAATAGTTACGCTTGCGCCGATAATTGTTGGCGTATAGTATCAGAAGAACTGTAAAATACAACATTCTGAAGTGTTTTTTCATGCCAACCAAGAAGCGTATAGTTCCCCTGAAGGATCCAAAAAAAGAGAGTATTTTTAAGGGCTTAGCCTGCGCGCTCGACCGTGCGGGGTTTGTTGTCCGGCGTGAGAAGCTTAAGGCCGGACCAGGTTGGAGGGTCGTCAGCGGGTCCTGTCGCGCTGAGACTCAGAAGCTTATTTTCGTAGATCCGCGCCTGCCTCAAGACGATCAGATTATTTTTTTGCGTGCCCGCGCTGCTAGTTTGGGGGTTAGTCTTGCTGAACCAGAGGCTCCCGCCGCCTAGGTATACCGTCCGCTTGCGGACGGTATAAATACTTTAACCAGCTTAAACAATTGATTGCTATTGTGGCACCTGCATGATAGTTTTGTGCGCGCCTTGCGTACCTAGGCTTCTTATAATTTTTCTCAATCATCATGATGGGTTAGGGGGGATTTGCTGCGGATGATATTGGATTCTATCTTGGGAATTTTCTCGAACGATCTAGCGATCGATTTGGGGACGGCGAATACCCTGATCTACCAAAAGGGGCGCGGGGTGGTTTGCAATGAACCCTCGGTCGTAGCGGTGCAAAATGAGGGCGGTAAGCGCAAGGTTGTCGCTGTTGGTCTTGAAGCTAAGAGTATGCTCGGGCGCACGCCGGAGAGCATTACGGCCATTCGCCCGATGCGCGAGGGGGTTATCGCTGACTTTGAAATTACCGAAGAGATGTTGCGCCGATTCATTCGCAAGGTTCACAACCGGCGCACGCTTGTGCGCCCGCGGATAATTATCTGTGTGCCGCACGGTATTACCGAGGTTGAAAAGCGCGCCGTGCGCGAATCGGCAGAGTCGGCTGGGGCGCGTGAGGTTTATCTGATTGAGGAGCCGATGGCGGCGGCAATTGGGGCCGGGCTGCCGATTACCGAAGCTTGCGGCAGCATGATCCTTGATATTGGTGGTGGCACAAGTGAGATAGCTGTTATCTCCCTCAAAGGGATCGTCTATTCGCATTCAATTCGTGTTGGTGGCGATAAGATGGACGAGGCGATCGCTAATTTTCTCAAGCGTCGGCATAACGTCCTCGTTGGCGAACGTACTGCCGAGCAGATCAAGATCTCGATCGGCTCGGCTCTTCCGACCGGGGAGAACCTGTCGATTGAGGTCAAGGGCCGCGATCTGGTCATGGGGGTGCCGCGCACTATTCGCGTTACCGAAGAGGAGGTGCGTGAGGCATTGACGGAGCCGGCCAACCAGATTCTTGAGATCGTGCGCTTGGCGCTTGAAAAAACGCCGCCCGAGCTATCGGGCGATATAGTCGATCGTGGAATTACGATGTCCGGTGGTGGCTCGCTCTTGCGTAATCTCGATAAGCTGATCTCCCAGGAGACGGGGCTTCCCGTGGTGTTGGTTGATGATCCGATCTCTGCCGTCGTGCTCGGTTCAGGGGCGGTACTCGATCAGCTTGAACTTCTCAAAGATGTTATCATTCAGTAGTAACTAGAGGGCCATAGGCGCGAGTAGTACTGGCGATGGGAGCTTTTGCAAGAAACAGGGCGCGGATAGCGGGGACAGCGTTCTTCCTCTTTTGCGTGTCGTTGTTTTTGACCGCGTATAGTGCGCGCAATCCTTGGACGGCTTCGGTCGGCGCGACGCTCGGTTCGGGGCTTCTGCGCCCCCTGCAGATCTCGTATAGCGCGGGCACCTCGGGCATCTCGGGCATCTGGGAGCGCTATCTGGTTCTGATCGGCGTGCAGCGTGAGAATGAGGTGCTGCACAGCCGTCTGCTTGCTCTAGAAGCCCAAAATTCAAAGTTTATGGAGCTCGAAGGTGAAAATTCGAGGTTGCGTGGTTTGGTCGATTTTATCGATCGAACAGGGCTGCGCGGTGTTGCGGCGCGAGTTATTGGGCATGATGCGTCGAATTGGATGCAGATTATTACGGTGGGCGCCGGTTCGGATGATGGCGTGAAGGTTGGGATGCCGGCCCTTGATGGTAACGGCGTGGTCGGCCAGGTCATAGCCGCAGGGCCCCACAGTTCGCGTGTGCTCTTGGTAACCGACCATTCGAGCGGTGTGGATGCTATTATCCAAGGAGGGCGCGCTCGTGGTGTGGCTATCGGCACCGGTGATGGCTGCGTCCTGGAGTTCGTCCTCAGTGAAGAGGAGATCAAGATTGGAGATCGTGTGATCACCTCGGGGATGGATGGCGTTTATCCCAAGGGGCTGCTCGTTGGTGTTGTTTCGAACGTCGAAGCGGCGAGGAGGGGGACAAATATGTTTCAATCAGTTACGCTTAAGCCGACGGTCGAATTCGCAAGGTTGGAGCAGGTTCTCCTCATGCGCGAGGCGGAGCCGCCGGTACGAGCGGCGGTAACGCCGCCGACGGTCAAAAAAGGAGCCAAGTAATGCCGACGGCTTTGGTAAAACGGACTGCCTTGATATTGCTGCTTGGACTTGTCGCTGTGTGGGTGCAGGGAGGGGTGCTGCGTTCGATCGTTTCGGATAACGGTATAGTGCCGAACTTAATCTTGATCCTCGTAGTTTACCTTGCGTTCTACGAGGCTAACCCCTTTGGTGCGTTGCTGGCATTCCTCCTCGGTTTTGAATTTGATCTCCTCTCGGGGGTGCGCCTTGGCCCCTGGGCTGGTTCTTTTGTTTTGCTATTCGGCCTGCTCTCCTGTTTTGCGCAGCGCATCTTTGTCGAGTCGCTGCTCGCCACGGCCGTGGTGGTATTCTTCTCTTCGCTGGTGGTGAGCCTGGTCTATTTTCTCTGCACCTATGAGCTGCATCCTCTCAGCAGCAGCAGGGGGGGCTATATTTTGATAGAAGCCTTGCTCACCGCTGTACTGGCACCGATCGTCTTTAAGCTGTTGCGTCTTATCGTGCGTCGACGTGAGCAGGTAACCGCCTCCGGGTATCTGTAGGAAATTTGTGGCAGCTTACGAGAAACTCTCGCTCTCGACTACCTCGCGCAGCGCCCTGGCGCTGGGGATTGCCCTCTTCTTTTTTAGCCTGATCGTCTTGAGGCTATGGTATTTGCAGATCCTCCACGGTGAGGCTTTTCGCAGTAAGTCGGAGAACAATCGCTTGCGCGCCGTCTATCTGCCTCCACCACGCGGGGTTGTCTACGATCGCGCGGGGCGAGTAATCGCCAAGAATCGCCCCGCATTTGACCTTGATTTTGTGGTTGAAGATACCAAGAATCAGCTCGATACCCTTACCCGTCTTAGCGAGATTATCGGTGTGCCGCTGGCCCAGCTTCAGGCGCAGCTTGGATACCAAAAAAAGCGCCATCGTTTTGAACCGAAGCTACTCTTGCGTGATGTCGACCGCACCCTGGTGGCCAAGGTATTGGCCCATAAATATGAATTGCCGGGGGTGGCGATCAATGTGATTCCGGCGCGAGACTACCTCTATGGCGATATGTTCTCGCACGTTCTCGGTTATATTCGTGAGATCACAGCGCGTCAGCTCGAGCAGTCTGATTTTTCAGGATATCACGCTGGTGATCTTGTCGGACAGTATGGGATTGAATCGGTGTGGGAGTGGTTTCTGCAGGGGCGTCGCGGTCTGCAGCGCGTCATCGTCAATGCCACGGGTATTAAGATTGGTGAGACCAGTACCGATTCGCATGAGGTTGTGCCGGGACGCAATGTCACGTTAACGCTGGATCTCGATCTGCAGCGCGCTGCCTATACCGCGATGCAGGGGCAGAGTGGTGCGGTGGTGGCGCTCGATGCTCACACGGGAGAGATTTTGGCGTTGCTTTCGGCCCCGGCGTTTGATCCCAACCTCTTTGCCCAGGAGATCACCCCAGAGATCTGGAAGGACCTCACCTCGGGCAAGGAGAAGCGCCTCAATAATCGGGCTGTCCAGGGGGCCTATCCGCCCGGTTCGGTGTTTAAGATCATGATGGCCGTAGCAGGTCTTTCCGAAAAACTTATTTCGCCAAATGATAGAGTTTCTTGTCCTGGCTGGTTTCAGGTTGGAAAGAAAAAATTTCGCTGCCATAAAAAGACTGGACATGGCTCGGTGAATCTTCAGGAAGCCTTAGTGCAGTCGTGCGATGTCTATTTCTATACCCTCGGCACGCGACTCGGCATAGATCGGATTCATGATTATGCCGTAAAGTTTGGGTTGGGTAGTAAGACCGGTTTGAAGTTAGCGGAAGAAGCTGCCGGACTCGTCCCCTCGCAGGAGTGGAAGCGCAGGGTCTATCGTAAACCCGAACAGCAGCGCTGGTATCCTGGGGAAACACCCTCGGTGGCAATTGGCCAAGGTGCGCTGTCGGTGACTCCGCTGCAGATCGCCCGTGCACTCGCGGCATTGGTAAACGGTGGCAATCTGCTCACGCCGTATCTGGTAAAGAGCATTCACGTCACCGGGGGAGGCTCGAAGGATGAAAGTTTTGTTCCGGAGATTACCGGCACGCTTAATCTTAGTCCACAGATCCTTAAGCAGGTGCAGGATATGCTTGTTGGTGTCGTCAACGATGAGCGCGGTACGGCACACCGGGCTCAGCTTGACCCCGGCTTCCATGTTCAGGTTGGCGGCAAAACAGGCACCTCCCAAGTGGTCGCACTCGATCGTGGCGGTTCGCATGATGCGCTCAAAGATCATGCCTGGTTCGCTGGGTTCGCACCGGCGGATGCTCCGGAAATAGTTGTCGTTGCCCTCGTCGAAAACGGAGGGCATGGTGGTGTCACCGCCGCCCCGGTCGTGCGTCAGGTGCTTGATGCCTACTTTAGTCAGCGGATTCCTCTCATGCGCAAGCCGCCCGCGCCGTCGTTAACAGGAAATTAGATCATGCAGTTACTTATTGATCGTCGTGCTATAGCTCATTTTGACTGGGGACTGCTTGTGGCGATAGTGCTCATCCCCTGTGTGGGGCTTGTGGTCCTCTACAGTGCCGGCTTCGATCCGGACTCTAGCGGGGTGCGCATCTCATGGCTCTCGGTTACCATCCATAGTGTGGCCTTTGTTCGCCAAGCTGTCTTTCTTAGTATAGGATTAGGGGTGATGCTGATGGCGCTTCTGCTACCGCCCGTTTTTTTTCAGCGCATTGCCTATCCCCTCTATGCCCTGTGTGTAGTCCTCTTGGTTGCAGTTCTGTTGTTTGGCAACGTTTCCAATGGAGCCCGGCGTTGGATAGCACTCGGGTTTTTTAACTTGCAGCCAGCTGAACCGATGAAGCTAGGACTGATCCTGGCGCTCTCCCACTTCCTCTCTCGCTTTCCCGCCCCACCCGGGGGGTATCGGCTGCGGCAGCTGATCTTTCCGCTGTTGTTTGTGCTCGTGCCGATGGCGCTGATTGCCAAGCAGCCCGACTTGGGCAGTGCGCTTGCCCTTGGCGCTATCGGAGTGGCGATGATCCTCTTTGTTGGGGTAAATGTGCGCACTCTGCTTGTTTTGGTGGCGGCCGCCGCATTGGCACTTCCCAGTGGCTGGCATTTCTTGCATGACTATCAGAAGCGTCGGGTGTTGGTCTTGCTTGACCCGGAGTCCGACCCGCTCGGCAGCGGTTACCACATCATTCAGTCAAAGATCGCCGTTGGTTCCGGTGAGATGTTTGGAAAAGGATTTCTTCATGGAACGCAATCGCAGCTTGAATTTCTGCCTGAGCACACGACTGATTTTGTCTTCTCCGTGCTTTCCGAAGAGTGGGGGTTTCTGGGCTCGATTAGCGTTCTGACGTTGTACGCCTTTCTGCTCTATCGGCTATTGCGCGTCGTGGCGCGAAGCCGGGAGATCTCCCATACTATAATGGTATTCGGTATCGTGGCGATGCTCTTCTTCCATACATTGATTAATGTCGGTATGGTGGTGGGGGTATTCCCGGTGGTTGGAATTCCGTTGCCGCTCTTCAGTTATGGTGGCTCTTCGGTGCTTTCTACCTTGGGTGCATTAGGATTAGTATTAGGGGTGAGCATGAGGCGTTTCATGTTTATGGGGAGGTAGGTGACCAGGGTTGACTGTTCCATCTTACAGGTTGTAAACCTTCTGCTTTAGCCGGAAGTGCTTCAGCGGGGTATTCTTAGTCTTGGTGCTGGTTATGGTCCAAATTCATGACCATGATCATGGTCAGGGCCATGAATCAGGACCACGACTAGTACCTCAACCGGAAAGTTTTTTCACATTTTTGCTAGTTGAACGGAAGACGGGAACGAAGAAAGGCATACGCGGGACGACATGCGCCTAAGGCAGACGTGGTGACGTAAGACGTTCAACGTAAGCTCATAAGCGCCTGTCGTAACGCATATCCCGTTCCTCGTCATGACGTTAACGTCGATGAGTTATTAGTACGGTGTTTCTGTACTATGAAAAAGCTTATTGGACGAGGTACTAGGATCAAGGTTTTCCCCCCGGGGGTTAATGAGCAATTACCCGTCGGAGGGGAAGCCCATATTCAACAAGCAGGTATGAAAATGCAACTCGTTTGCCGCACATCTTCTTCTCCAAAGTATCTTGAGAATATCGACATGCGTATTTGCAGCACCAGAATTTTCACGGCGATATCTAGTATCTTCATCAGCTCGCTTATTCTGATGGCGCACGGCGTCATGGCTGAAGACCTCGTGGTCGCTGATGGTCACCATGATTTCGGACCGATGTCGGCGGCGACGCAAGAACTTTTTCTCCGCGGCGTGCACGATCAGTCTGTGCTGACGTTCCCGTTCTCGACGGTAGCGGGAGATTTAAAACAAGAATCAATCTGGCGAGCAGAATTATCGACGGCGACTGCGGAAGTTACTCGTGTCCGTATTCTTTTTTCGCGACGATGGCATGGTCAGGAGGGGCATGGTCAGGAGGGGGCTGCAAGCAGTGCCACGCTAAGCAGTGCATCATCGGCGGAGTCGGACATAAACGTCTCCGAGGAGAGTGAAGATTTCTTCTCTGTCTTTATTGAATATAGTGACGCAGGGGTCAAATTAAAAAGTAGTCGATCGGGTCTAGAGTCGCCGGATACTGGGCTTACCCTCCTTGGTGGCGAGCGTAAGATCGTTCCGGTGACGGTGGTTCCCAATGCGGGGTTACGCATGGTGCTATTTGCACCGAGGATCTCGAATGATCGAACGAATGGTTTCTATCTCTGTCCACGTATCTATCACGACCAGCACACACAGCCGGGGGGGACTTCAGGGGCCGAAGATCTACCTCCTGCCTCACGTGTTCTTGTTGATGGGGGATTCAGAATCGTGTCTGTGCAGACTGAGGTGGTGGGTGTTTTGCGTGGCAAGATAGTTGGTGGCTTCGGCCCAGCTCGGGCCGAGGGGAAAATTCTTACGTCAGTTGATATCGCGCGTAGCGCAGAGTACAAAGACGAAACATTCAATCGAGATCCGAGTATTTCGATGGACTACCTCGCCAATAAGGCCGATCCTTACATCGTTTTTGACGATCTTTCTACTCCGATCACTGAACGCGCCAGTGGTATTCAGGTCACCATCGGCCTGCACAACGCCGCTGGTTATAAAATGGTTGAGTCCTTGGAGGAGGTGCAGCGTATAAAGGAGATTCGATATCCTCCGGAGACCCCGCTTTACCTCAATGCGACGCTTACGTCTGGAACGGGCCCATGTTATCTGTTCCTCAAGGAGCGCAAGCGCACTACTACCTATTCTAAGGAAAACCTCGTTGTGCCGGAGCGCTTCGCGACTGAGACGCCGGCGCCGTGAGCTATACCGTCCGCAAAAAGTCTTAGCGGACCCCCGAATAGCGGGGGCGGCCGGAGCGCCGCGCTCGGTCTCCCCTTTTTTTGCACCATGTTACAGCTATTGATAACTCCACAAAAAGGGTAGACCAAGCGCGCCGCTCCGTCCGCCACCAATGCGTTTTTTACGTCAAGACTTTCAGCGGACGGTATAGTCGCGCATCTTGTGATTTGGACAAAAATAAGCATAATCAACTAAGCCAAATTGGCAAACTTTTGTTATTATAACTAGAGCCTGTCCGGAAAGACCCTGTTTTCGAAAAGCTACTTTTCTTGAGGTGAAAATAGGCAAGAAATTAATAAAATCACCCGCGACGGGACGAAACAGACGGCAGCAGAGGCCGTCGCGGTCAGTTTTTCAAGTGA
>CAIXSY010000308.1 GCA_903922175.1 uncultured delta proteobacterium | reverse complement strand
GTGTACCTCCGTGCGATCTCAGTAATACTCCGTGAGAAACATTTAGCGAGTTTTACCCACACTTAATGTGTAATCACGCCGCGCCCCGGATGCATCAGGCTATGAAGCAGCGCATCACCCCCGATCGGCTTTTCTACATACTGGTCAACATGTTCTTCGTCAGACAAAACGTCGCTGCTGGCAGAATCTGAGGCCAAAATAATCCTCGTTTCCTCATGTAAATCGTCTTTAATGATACGCGCCAGTTCATGCGCCGAGACGCCGTCGGTACAGCCGTCAATCATCACCGCATCGTAGCTCTTACGTGCGATAGCCTCAACGGCATCTGCCGCAACCGAAACCTGATCCACCATCCCCCCCCACGCCGCAATCAGCCGCGCTATCGACTCGCGCGTTCCGGCGTCTTCATGCACCACGAGGAAGCTCTGCCCCTGCAACGGCCGAGGACAAACCGGTATTATAGTAGACTCTTCGCTGATCAACGTTGACGAGGATGTCGCATGCACCGCCACGGGCAACGTCGCACAAAAAGCCACCGCTTGCGATGCCTCACGACCGACAACGATACTACCGCCATAGAGCTCCAGCAGCTGCTTGCAGCGTGCCATGCTAAGCGCCACCTCCACCTCAAAGCCGGCCGGGTGCTTCTCGCTGCAGACATAGGGGTCGCAGAGCATCTCAAGGTCGGCTTCGGATATCGCATTAGCATTAAAGACCAATGATAGGTGAACGACTGACTTGCCATCTACGACACTGATACGCAGGGCGCTACCAACCGAAGCACAACACACCGCGCTGTGTACAAGGTTGACGCAGATCTGGCGCATATGCTTAGGAGCAACCATGACCAACAACGCCGGTGAAATATTGTCCATGCCAACGACAAGATGCTTATTCACCACTTCAGCCGACTCCATCCCTAGCGCCGCGCGCAGCTCTGGCAAAAGTTTAGTTGATTCAAGTCTGGGCGCTATCTCGCCTGCTTCTGCTCGCTGCATGTCAAGGAAATCACCGAGAAGATGTAACAGGCTTCCAGCATATTCTTTGATATAGCACAAAGCTTTGCGATTGGGCTCGCTGAGCGAATCGCCAATGAGAAGTTTTAAAGCTTCGGCTGAACAGAGAATGGCCGTGATCGGGTTCTTAATATCATGAGCAAGGTGACCGGCGAGCTTACCATGCTGCTGCACGAGCCGGCGCGCAGATTTAAGTTCACGCCGGAGCTGGGCCACCTCGCGGCGTGAGGCATTGTGCAAACGCCTAAAATGTACACCGAGAAGTGCTATAGAAACGACCTGCAGAGCCACCAAACTAAGTACTACCACAACAACCCCTTACAACAGCCGCCCCAACACGGGGACCACATCTTATGTAAGAGATATCGTGTCTCTGAACGCGGTTCTTAAGGCGTCTTTCTGTATTTATAATTACGCAATGGATTCAGTGCGTTATGGCAACGGTGGGTAATCGTTCACTCACCTCACCCCGGGCCACAATCGCCCTTTGTAGCTACTCGCCCCCTCGGTGATAAAAAGTGGGCGACGACGTTGACGTCTAATTGACCTTAGACGTCAACGTCGTCGATTCTCAGAAAGGGGCATTTTGCTGGGGTTATTTTGCACAGGACGATGAAGGGGCGAGCAGCTACGGGGGAAGTTACATTATTTACAAATTGGGTAACACTAAATATAATGGGTAATGAATGGGGAACGTACTTCGAAGGATGCTATGAATTCCTTTAGTGAAAATTATTTAAAGTCCGTGCTTTTCAACCCTGCCACTACATGAGTGCCATTATTCGTCAAACAGCAATGGCTTTGGGGATGCCTTTTTCTGTAGCAGATGTTCTAAGACTCAATCCCACCTTGGATCGCGAACTGATTAAAAAAGTGATTTCTTCAATGAAAAAAGAAAAAATTATCAAAATGGTGGGAAAGGGACGTGGGGCAAAGTGGGTTAAGTGCAACTAGTCAGCACTTTGGGGAATTATTTAACTAAAAGATCGATGACGCCGACGCCACACGACTAACGCCGGGCTCCGACGGGCGAGCCGATCGATGCTGCGCTGTGCTGTACTACGCGAGCACTGGCACTGCGCGGCCAAGGTACTAGCATTCGGAAAGACGCCCCGCTTTAGCTCGCCAAAGAATACCAACTGACGCTTAAGAAAAGTGTGACCATCGGAAAACATCGTGGCCTCTCCGAAAAAAAACGGTCTTTACATGGCGCATGAGCAGATACAGCTCCCTTCGACTTGGTCGCAAGCTCCCTCGCTCAGGACCGAAACCTGCTACATACGCAGCGTTTCACGCCGAGAGATCATTCTTCTCAGAGGATCGAGTAGTAATCCTAATGCCTCAAGAGTGACAACACCGAGCATCGGTTCGTCCCCATCCTCACCGAAAATGACCGGTGCCGGCGCCAGCAGATCCTCGAACTGGTAGTAGAGGTCCCCAACCATTCGCTCACGACGTGTTCCGTCAGCAAGCACTATCGTCACCCGACGGCGCGGCTCAATACCAAGCGATTGCAGCACTGATTTAGGAACGACACTGTAGTCTGCTCCAGAATCAACCATCAACACGATGGGTACCCCCATACTTGTGGGGGTACTTTTGAGAGTTATCTTACTATGTGTTATGCCCATACCTACCTTGACTATACATTAAGTTCGAATAAATGAGTAACCATTAATGTATCGTGCAAAATCGTTGAAAGTTGCTTACTTTGATCAGATAAATCGCGCGTGCAGACGCCGCACGACGCTGCGGAAAACGCGCCGTGACTCAAAGGGCACGACGAGGGACTTGCCGCAATCAGAATAGATCACAATCGGCTTTCCTCCTCGCGATCCTAGGAAGGAAAGAGCGAAGGCATTGCTGCCGAATGGACAATGTGGTGCTTGCCGTAGTCCAAAAACATTTACCTTGTGGCGCATCTGAGTTCCGGGCTCGATGAGAACCCCCCAAGGCACATCAACTCCCTTGATCACACCGTCGCCGACTCCGTCGACCACCCGGGCCTCATTTCGCTCTGGCGTCATGTTAAGAATCGCGGCGCGGTAGAAGAACCCCTGTCCAACGAGGAACTTCAACAGTTGACCCTCCACATCATCGTCAGCCTGAAAATTGGCCCATATATCGTCAATCTCTGCCTGCGCCTCGGCAACGCGAGACGGGCGCCGTGGAAGAAGATCTGGTGGAGGAACCAGGGGGCTGCCTTTCACACCGGTAATGAGCATTGGGGCTAACGAGTCATCCTCGATCTCGATAACACTTTCAATCTCAACCATCTCGTCACTTGGTCCAACCTCAGCCGCTGACTCGACCGCTGGTGGTGGTACTGGCGCAGCAACGACGGATTCAGGCGCACTCTGCGGTGTTGCCAGGCTCGGCTCGGCAGGCGGAGGAGTGGCGACCGGCACCTGTTCAGCGGGCACAGCAAGGTTAACACCTTGATGAGTTAGCACCTCGTCTACCACAGCATTAGCGGCCTCATCATCGATCACCCCAGCCGAGAAGAAGTCATCGATCCGCGCATACAGCTTCTCATACTGCGCCTCTTCCAGCTGCAACATGCGAATGGCGCTCTTCGGTGGAATTTTCTTCCCTGGCGCAAGATTCTCCCACTTCCCTTCGTCAAAACTCTCCACCATCTCCTGCGCCGATAGCGTACAGAAGCGCAGCGCCGATTGTTTGGGATTAGAAACAGGTTTTTCACGATCGAGGAGCTCCACCATGCTCATCGGAATGCCTTGAGCGCGCAGATATTCCGTGCCTACATGATCGAGATCGAAGCCACAATCCTGGGCTAAACGGTAACGGATCTGTGTTTTGCGCTCAAATTGTTCGATGATAACGCTGTAGCGCTCGCGCAGATAGAGCGCGGCCACCAACTCACCAGTCCCCGTGAGAAGGCCTACAGTCAAAGCTTCATCACCCTGCCCTGGAACAATAACGTTTGCCAGAATAGAAGTTACCACGCCAGTGCGCTGGGCGTTTAGTCGGACCTGTTCGACGCGGTCGGCAAGATCTCCTTCAGGTAAGCTTGGCCTCTCAAGAAGCGAATCTACAATCCGTGTCACTTTATCAATTCCAAGGGTGAGAACCCCGACTCGAGCGGCCTTGATATTGCCGCGTGAAGTATTGGCCACGCAATTGGCCTTCGAAAGGAGCTCAATCATAATCACTAGATCTTGTGAGATAAGATCGACAAGCTCTCTTACCTGAACTTTTTGGTCCCCCAATAAGTGCCGTATCCCCGCGCAGACAGCACGGTTGGCGGGTAGGACCGTCGACAACCAATGATGCTTGGCCGTTCCATCCGGCGCCCCAGTCTCTTGTTCATCCTCTGGTGAAGGCGGCATTAGGTGTCCGAAGGTGTCTCTGTCCGATAAGTTTATCTGCGATAACTCGACCTAGGTATATGAGCACGTGACTACACCCAACTTATCGGCTGCTACGAAAAGTAACTAGACATCCAAATGGCGATAAAACGATGGTATTTTAGGTATTACACCCCTCTACCCGATTTGGCGTGACCTTACGGCCAAAGCCGGGTGCCGCGGCTGCATCGGATGCAGTCAGCAGAAGGCAGAAGCAGCACGGAAGAGAGTAGCGCCGCCTGCGACGCGGGTCGGTTCAGCAGCCAGCGAGTAGATCACTTTAACAGATACGAAAGCACCATAACTATCGCCACCACTCCCCAGATGACTAAGCACGGCGGACACTTAAATCGAGACCACGTAGCGCAGCCGCAGCCTCGTTTTGAACAGCTTACGGGCGGCTCTGGTTGTTTATTTTCCTGTTTCTCTGTCATCACCAACTCCCCCAGCTATAGACTCATTCTCTTGTCCTGCACGATAGCTCGCCCGAATGCGCTGGACAACTCCGGCGCCGATGAGGAGCGGAGTAGCAACGATGCATACCGGACATACCGCGCCTAGAAGCGTCGCTCCCGCGACCCCAAGCGCCGCAACTCCAATACCGGTACCGATGCAGAAATTTCCCTCTTTTTTCATCGAACTGGAGTCGTTGTCAGCCATAGGATGAGTCTAGCAGAGCGGCTATGCTGCGCATAGCCACTCTAGCCTATTCAGCCGCTGCAACCTCCCGGCACAATCCCATTCTTGCGCCCGAAGTGTCCCTTATCATCAAAAATAATGGCTCTTCGGGCAAAAGTGTGGGTAAATAACCGCCGCTAGGTGGGATAATTAGCCTAGATGTATAGCGATTCTTTGTATTTCCCGTGGAGGAGTTAAAGGGGTCAGGACCCTTATTCTTTCTTCGGCCTGCCCCGGGGGCGAATCGATTGAGTTATTCCAAGACGCGCGGCGGTTTCGAGAGTCCAACCCTCCGAACCATATGGCCGACCACGAGTAACGGAAAGTCGCAGCGCAAAGAGATCTTGATCACTTTCAGGATCATTCACATAGTCGATCCAACGTTC
>CAIXSY010000307.1 GCA_903922175.1 uncultured delta proteobacterium | reverse complement strand
TGAACTGGAACTGTTCCCGATTCCTGCTCCTGCCCCTTATCCTCTTGATTGGAATAGGAAAAGGAGCAGGGGCAGGAATCAGGAGCGGTTCAAGTGCAAGTTCAAGCAAGTTCCTTTTGCCCGGGGTTATTGAGCAAATACTCCTGGTCGATGTAACTAGCCGAATTAGCACGCTCTTCGACCGCGACCACGACCACGCTCACGAATTATTAAGCTACCCCGGGTTATTGAGAAGTTGAGCCGACCCGCGCATTCGCGCGGAAGAGAGAGTCGAGCATCCTGTAATCTGCTATCTCCGTCTCTCGCTGCAAGGTGTTTCGCCAACCTCCAGACCATGGCTCGGCGAGAGCCGTGACGGGAGAGATCTGCAGTCAGCTATCAGCTATCAGCTGTCTGCATCAGATTCAGCTGCAGCATCAGTTGCGGCCGCAGCCGACGGCCTTAGCCGTCTTGTCCTACGTAGCACTTGCCGCACCTGTCCGCCGAAGCTCCGGCCGCAAGGCCGGGCGAAGGGGAAGGCAAGGCGAAGTAGGAAGCCTCGACCGCAGCCTGTCTCGCCATAGCTTCAGCCGGAAAAGCGACTTTCAGTCGTCCACAAACCTATCGGCTTTAGCCGGTAGTGGTTTGGTGGCAATTATCGACGTCGCAGTGCCAGAATCTCTGACTCCAGAAATTTGGCCGTATCTTGCATACGCATGGAGTAGGTGTGCTGGCGAAGTGTACGCTGCTGACCAGCCTGTGCAATTGCTTGGGCCTCAGCCGGATGCCCCAGATAGTATTGTACCAATGCCTCGCACTCCTCGGCTGTGCGGTAAGCCACAACCTCTTTGCCGATGGTAAAGAGCTTGTTGAGGTTGTCTTTAAAATCGGTGATTAGCAACGCCCCACAACCGGTGGCCTCAAATAGGCGCATGTTGTTGGCGTAGGGGCGGGTCAGGTTATCCGAACTCGTCGCCGATAGTCCGCCGATGGGCACTCCTTGGCTGTTATGAACCGCGTGGTTATTGATCGTAATCTTGGATTTTGACATGACATCAAACATTTGTTTGCCCCAGGCTTCGCCGCGGTAGCGCTGATGTACTATAGCGTTGGGCTCATAGGTGTTGATGCCTGTACCCCAGATCTCAATTGGGGTCGTGCTTGCCAGACGCTCTATCAGTTTGGCTCTTTCGCCGTGAACCACAGCGCTAATACTGCCAACAAATGAGCATTCTATGGGACGGGCATCGTAGCTTGGGCGAGGTAGCACGTCGAGCAAGCGTTCTTCAAAAGCTAGTGGCTGGTAGGTGGCAGAGATGCCTAAGCTGCGAAACAGGGTGGCATATTGCTCAAATGAGCTGAAGATTACATCGTAAAGTGTATAGGGGTAGTTACCCAGAGAAGAGGCGATTTGCCCAGCCACAAGTGGAACCAGTCGATGTAGCTCCTGAAGCACCTCGGCGCGCATCATGTGCATATCTTGACAGTATACAACTTGTGGCCGGTATTCTTTGACCTGTTCAAGCATCAGCCATTCCCAAGTTGCGCTGGCAGGGGCTTGGCGTGGATGCTCACGTAGCCAGGCACCCTGCAGCGTTGCGCAATTGACAATGATGTCGACCGCATCCCAGCCGCTTTGCTGCATGCCACGCGAATAAAAGTCACTGTCGCCAAAGGCTTGGGATTGAACGAATTGAAGCTGCTCGGCGTAGCTACGCTGAACAAGATCCGGCTGCTCACGGTACAGGTGCGCCAAAAACGCGTCATAGCAGGTGTTGATAAAGAGAATTGAATGCTTGCCGTTGGTTGGCTGTGGGCGATCCGGCGTCGCGGCGGGCTTTTTCTGCGAGGCTAGAGGGTCCACTGGCGCAAATGCAACCCAGCCATCGCCGAGAGCTATCTCGCGCTGAGGAAGAGCTAGGGGGCGCATCAGTTGGGAGACGGCTGGGGCAGCAACAAACAGTTGGGCAGGACTAAACGAAGTGATATCCTGCGAGCGGAACTGGTAGGAAATATTGAGCTTTGTCAGCCCTGCATACTGTTCAACCAGTGTACGGCCATAGGGAACAAGGCATAGGCGCAGTAGCTCCTCGCTCCACCACTGAGTACCGTCTTCAAAATACATGAGCTCGGGTTGCAGCAGTTTAAGGCCGCTCAAATGGCATAGGATCAGATCTCGCCCCTCGATCTGTGGATGCCCAGAGGCTCCAGCGTGCAGCGCGTGCTTGGTCAATGTGGCAGGCGCCATTACCAGGCCGGGATGTTTGCTTACTATGATGCCCTTAAAGCGATCTGCGCAGTCGGTGAGAGGCAGATTCCCCTGAAGGGGCACAGCGGAGGGGGAACTCCTCTCGTGTAGGAGTTCCCGTGAGCGTTTCTGCCAAAAGGTGAGGATTTCAGCCCCAGCTGAGGTGTTTTTGATACAGAGGAACGCGCCACTATAAAGCGGTGTCGTTGATTCGGTAGCGTTTGGTGCGCTCACGACGAGGAGCGTGTCATTTCCCAGTTCGTTGTAGAGAGGCTCAGGCGATGAGCAAAAAAAGACATTGGCGTCAACGTAGGTGAGCAGGTCTATATGTGGGTTGAGCTTGAGGATTTTGGCTAAAAGTAGCGCCGGGATGCTCTTAAGGTACTCGGCAAAGCTGCGTCCGGCGGCCTCGGCCTCGGTACGTAGGCTCGTATCGTCAACCTCTGTCAGTCTAAGTAAGATAACCTGAGGGTCCCCAAGTTTGCCGAGGGCCATGTGTGAGATTTCGTCGGCGCATAGCACAAAGACCTGTGCGTCGCTGCCGCCGTGTCGCTTGATAGAAGCGATAAGTGCCAGCCCACGGAGTAGGTGGTTTTCGTCGAACATGGTGCAAAAAAATCTTTTCATGAGCGGCAAGGACCTCGAAACTAGCCAAGCAGCATGTGTTTACCACATGCCGCAGAATGACAAGAATCTAACTTACGGATGTTGCTGTTAGCAATGATTGATTTGGTGAATCGTGGCTAGGGCGTCTATTCATGGCATCGGAGTGGGAGGCGGGGGACGGTACAGGGATAGGTCCCAGTTCCCGTGCTGAGATTTGGCACCATGTCAGGAAGTTATGCCATGTGAACGTGTACGCATGGACCAATGGAAAAGGGGTGTTAGCACGCTGAATTATCTGTAATAACTAGGAGGGTTCTCAATTATTCCCCCTTCGCGTTGACCCGCATCCTTGACTCGGTTGCCTGCGACGAGCTCAGGCCGAGTGGAGCTCGTCACAGCCAACGTTAATGCTTTGTTAGTGATTTAAATGTGAAGTAAGCAGAGGTTATACAGAGGTGAGAATGGGGTCGCGAGTTTTTTTGTCCCCAAAGGTACGACAGGAGAAAATTATGACAGGTGAACTGCCGCAGAAAGCCATCCTCGTATGCCCGAAATGCCATTCTGACCTATCACAGAATGCCGATCAGCTCGTCTGTGCCGGTCGTGAATGTGGGCAGCGTTACTACATTATGGATGACATCCCCGTAATGATTCCTGGGGATGCTGATCAAATACGTAAAGATATCCTCAGTGCAAAGCAGGAAACGAGTATGTTCGATCGCACGATACTGGGTATTCCGCTGTACAGAATTGACTATAACGTTAAAAAATGGCTCTACAAACTATGCGGTATCACGCTGCCCAAAATCGAGGACCAGCGAGGCTATTGGCTAAATCGAGGCGCCGTATACTGTCAGGAGTTTCTTGAAAAAGGGTACCGTGATTTTGAAATCTTTTTTCAAGATATTGTTGTTCGTGAGTTACAGAAACTTAAATTTGACTCCATCTTTGAAGCTGGCTGTGGATTTGGCTGGAATATTAAACGCTTCAAGAAAGAATTCCCTCAGGCACGAGTTGGCGGTCTTGATTTTAGCCACACCCAATTGTGCAACGGGAAGAGGTCATATTTGGAAAATGACTCTCTCGAACTGACTGAGGGGGATGCGACGATGATGCCCTTCCGTGATAACGCCTACGATGTCGGTTTTAGTCTGGGTGTTTTTATGAACATTCATCCCAAGAAGATCGGCCTCGCCATCGATGAAATGAAGCGTGTTTGCAGCAAATATACTGTTCACTTGGAATATGATGAGAATCATGCTGCGGCTGACCTTCGTGAACGTCGCGCGTTTAAGACCAATATCGTCTCGCATGATTATCGGAAACTCTATGAGGAGCGTGGGCTTCGTATATTGACCTTTCTCTCTGCTCCTGATTTTGCCGCTTCCTATGAGAGCTTCTTGCAGGGTAAGAAAGAGCAGGTCGAAAGGTGGGAGAGCTGGGAAGGTGCGAGTAAATATATTTTGATAATTGCAGAGAAGATCTAACGAGGCTCTGCCTCAGGCCGACGAGTGTTAAACCGACCCTGCTCGCTATCTGCCTTCTGTAATCTGCTCTCAGCGATCTGCAGTCAGCTTTCTGCTGACTGCATCTGATGCAGCTGCAGCTTTCCGCCGCAGCCGACGGCCTTAGCCGTCTTGTCCCCCGTAGCCTCGACCGCGAGGTCGAGCGAAGGGGGAAACTCCTGATGAGGCAATAGACGTTAGCTGCCAGAGCATCAGCAATATCTTTCGCGCAAAGTTTTGACGGGAAGATCACATTTGTGGCTGGCGCTATATTTAGCGGTGTTTATCCTGAACAACCGAGTCCCAGGTTTGATCGAAGGGGACGTTGGCGTCAGAGCAATAAAAGTATAGGTTGTGTCGCGTCGGATATTTCGTCTCAAAGACCTTCACATTAGCAAAATGTGAGGTGAAGAATCGCGCTAGGTCCTCTTTCGATTTGAATTCATATTCGTGGTGCGAAAGACTCTTCTCTCCGCTGGGCTGTTCGCAGATCGTGTACCCGCTCAGTATGCCGCCAGGCTTCAGGGATGATTTGATGTTTCTTAACAACGCATCAATTTCAGCTGGCGTAAAGTGTTCAATCGCGGCATCCCAAATGATATTGTCGTAGCTTCCATGGGGAAAGTTTGAGCGCACATCGCACAGTTCATAGCCTACATTCGGCGCCTGGTTGAACTTTATGGCGTGTGATAGTACCTCGGGGTCGAAGTCTGTAGCCGTAATCTGTTTGCATCGAATTGAGTAGAAGTGATAGGCGTTAAAACCATCACCACAGCAAAGCTCAAGTGCCACTGACTGCTCTTTGAGAGCTAGCAGGTTGAAAATGCCGCGTTCGAGCCAGAAGGGAATTCGGCTCGAGTGCCAGCCGTAATATTGATCCAGGTAGTGGTCGAACCACTCCGGCTGGGGTGGGGTCTCCCAATCAAATTTAAACTGTATTTCATGCGCGCGACTCGCCAGTGCGCGAATCCGGCTGTTGAGATCCTCGACCTCATGGTTCAGTGCAACTTTTGATTCGCCCTGCTTCAAACGTTCGAAGAGCTGCGTTTCTACCGTTGTCATAGCCCTACCGAGCGACTCCAGTATCTGTGAAAGTTGAGCGATGCTATTTTCTGCCATAGGAGAGAGAGCCTTTAAGATTAACTGTTTCTATGTACTTTGAAATTAAATCCCTCGTTCCAATATAGCATAGTATTGATCTTGTCCGACTTTAGGACCATCAGGGCAGCCAGCGCTTTTTCCCGTGGTGATTGCGGGCTGGTAATCGACTGCAAGTTAATATCGCAGTTAAGTCCGGTTATCTCATCTTCCGTGTACTCATAGAAGTGTAAGGCATGGTTGCGATACTGGACATTCCAATGGTGATTGCTTATTCGCGCCGTGTTGAAGAACAGATCGGTAACGCGAGCGGGTGTCTCTAGGTAGCCACGTTTGGCGACGCGCATCAGCTCTTGACAGGCTTTCTCTGGAGAGGTGACGTGCTCAAGCACGTGGGAGCAATACACAAAATCAAACTCTTTATCTTTAAAGGGCATCTTCTCAACGCTACAGGCGGTAACCGGCAGTCCGGCGTCGTTATTGAAGGCCTGCCCAGCTCGTCCGTAAGAGTTGTCCTCCGGTGCATACTCTGCTAGGTCAGTCGCCATGGGAAATGGCAGATGTCCGCTCCCGACATCGAGGACGCGTTGACCGGGCTTAATGTTAAAGTCGAAGTATCTAGATTGATACTGCTCGTATCGATTTTGTTGACGAGCTCTGCCGATTTCGTAGACCTCGGCGAGTATTTCTACGGCGAACTCTGGGAATGAATCGATCGCCTGCTCATAGAGGTCAAAGCTCTCATTGCCCTTGCCCTCGAGCATAAGTTGACGCGCTGTGTGTACGAGTTGTGCAGCCGATGCGTCGGGTATGCGCAATTTAGTCCGTCTAGGCTGTGTCGTGTATCGCTGATGGGAACGAGGGGAGAGATCTACGGTCTCAATGCCATAGACGCCACTGATAGCTCGTTGCGCTTCTGTGCATATCTCATGTACCTGCTCACGTTGGCAGTCAGTTCCCAGAGGCGTGTGGTTGGAGCTCTGACCGAGGACCATATTGACCTGGTATCCCTGCACCTTCAGGTCTTGTGCCAGTTTATAGGGTTCAAGGTTCGAGGAGGTGACGTTTGTTTCGGGGACAAAGAGAAGCAAGCGATCATTTTGCCTATCGAAATTTGCGAGATCGGTCATAGGATAGCTCCCTCAATAGCGTCTATTTACCTTAGATCTTGGATGCATATAAGGTGACTCAAGTTGCTTCGAATTACGGCAGCGCATTAGTCCCGGGTAATTGCTCAACAACCCCGGGTAGCTTCACTTAGCCTTTTCCTTAATACTTATTAAGGTTTAAGGCGGAAGGCGAAGGCTAGGGCTAATGAGCACCTCTGCCCGGGGTTATCGAGCAGTTGCGTTCCCGGGTCGTAACTCATTGATTCTGCGGCCTGAATTAAGTTACGCGAAAGCCACGAAATGGGACACGAAGGACACTCAGCAATTTTTTTCGCGGGTTTCGCGTCCTATTTCGTGGCTTTCGCGTAACTTTACCTCATCCCTGCAATTTTAATAGATTGCACCCCGTGAACGCATACCCAAAATGATGGCTTATCCCGCATATAAACCTAGACCTTGACAGGGTAACTAATTTACCTCGTAATGCAGTATGCCAATGAGGCGATGTTTTATAATGATCCGGTAGCTTGGGGGGAGTATGTTGGAATCCGCAGTTGCAATTATTACGGCGCGAGGGGGCAGTAAGAGGATCCAGCGAAAAAATATCAAGAGTTTTCTTGGGAAGCCCATACTTGAGTATTCTATCGTCTCGGCGCTCGATGCAGGTTGTTTTAGCGAAGTAATGGTTTCTACCGACGATAGTGAGATTGCCGACTTGGCGAAAAAGCTCGGCGCTAGAGTTCCTTTTTTTCGGTCTAAGGAGACATCGGGAGATTTTGCCGTAACAGCACAGGTTGTGGAGGAGGTTCTTCTTGAGTATGGAAGACAAAATAGGATTTTTTCTCATGCCTGTTGTCTTTACCCTACGGCACCGTTTGTAACGCCGGATCGTCTCAGGTCTGGGCTTGCCCTGCTAAAAGAAAGGGACGCGGATGGTGTTGTTCCAGTCGTGCGCTTTGGATTTCCAATCCAACGAGCCTTTAGATTAAAGAACGGCTTCGTGGAGATGCTTTGGCCGGAGAATTGCAATATTCGTTCACAGGATCTTGAACCGACATTTCATGACGCCGCCCAGTTCTATTGGTTGAATGTGGAAAGATTTCTCAAGTTGAAGATCGTATTTATGCCGCATACGGTCGCCCTGGAGGTGCCCGAAGAGGAGGTTCAAGACATTGACCATGAGTCTGACTGGAGATTGGCCGAGATGAAGTACGAGCTCCTCCGGCGCAGCCGATGATAATGCGCTGCATATGTTTGCATTTTGTGGCGGGGTACTGGGCGAGGGTCTGCAAGCATGAAAAGTCACTGTTCCCGCATCCTGCGCTCTGGTACACTGTTCATAGGGAGATATAAGGTCGCTATCTCCTCTCACCGCAGAGCCGTAGCTAATATGGGGCATTCTAGATCGTAAGCGTTCACGGTGCCTAACTAATTGAACTAGCGGAATGAATCCAGTTACACGAAAGCCACGAAACATGACGCGAGGGACACGAAAGTATTTGCTGAGTATTCACCTGGAGCTAACTCCAGGTGAATACTCAGCAATTTATTTCGTGGTTTTCGTGCCCTTCGCGTAACTGTATTCTTCTGCTGTACCATCAAGCAGTTACGACCCGTGAACGGTTACCACAGATCTAGTTATCGCCGACATTCTTGCCTATTATTTAAGAGCATCAAGTTCAGGGAAACAATATGACTGACGATTCAGAAAAACTTAAAAGTTTATTTTCAATCCGCGAGAAGCTCCTCACCGAAAAATGGGCAGGGGTAAACGACACAACGCCGGTGAATACGAGCCAGTACAGCTTTGATGACTCCGATCGTCAAAAGACCTTTGATGAGGGGCTTGTCGATCCCGATCAGCAGGCCGCTTTTCAACAGTATCGAGAGGAGTGGTATCGCCGGGCCAAGGAGTTTGATGCTGGGCCGATGCCGCTTTCCGTAGGAATTGAGTTGGTGAGCACCTGCAACCTGAATTGTCCGATGTGCTATACTATCACGGAGGAGTTTCAGAACTCCGTCATCGGCGGCCAACGAATGCTTCCCTGGCCAATCGTCAAAGCAATTCTAGATGAAGCGGCAGAGTTGAAGGTTCCTTCGATTCTCTTTTCTTGGCGTGGTGAGAGCTCTCTCTACCGTAGTGTTCATGAGGGGAAAACCTACAATATCGCCGATGCCTTCGCCTACGCGCGGAAAAAAGGCATCATGGAAACGTCAGTCCTGACAAACGGACAAACACTTACGCCGGAGCTGAGTGCACAGCTCATTGCCGCTGATGCCAGTTGGATCAATATATCTATCGATGGCGTCGATGAGGTTTACAACCTGGTTAGGACTCCAAAAAACAAGCGCGGCAAGGCAGACTACGATGCCTTTGCGGTGATTTGTGAGAATATCAGAACTTTCGTTCGCCTACGCAACGAGGCTGGGAAAAGACGCCCCAAGCTGCGCAGCAATACGATCTTCCCGGCTATCGCCAAGGATCCCGAAGGTTATAAGCGTAAGATGATTGAAATTGGGATTGATTGGGTCACGGTCAATGAGATTTTGGATTTCCGGGGAAGTGGTCCGACGGGGGAGGAGCTTCCCGAGGAAGCTATTGTCAAAGACTGGGCCTGCCAGTACCCCTTCCAACGGCTGATGATCTCGGCAAATGGGATAATTGTCCCGTGCACGGGGGCGCATAACGAAGAGAAGGGCCTCGTTTTGGGGCGATATTTAGGCACCCCGGCTAAGTCTACTCGCGCGGTCGATGGAAGCATCGCCATCACCGACGTCAAGGAAGTTAGCTTGCTTGAAGCTTGGACGGGGAAGAAGCTCGAAAATATCCGTTATATGCACAAGACCGGGCAGCGAGCCTGTATCCGCCCCGGCTGCCGCAACTGTAGGCATGGCGCCGTTAAGCACGGTGTCACCTGGCTTCCTGAAGATTGGAACTTGAGTACCATGAATTGGGAGGGGCATATCTTCCGCAATGGGTGATGGTGCGGAAAGCGTAATTGCTCATTAACCCGGGGTGCTCGTGCACCTGCACGGGAAAAGACTTTACCCGGACTTAATGAGTAATTACGTTTTTCCCCGGATCTTTGCTCGGGAGCTGCAGCCGATCGCCGATTCTTATGGTTTACAGCGCAATTCTTATCTGCTAGCGTCAGAATCGTATAGCTATATGGCAGCAGTAAAGTCAACACAACTACAAGCAATGCCGGCTTCCTATGTCGAGCTTTTACGCTCTGTCTGGCGTCTAAATCGAGTACATAATGGTGATGAGTTCTCGCTCGCAATCAAGTATCTAACTGAATTCTGTGCTGAGCACTTACGTGGAGAGGTGAAGATACATGATTTCACCCCAGGCGACGAGATAAATTACTGGATTATCCCACCACGTTGGAACCTACGTTCTTTTAGCCTGCTTGGCCCTGACGGGCGCGTAATCGCAACTCACCGAGATCATCCTCTTGTTGTTTGCCCGTTTAGCATCCCCATTGATATGGAATTGGATCGTCAGGATCTGATTCAAAAGACTGTTAGTCGCGAGGATCTTCCGGATGCTTACTGCTTCTGGTTTAGACGCATGTATAGGCATTGGGAGAAAGATTGGAGTCTCTCTCTACCGGCGAATGTCGTGCGTTCTTTAGAACCAGGGCGTTACCGTGTACATATCGATGCCGAATTCACCAATGAGCCCATGCCTGTATTCGAGTACTATCTGCAGGGAACAACCGATAAGACCATCTTTATGGCTGGTCACCTCGATCATCCGGGAATGATCAATGACTCCCTATCGGGCTGCTTTGCCTGCCTGCAAGCCATAGACGAGCTGGAAAAGTTGGAGCGTAAGACTGAATACAGTTATCGGATTCTTTTATTGCCAGAAATTATTGGTAGCGCGGTCTATCTTAAGCGTTATGAAGATCTCGTTACACAAGCTCACTTTGCACTTTGCCCTAACTTGACCAGTCATGATGGGCCGTTGGCTTTATGCTTCAGTAAATGTAAGAGCAGTCTGCTTGATGTTGCTCTAGAGCTAACGCTAAAGGAAGGAGCGCATCGGCACGTTACCGGAGGATTTCGTTCCTACCCAAGCTGTGGCGATGAGGTCTCTTTTGATACCACGGGGTATGATATTCCGGCATCGACAATCTCTCGACCGACCGAGAAGTTCCCGTATTATCACACATCACACGACGACTTTGACAATTTCATGCGCCCTGAGAATCAGGCTCGTCATCAGGAATTGGTGCATGTAATGGTGGGTGCTCTACGTAAGATAGAAGAAAATTTTTCAATGGTACCGTTGTTTCGTGGTGGTCCAGGTCTCGCCAATCCGCGTCTTGGGCTCTACCTGGAGACCTCAAGCATGAGCAATATGCGTTTAGGTAACCATCGACATACGGATCTTGATGGACGTGAGATTGATCTGCGCCACTTTATGGAGTTTTTCCTCGATGCTCTGGGTACAAATGAAATAAGTGTGCTGGAGATTGCCCATCGCACAAATATGCCGTTTGCCTTTGTTCATGACTATGCCAAAGCCTGGGTTGAGAAAGGCTTAGTGCGTAAGATCTCCTGTAATGCACGACGAGCAAGCAGTGCTACGTTTGTGGAAACTCCCTTGGCTTCGAATATTATGTGTATTCGTAACAGCGAAGGCGCACGCGGATGAACTCAATTGCTGTTGCCGTTGATGGCATCGCCGCAGCACTCCAAAAAGTTGGTATAGGCAGCTCCGGTGTGGTGCTGGTTCACTCGGGTGTGCGTAGGCTCTCGTTTTACCTGAAACGTCTGGGTGTGGCAAAAGAAGATCTGCGATCCCAGGCATGTCAAACTTTGATTGATGCTCTGCGGCTTGTCATCGGTGAGCATGGCACGATCTGTATTCCTGCATTTCACTACGGATATGCCCGTTTCGGTGAGACTTTTATTCGTGAGACAACCCCGCCAGATGAACTGTTAGGCATCTTTCCAGGATACTTTTTCTCCCAAGGATTTGATGCGCGTAGTTTGTGTCCGCCGGTTAGCATATGTGCTGTTGGTCCTAGGGCAAAAGATGTTTGCGATACTGGTTTCGCCCATGGTTATGGTGTGCTTTCACCCTGGAAGCGGTTGGAAGATCTTAATGCAAAGATGCTTTTTTGGGACTGTACCTTGCACAAAATGACCTATGTGCATCACCTCGAGACGATTGTCGCCGTGCCACATCTTTATGCAAAAATTTATGATGCCCCTGTTATGCTCGGCAGCGATCGATATCCAGGCATGGTAATTAACAGCGTGAGGTATAGGGATGAACGTTTTCGCATCACCTATGATCTCGCTCGTTTTCAGGCGGAAATGCTCGATGGCGGATTGTCTCGCAAATTTACAATCGCGGATGCGGACGTACAGGTCTGCACCTTTCGCGGAGTGGGTGAATTCCTTACTGCAAAATTAGGCGCTAATCCATATTATTTACTTAAAGAGGCACCACACTTTATTCCCGGTCTAGTCCCGTTTGATGGTGGCACGGGCGCACGACAGAACCTCGAGGGTGGGAAATAATGAGTGCCCCTAGCAGCGCCACAGTAAAACCGTATGACACTCCCCCGACACGCCCATTGTCGCAGGTTTTGCCGCTTCGAACTCCCTTAAAGGTAATGATCGATCCAACCAACCTATGTAACTTCGGCTGCAAATTCTGCCCGACCGGTGATCATGCATTGCTAAAGCAGATCAAGCGTCCTAAGGGGCAGATGGGGCTTGATCTATTTCAGAAAATTATTAACGACATTAAGGGGTTCCCAGACAGGCTGCGTAAGATTCATCTGTACAAAGATGGCGAACCTCTCTTGAATCGTCAGTTGGAGCAGATGATCGTGATCGCCAAAGCTGCAGGAGTGGCTGATTCTATTGAATTTACCAGTAACGCCGCTCTATTGGACGAAGTGCGGGCACAAGGGATCATTGATGCCGGGTTGGATGCGATTCGTATTTCTGTCGAACACGTGCATGACGAAGGTTATCAGGCGGTGACCCAACGCAAAGTCAAGTATGATGAGATAGTGCGAAATGTCAGCTTTCTTTATCGCCAAAAAAAGGTGCAGAGCTCAGCCCTTAAGATACATGTCAAAATTATCGATGTTGGATTAACTCAGGCTGAAAAAGATCGCTTTTTGGCGGATTTTTCACCTATCTCTGACAGCATCTTTATCAATGCCGTGATGGGGTGGACTGGGGAATTAGATCGAGATTGGACTATGGGTGTTAAGGCTGATACCTCGATTGATGGCTATTCACCGATCGTTAGTACGCGCCAAGTTTGCCCCGATCCATTCAAGGACATGGTCATTAACTTTAATGGCGTGGTCTCAGTCTGTTGCGTCGACTGGACGATGGGCACCGCCGTCGGGGATGTTTCAACGGAAAATTTAGTCGATATATGGCACGGGAAACGTCTGCGGGAGTTCAGGTTGACGCATCTGCGCGGTGATCGCCACATGCTCGCAACCTGCCGTAATTGTAACTATATATTAGGCCTGCCAAAAACTAGTGATTTGGATTGTGAGGCCTCTAGTCTACTAAAGATTTATCAGGGTGAGAGCTAGCGAGGCGCTGCCTCAGACCGACGAGCGTTGATCTGTAATCTGCTTTCAGAGATCAGCTGGCAGCTTTCCGCTGACTGCATCTGATGCAGCTGCAGCTTTCGGCCGCAGCTCACGGCCTTAGCCGTCTTGTCCTCCGTCGCATCGACCGCAGCCTGTCTCGCCATAGCTTCGGCCGCGAGGCCGAGCGAAGGCGAAAGGCCGGGCGAAGGGGGAAGGCAGGGCGTAGTAGGAAGGGACAACATAGCCAAACACATTCAAAGAAACCCAGTCAAACCGGCTTGTCCGACGTAGCACCGACCGCAAGGTTGGGC
>CAIXSY010000306.1:2500-6593 GCA_903922175.1 uncultured delta proteobacterium | reverse complement strand
TCTTACGCCGGACGTAAAACGTCGACGTTAGACGTCCGGCGTTAGACCTTGGACGTCAGCGTCATCGGTTGCAGAAATGGTCATTTTGTTAAGAATATACGCATAGCTTGACGAGGGGGCGAGTAGTTACAATGTGCGGAGATAACGAGCCCATTCCTCTTCTGCGATTTCACCTGCCTGCCCGGCCTCTTTGCCAGTTTCTTGCCGCCAGGCAAGAAACTAAACATCAAACCCCAGCTTGCGCATCTCTTCAATCACCTGCCGACCGTCAATCGGCTTCGTGATATAGGCCTCACACCCCAGGCGAAAGGCGCCGACAACATTTTCAGCGTCGTTGAGAGACGTAACGACAATAATCTTGACACACTGTGTTGTGCCGATCTTGCGCTCATGCTCAAACTCGCGCACGGCTTGCAACAGCTGATGCCCACTCATCTGCGGCATAAGAATGTCGAGAAACAAAATGTCGAATAGATCCTCTTCCTCGTGTGCCTGGGAAAACACTGCTAAAGCTTTTGCGCCATCATCGACGACCGTGCACTCCCCAAAGCGCTCTAGAAATTTCTTCAATATCTTCTGCGTGCCGAGATCGTCTTCTGCGATTAAAATCTTCATATCCTGTCCCCTTAAAAGCCGTCCTCGTCCCCCGGTTTCTTCACCGATTCTGGACGAATACCAAGCGCCGTGCGGACATCGTCGGGCAGGTCTTTGGGCCCAAGCTCAATCCATTTAAAGCCGCGCCCCTCTGCGACGACGGTCAGCGCACGCCGCTCCAATTCAGCAGCATTCCCCGCACCGAGCTGGGCTCTCTCCCTCTTTGCTAAAGCATCCGGCGCAGCGCCCCGCGCATGCAGTGCCTCGATACAACTCAGTGCCAACTTCCAGTTCTGCATCTCTATCTCTGTATTATTCGTCGGAGCTTTGGGCGGGGCGATGAATCCATGGAGCATCCCGAATGCCAGACGCGCGCCGATGCCATAGCCCCACTCACTCGCCCAACCGGCGGCGATCTGGAGGTGGCTACAGTGCCAACGCATCTCTTCCCCGCTGGCATCAAAGAGCAGCTTTTTACGCTCCGCAGCCCTGCGAACATCTTTGAATCCCGCCAGATCGGAGAGCGCAAATGGGATCTGCGCCAAGCAGCGCAGTCCTGCCATAAACATACCGTTGCCCGGGCCTACCATCTCGATACGCTCACCAACTAAATGGCCGACTTGCAAATGAACACGCAGCTTTGCCGCCAGCCTATCCCACTCCTCATCGTCACAAAACTTGCGTAACGTTCTATGCAGGAAGGTCAGTGCGATAACCGCAATCAGCTGATCTGGCTTATACAGCTGCAGAAGTCGGTGATACGTAAGCGCGCTAAGATCGTCAATCCCTTCAAGGCCCACATCCAAGCCAAGATGGTAGAGTGCGGCTTTGAGTGTCGGACTGACACGAACCGGAAAATCCACGGCTTCAATGGCAAAACGCTGGATCTTCTCTGCATCGTCCGTATGCAGAATTGCCGGGGCCGAACGCACCGCACGCACTGCTGCTGTAAATAACGAGGGAAATTCTCCGATACGGCCGGCGAATTGCTCAGCCAAAGCCCAGCTCTCTTGAGCAGCAGAGCCGTCATCGACGTGGTGTGACGATCGTTTCGTAGTCACCTAGGTATCCACCTTTACACGACCGATTTCACCGAGGATACGCGCAACCGCGGCCCGATCGATCGGTTTTTGCAGAAAACCATCCATTCCGGCGGAGGAAAAACGCTGCTGGTTTTCTTCCTGAACGTGCTCCGCCATCGCCACGATGTGTGTTTTCTTCGACGTGCTCAACGATTTTTCCAAGGCGCGAATCTCGAGGCTAGCCTTTATTCCGTCTAAAATCGGCATCTCAATATCCATAAAAATCAGATCGAAATACTGACTGCTCGCCAAAGCAACTGCATCTTTGCCATTATCCGCCACCACGACCCGATGACCACTCCTCTGAAGCATGCGCAGCAGGAGCCTCTGATTCGAGGGATTATCTTCAACGAGGAGAATAAAAAGAACTCGCTGTGCGGCAGGCACGCTGCCTAACGTCGAGGCTAGCGACCTTTCGTCAAGACCAGGCGCCATCTTATCAGTCGGGCTTCCCTGACTTACTAACGGATCTAATTCTGACGGGCCATTTCGAGGCTTCATTTCCCCCCCATGTGGAACCTTAAGAACGGTTCTCTAAAGCAACTAACCCAAGATAGTATCGTTTTGCGCCTGCAGGAAGTTGAGCCTAGATTCAATCAAGACCACGACCGTTCGACAAGCTTACGACAGTCCACGAGCACGTGCACGATATTCGTTACCCGGATTTAATGAGTAACTACGCGCAGATAGCAAGAATCACCCACTAAAAACGTCGATGCCCCCCTAACCAATTGAGCATGACAGTTCGATAAGCTCACTGCAGGCCAGAACCAAGACTATGGAATGGACTCGCCCCGTGGTTAACGAACAGTTACCGACGAGGAACTACTTAGGAACAGCGATAGCATTGAGCACCTCTGTAACACCTGGCACTGATGCTGCAATTTTCTCGGCCTGTTCAGCATCTTTGGCAGTACTCATACTCCCCGAAAGCGTCACAAGGCCCTCTGCCACCTTAATATCAAGCCGATATGGGCCTGAGAAAGAGAGCTTACTTCCAATAGCCAGCTTCACACGATCGGCCATGCCTCCTGGTATCGATCGATCTTCGACCGCTGGAACTACCACAGCATTGGTACGCACCGATAGATAATTAGTTACGGTTTTAACCCCGGCTACATCTTTAGCGATATTGACCACCCGTTCCTGATCTAGCGCGGTGCTCACAAATCCAGAGAGGGTAACACTGCCGGCATGGTCCTCGATGACGATCTCATGCGCCCCAAGTCCATGAATTGCTTCAAATTTCTCACGAATATTCTTAGCTACACGGCTCTCCAGATCAAACCCATACGTGACCGAACAGCATGAAAAAAAAACCATCAACGTAACTGCTGTGCGAAGACTAACCATTGCCGCCTCCTCTGAATTTGCCATCAACCCTAAAACATCTGCTTCACCGTTTGACATCTCCATGCTAGCATAGCCTGGGCTACTGAGAGGAGGGTACAGATGAAGGCGCTCGATATAATGACATCAAACGTCTTTACCCTGCGCGAGGACCATGACCTTAACATGGCCCAAGTCCTCTCCGAGGGGAAACACATCCGCCATATTCCGGTGGTCAACTCAGCTGGCGCTCCAGTGGGCATAATCGCCTGCCGCGACGTGGCCCGGGCGCTCAGTAATCCCAGCCTAACCAGATTTGCGCCTGTTCGAGATGTGATGAGTACAGATCTCGTGACCACCTCCCCTCAAACCAGCGTTTCGGAACTACTCAAAATCATGGCCTCGGAGCTCATAGCCGCAGTCCTACTTGTCGAAAAAGGAAAACTCGTTGGCATAGTCACCGAACGTGACGTGGTGCATGCGCTGCATGAATATGGGGCGACGCTGCTCGAATAGCGCGCTGCGGCGCAGAGCGCTGGCCCGTCGGAGGTCTGCAGTCGCAATTTCTGGGGCATAATGACAGAACTTAGGTGAAACGTAACTCATTACGTGTGGGTACTACAGTCTTGGTTCTGGTCTTAAGTCATCGCCGTGTTCTTGGCCGGAATCATTGACCAATTGACCATGACCAGGATTTAGGACCAGGGCCATAACCAAGACTAGGGTAAGATCTGCCAAGGGTTATTGAGCAGATACTGAATCTAAGCGTTACCTATTAGTATACCAGCTGCGAATACGAGCGCACCACCGACGACAATCTGCAACGCGGCGCGCAGAAATGGCGTATCCATATAGCGGTTTTGAATCCAGGCTATGGCCCACAACTCAAGGGCGACAATCACCATCGCCACGATCGTTGCCGTCCAGAAGTCCGGGATCAAGTAGGGAAGCGCATGCCCCAGGCCGCCAATCGCTGTCATCATCCCGCAAACAACGCCGCGCTTGAGCGGTGATCCTCGTCCGGTTAGCACCCCATCGTCTGCCAGAGCTTCAGTAAGCCCCATAGAGATTCCGGCGCCGATTGAAGC
>CAIXSY010000305.1 GCA_903922175.1 uncultured delta proteobacterium | reverse complement strand
TATCCACCTGGAGTTAACTCCAGGTGGATACTCAGCAACTACTTTTGTGTCCTTCGCGTCCCATTTCGTGGCTTTCGCGTAACTTAATTCAGGCTGTAGAATCAATGAGTTACGACCAGTGAATGGTTACATTTTTAACGCGAAGGGGCGAAGTCACGAAGGATTACAATACATTACCTTCGCTCCTTCCATCCTTCACGTTAAAAATAAAATCGTGGAAGTATCAGTAGTTTGCGGGGAACGGGCGTAGGCACAGATGGGGATTCTCGACAACAACAGTTTGCCCTATCTTTCGGCATTCGGTCCGTTGATTCTGCTCGGATATTTAGTGGCGATCCGACGCTATTTTACAAACTAAGGTAAAGCATCAACCTGGGTGAGCAGTTACTCTATTCCTCCAACGTACTAAGGTCCCCCTCCGGGAGTCCTTGCGCCCGGGCTTTAAGCACTCGGCGCATGATCTTGCCGCTGCGCGTTTTCGGAAGCGATGGCACGAAACTTACCTTTTCAGGCTTAGCGATCGGTCCTACCTCGTGACCAACATGGGCTTTGAGCTCTTCTGCCAAGGCCTCAGAGGGTTCGTAATTGGTACGCAGCATGACGTAGGTGTAAATAGCGCTTCCCTTAACCTCATGCGGGAGGCCAATTGCCGCTGCCTCTGCCACCGCAGGGTGGCTTACCAATGCGCTCTCGATCTCGGCCGTGCCCAGGCGGTAGCCCGAAACCTTGATCACGTCATCGACGCGGCCGATTATCCAGAAGTAGCCGTCTGCATCCTTGCGCGCGCTATCGCCGGTAAAGTACACGCCCGGATATTTGCTCCAGTACTGATCTTGGTAGCGCTGTGGATCTTTATAGAGCGTGCGTAGCATCGCTGGCCAGGGGCGCTTAAGCACCAGAAAACCTTCCTCTCCCACGGCGGCTGACGTTCCCGCTTCGGTGTACACGTCGGCCTCCATTCCGGGAAAGGGGCGTGCCGCACTGCCGGGTTTTAGGTCCATCGTTGGCAGTGGTGTAATGGCGAACATGCCCGTTTCTGTTTGCCACCAGGTATCCATAATCGGACAACGTTCTTTGCCGATTACACGGTGGTACCAGCGCCAGGCCTCGGGATTGATCGGCTCGCCGACACTGCCTAGCAGTCGCAGCGATGAAAGGTCGTGACGGTTGGGCCAGGCCTCGCCAAAACGCATCAGGCCGCGAATGGCTGTTGGCGCAGTGTAGAGCAGGGTGATGCCGTACTTTTCGATCATGCTCCACCAGCGATTGGGGTAGGGGAACGTCGGTGCGCCTTCGTACATGAAGCTTGTGGCTCCAAGAAGGAGCGGACCATAGACGAGGTAGGAGTGCCCGGTAACCCAGCCTGGATCAGCCGTGCACCACCAGCGATCCTCTTCCTTAACGTCAAAGACCCACTTGAGGGTCGTCGCTACCCCAACCATGTAGCCGCCGTGGGTATGCAGAATAGCCTTAGGCTTTCCCGTTGTTCCCGATGTGTAGAGCAGGTACAGGGGATCTTCAGCATCCATGACCTCGGTTTCGCTGGTAGAGGCACGCGCCATAGGCAGATTCAAAAGATCGTGGTACCAAAAATCACGCCCCGACTCCATCGGCACCTCATGCCCAGTGCGCTTTACGACGACGACGTTTTCTACGGTAGCGCAGCGTTTAAGCGCCTCGTCGACGATGCGCTTGAGTTCAACGATTTTGCCGTTCATGTAGCCGCCGTCGCAGGTGATTACCACGTGGGACTGACTATCGTCGATGCGCCCATGCAGCGCTTCCACCGAAAACCCGCCATAGACCACCGAGTGCACCGCGCCGATCTTGGCGCAAGCCAGCATCGCCATGGGAAGCTCGGGCACACGCCCCATATAGATGGTTACACGGTCGCCCTTTTTGACCCCCATGCTGCGCAGTACATTGGCAAATTTACAGACCTCGCGATTAAGTGCGTGATAGGAGAAGGTGCGCACCTCGCCTTTTTCTCCCTCCCAAATGAGCGCTAGCTTATTGCGCCGCCAGGTTTTAATATGCCGGTCGAGACAGTTGTAGACGATATTGACCTTGCCGCCGACGAACCATTTATAGAACGGTTTGTTCGACTCATCGAGGACATTATCCCATGGTTTAAACCACTCGAACTCTGCCGCACGTGCTCCCCAAAAACCGGGCAGGTCGAGCTCTGCCTGACGCGCAACTTCCGCGTGGCCTTTCATGTTCGCCGCCGCAACAAACTCCGCGGAAGGGGAGTAGACTTGAGGGGTTTCAGGTGTCGTGGCCATAGGTGCATTCCTCGTAAAAGAACGTGCCTAAGAATGCTGCCATGATGATTACGTGGATGCAACTACTGTTGATTAGCTACTACAAAGGAGTATTTTGGTAAAGAATGAACACCTCAATGTCTACTGCCGACACTATCCTCACTTTGTGCGAGAAAAAGAACGTTTCCCCTTTGCTATTTTCGAGGAGGGAGAACTTTGACGTGATAAGACACCTCGCCGGGGATTACGGTTCCAAGGGCATCGGCGAGCGGGGAGCTTCGAGACAACGCCTGATCAATGGGGTGACGCTGCAGTGGAATCCGGGTACGGAGTGCAAGCCTGTTCCTCGCCACCTCCAGCTTTTATTAGGTACGGTCCTTAACATTAGGCTTGCCTGGCGCTATGAGAATGGAATCGAATCAGACGTCAAGGCACTTACTCATGAAATTCGCAGTGGCTCACCCTGGCTTTTAGTGCAGGAGCTGCTGGTAAATGCATTTGATGCCCATGTAAGAGCAGGTCGCGGTGGTCCGATAAGCTTCAGTATTCAGCGTCTGGCCAACGGCAGTGAAACCATTGAAGTTTCTGATGACGGCATAGGTATTGCTTCGGTGCGCGAAGTTCCCGGTACGCTGCTCGTTTCCTCCAATCAGGTAGCTCCCGGATGGGATCTGCAATTAGAGGGGGGTCGTGGTGTCGGTCTGATGTGGTCGAAATTCGTAACAGAGCTCCATCGCGGAAAACTTGAGTTTCTGAAAGATATTCATCCAGGGCAGCGAACGACGGTGCGCGCAACGTTTCCCTCCGGAACGTTGGGTATCTCCGGCTGCGTTCAGGAGCCGCACAAATGCGCACTCATAACCGGAAGACCTGGAGTTTCTTCCCCTAGAGAGTCCTTGTCGGAGGTGCTCCCAGGAGTTAACTTTGATCGCCATCTGTACACTGAGATGACACCGCTGGCGATTCGTACACAGTTGACGGGGGGAGTGCGGGCATTCTTCGCACGCACCGAGGGTGTCGCGCTTCTGGTCATTGAAAATCGTGACCCGACGTTGAGCGAGGGGATGGTAGATATCTCCCCTGCACTCGTTAAGACACACTGGGACCGTCTAGAATGTGCCTTCTCGGAAACATTTAAGCCGAGTCAAAAGGGAAACTTTTTGATGCGAACAGTTTCAGGAACGTACGTTAAATTTATACATGGCGCCAACTCTTTCTTCGATGGAAGTGGATTGCACTTGTATTACAAGCTTTCGGGTCGGCGCGCTCATCAGTTTATTCTTGATTCCACAGAAATAGGCATATCGAGCCGGCGTCCTTGGAATTTGCCGAACTTCGATCTAATTCCGACTCTGTCGGATACTCAGCCTCTCGATATTTTAGAATCACTTTTCGTTGAAGTCCTCGATCCTCATTTACGGGTGCGACCAGGAGCGGTCCTCGCCCGTTCAACATCGGGGAATCTCTATTTGGCAATCAAGGAATCGAGTAGGCTAAAACCTCGCCAAGCGATGGATGTGCGCATTCATATCCCGGCAGCCGTCTTGCGAGAGGTGGGTCTCGATTCAGCAACGCAGAATATTGCCTTATTCGAGCAGGAGCACGAGACTGGCGTCCGACGAGTCTTGGCCTCGCTGACCGGCGATGCCACGAATCCACTTCCCGATATTTACACCGTAGATCTTCGATTGACGCCTGGTGCCATGCATTTATTTGGCCTCGTGGGATCACTAAGGCATATGTAAGCCCGTTAAGCAGTGACTGGCTCCGAACTGTGGAAGCGGATAGGGCAGAAAGAGGGCGATTCGGAGTGTATCAGATTTAGCAAAATATCTATGTTACGGGACACTCACAATCCTGCATAACAGTATACATGCCCGCTTTAGAGCTCAATAAGACTCTGTCCCATCCTCTTCGCGCGAGCGAGTCGTTCTTGACCTTCGACTGTCTCATTGAGCAAATTGGCCTGTAACTGATGCAATAATATTCTCCAGACTGCCTCGCATCGGAAAATTTGGCACACGCTTTAGTACCTCGGCGGCGTTTATCGCCGCGCTCTGGTATTCGCCTGTCTCGGACTGTAGCATCACCAAACGGAAGAAAGGCTGCCAGTCATTGGGTTTACTCAAGCTGCAGGATCTCTTAAATGCCGCTATGGCATCCTGTTTGGCTCCCTGTATTTCATACTGTAGTCCCTGCCATAGGTGGACTTCTGGCAGGTGTGGCTTATATGCTAACAATCGGCTGATCTCTTGGGCCGCTATCGCGCGGCCTTCGCCTATCGCGCAATGATCATCCAGAAGCTGCTCCAATACGATGCCTTCAAAATCAACCGTGTGCCGTAATGCCTTATTCGTAAGTAGCAACGTATAAGTTGGATCCTCACTGCTCTTACGTGCGTTATTGGAAGTGAGCTCATCTACTAAACGCAAAACTGCATTTGTCGTTTCGCGCCAAGTGTAGTGCTGAACGGCAGACTGACAATTTATTGAATATTGCCGAAGTCTATCGGTATCAGTCAAAAGCTTGATTGTCGCGGCGGCCAAGGCCGCGGCAGTATGTTCGCGGATCAACGTTCCGCATACGCCGTCTTGTAGATACTCAGCCACGCCTCCAACATCAAAGGCCGCTACGGGGCAGCCGCTTGCCTGTGCATCCAAGACAACCAGGCCGGCACTCTCAAAAGCTATCGATGGAAAAATCAACAATCCGGCTCTGCGTAACTGCAGGGAGAGCTCGGCTTGCGATGCTTTCCCCATAAACTTTAGCCCTGGCAGCCCCTTCTCTAAACTTGGCTTAAGTTTCATCATGTCGGGCCAGCCTGAAATGTTCCCGTAGATGGCTAGCTCAATATCTTGGAAGCGCCTCTTCAGTTCTTGGAAGGCATCAACAAGGACGTGCACTCCTTTGGCCGCTTCAATTCGACCAATGAAGATGAGCTTGCGCCAATTCCTGCCCTCCGGTCCGGAATATGGAAATACTTGTGGGTCGAATCCATTACGTATGACCGTCATCATCTCTGGGCGGCTGCTGCACGTTAGAACGCTCTCTCGTTGCGCCTCAGACACGCAAATCATACGGTCTATCATGTTGAAAACTGTGGATGGATCTAATCCACTCGCTGTGCTGGACGGCGAATGATTAATAATCACGCGAACTAAACAATGCTGGTGCTCCCGGAGCAACAAAAAGGGATGTGCTAACGTGGCAGCAATCGCGCAATACGGCCCTATCTCACGCAACCTCTTTTCAATCAGATGTATGTCATAGTTCGGTCCAAAGTTCCAAAACTCAATCCCGCCAAAAGTGCATTCACCTCCAGGTAGGTTGGCACAGGCGATTACTCGTCGTCCAAGAGCCGCTAAAGCTTTGGCTAAACAGAGAGTGGCCGATTCACCCCCACCTGCATTGATCCCCTGCGGAAATACCTCCCAATCATTGAAAAAGATGACTAAGGTTGGTGTGTTCTCGGATTTAATCGTCATATAGGTTACCTCTATCGTCATTGCTCACCCAGCGAGGGCGGACAGTTCGTGTTTTAATGATCGCATTATGTGAGTAGTTCCTCTCCCTCAAGCCAACTCACGCAGCAACTGCGGAGCCTTTCCCGCATGGGTTGCTTTACCAGAAATGATCTGAATATTCTCTTCAACGGTTCCGCCAATCGGTATATTTGTGATCTGCGAAAACAGGTTCAAAGCATCGCCAGCTCGCCCCAACCTTGCGAGAATAACAGCAAGATTATTTAGTAATCCTGTATTATGAGAAGATAGTTTGAGTGCCTCGAGCAAGCATTCAACTGCAATTCCTGCGTCTATAAAACTTTCTCCCGGATGCCAGGGAAGTGAAAAACCAGCTGACCGGCAGGCAAGATCGTTTAGTGCGTGTACCTTACCGGTAGATGAAGTGACGTCCCAGCCTGCGCATCCATAAAGATGCACGGCATTAGCCGTAGTGCAGTACCTCTTTCTCAGCGTAGCCTGCTCATCTACCGACCGATGATCTTGTGTGGAGAGAGCCTCTTTCCGTTCGAGAAATGAGCCTAGGGGGGTGTCTACATGCAGAGCCGTTAGTCCGGCCATGGCAAAGCGGAAATTAAACTCATAATCGCCGGCAGCCCAATAGTTGGCATCGAAAGGGCCGATTCGATCATGGACACTGCGTCGCCACATGGGCTGACAGCCAAACTGGTAGTGCAGCAGGACCTCCGGAGCGAAGAAATTCTTATAATAAAAAACTGCCGAGGCGTCGTTTCGGTCGAAGCGCTCATTGGCAATCTTGCTACGCATGACGTCCGCGTATACGAGGTCTACCTTGGGATGCTGTTCGATGACTTCCAGGAGCCGCTCTAATCCATCAGCCCGATGGCGGTCGTCCGTATTGGCATTGGTAATATACTCACCGCTCGATCTTGCAATTCCCGTATTCCAGGCACCGTAGAGCGTCTCCCTCTCTATTGTTCGGTGGTAGTGGATTCTCGGATAGCGCTGTTGGAATCTCTCGACTACGCGGCCTTCGTCTTGCGGGGAAGCGCTGTCGACCACCACAATCTCAAGCAAGCCCTTGGTAAACAAGCTTTGCTCGATCAAGTCTTGCAAGCATCCTTCGATGAAGGGCTCAGCCGCGTGAGTAGATATGATTGCGGAGACCCTAACCGTCATATTTTGCCGTATTTAGAAATCTGCAGAGATTTAAGCACAATTTTTCCGACCGTACTTCCCATGTTTTTTCGCGAAAATCGCCAAAAATGTTAACCAGCCGAAGACGCGCTGTGGTTAAGATTAGAGTAGTTGATTTCATAGGTCCAGAGGCAACTATACCATCTGCAAAAAGTCCTGACGACCCCGAAGATTGGGGGCTGACGGCCTTTTCTGAGCGTCAGTCGAAGGACGCGCGCTCCTCCATTCGGCTTACGCTCAGGATAAACCGTCCGCCTTAAATACTTTTTTAGGGCCAGACTTTGTGCGGACAGGATACCAGCACAAAAGGGCGAAGAGTCAAAAAGTGAAATCCCTATCCCTTCGGGTATAGCAGCCGAGCGGCTTTCTTCGCCATCTCCCACACAGCCTTGTGCTCGGTGGCGACGAGAGGGGGCCGCGCAGATACTGGCTGTTGGCGACCCTCAACGATCTCATTGAGCAGCTCGACCTGCAACTGATGCTCAAAGGGCAGCGCACGCCGCTGCAGATCATCGACCGTATCCGCAGCTTCAATCGGGATACGCCGCGATTTGAGGACGACACCTTCGTCAAAATTGGCGGCGACGCGCTGGGCAATTACCTCGGTCCACGGCTCACCCCCGGTCCAGCGTCGGAAAAGAAGCACCGCCGCATGAACTCTGCGGCCGAACATACCACCGCCGCCGAACTCCGGTACGGGGCCGGGGTGTTGATTGAATATTCGCTGAGGGAATGCCTCAATGACCGCTTCTGGTGTTAGGGGCATCCAGCCATTCTGGAGGACGAGTGAGATTTTTCGTAAGCGGAGCTCGTGCAGCAATGCCGCTCCGAAAGCCCGACGATCGATTGGGCCGGTGCCGCCGTGGCGAAACTGCTGCGGATCGACCACGACGACATCGTGCGCAGGGATGCCGAGTGCCTTGGCCTTCGCTATCCCCCCGGCTTGCGCGGTGCTGGCGATCACGCACATAAATTGGGCGTTAACCGCGCCCGAAAGGCAGGCCTTTGCCACCTCGCACATCGTCGTTCCGCCGCCAGAGATAAGAGAAGCTACGCGCTCTGCCATAAGGTCCCGTCCTGAGATAAGTATACACATCAGGAGGCAGTGGTGCTATGGGACGGGACCTAAGAAGAAAGACAGTAAAGGTGATATAACTGTATAGCGAAGCGTTTAAACGCCAAGTAGTGTTAGATTACGATCGCTCGACAAGCTTACGACAGGCCAATAAACAGTTACGACGTAGTGCGAGTGAGGGGAGAACCATGTCACAGATCTTCATATTCGGCGATAGTATCACCTGGGGAGCCTGGGACTTGGAGCATAGCGGATGGGTGCAGCGATTGCGGTTGGAGGCTGATCGGCATCAATGTGCTGTCCAGGGACTATGGCAGCCGATCTATAACCTCGGTATCTCTGGAGATACCTCGGCTGGCCTTGTCCGTCGCATGAGAGGGGAGCTAATTGCGCGCCACGAATCGACCGTGTCGAGTGTCGTTGTTGTAGCCATCGGTATCAACGATTCACAGCGTAGCCTTGATGGCAGTCGCCATGAGATTAGCGCCACTGCGTATCATGAGAATCTAAAGAGTATCGCTTCGATTGCGCACGAGTTTACTACGCAGGTTTATTTTGTAGGACTTACCCCAATTCAAGACGAGCTTCTTAATCCGAATCCCTGGGATGCGAGCGTCTCCTACCGCTTGTCGCAGGCCCAGGAGTTCGATCAGGTGCTGACGCAATTCGCCGATGAAAATAGTTTGCCACTCATCTCATTGATGGAGGAGTGGACCAATCTTGATTTTAGGCAGTTACTCTCCGATGGGCTCCACCCCAACGCCGCCGGGCATGAACGGACCTATCAGAGGGTGCGATCACGTTTAGTTTTCGATGGGATTATTGACATATAGCAGGCGTCTTTATTTCTCCACGCTTTCTCTTTTCTGACGGGACAGGATAAGGCCGCTTACACCGCCTCGGCGTACAGATTTTTAGACAAACATTTGCGGCGGAACTCGCCTTTGTAAGGGATCTTTTGCCGTGGTGGAAAACATGGCAGAGACTCTCCGTCTTGTTGTGTAGCCTCATTTGCGTTACCGTTTTAGCTGTCGGTTTATCGTAACTAGTTTGCTGTCTGGAGATTAAAAATGAAATCAATCGCTTCATCTTTGCTCATGTGCACATTCTTACTGGGTGCCGCGGTCCCAGCTTTTTCTGATGATTACCCGAGCCGTAAAGCCGGATTATGGGAGATGAAGATTATGCATAAAGGAGGCCCAAATCAGGCTCCACCGACTCTGCAGTGTATTGATCAAGGTACGGATTTAGCCTTACAGAAGATGGGCGAGGGGATGTCAGGTGGGGCGTGTTCGTCGCATTCAATGAAGAAAGAAGGAGCAAACTACGTGGGAGACAGCGTTTGCACAATCATGGGTTCAAAGATTACCTCTCATTCAATAATTTCAGGGGATTTTTCGAATACCTATAAGGCTGAAGTGACTGCCAAGTATGATCCGCCGCTGATGGGCAAAAGCGAGGCAGTCACCAGTGTTGACGCCAAATACGTTGGGGACTGCAAGCCGGGACAGGAGCCGGGGGATATGATTCTACCTAACGGGACGAAGATGAATGTGTTTAAGTTGATGCCGGCCATGCGGCCGGGGATGAAGTAGATCTCGGTCAAAGCCCTAGCGAGGAGCGGCCTCAGACCGACGAGTGTTAAACCTATCTGCCTTCTGTAATTTGCTCTCAGCGATCTGCAATCAGCTTTCTGCTGACTGCATCTGATGCAGCTGCAGCTTTCGGCCGCAGCCCACGGCCTTAGCCGTAACTCCTGATGAGGCAATAGACGTTAGCGGCCACTACGTCAGCTAACTTTACGGCATCAGCACTCGGCTCAGGGCTAATGTC
>CAIXSY010000304.1 GCA_903922175.1 uncultured delta proteobacterium | reverse complement strand
CCGTGCTACGAGGGACACACTTCGCCTATTCTGAGGTTATGGTAAGTGTGTGCATGCCACACGAAGCACCCGCGCGGCGGGGCGAAGTGTGGAACGGCACTCGCCCGCAAAGCGTCAGGCTAGGCGGCTCGCGGCGGCAGACAAGCAAAAGACCTCTGTCGAGGCTCCTTCGCCTAAGGTCAACCCCGAGATAACCGCTGAAACGAAAGTTGAACCGACCCGCGCATTCGCGCGGAAGAGAGGGTCGAGCATCCTGTAATCTGCTATCTGAGATCTGCAGTCAGCTATCTGCTGTCTGCATCAGATGCAGCTACTGCTGCAGCCGACGGCCTTAGCCTTAACTCCTGATGAGGCAGTAGACGTTAGCGGCCAAAACATCAGCTAATTGAACGGCCTCGGCGCTGGGCTCAGGGTGCCTCCCGGCAGAACCTTATCCTCCGGATGAGCTTGCCTAGCATATCAAGCTCGTTGGGCTTTCTCCAGCTCGCCCTAGACCACGCGCTATCCCCACCCGGCAGTTCCCTAATGCGTAAAATCCTGGGGGTTTGGGGGCAACGCCCCCATTAAATATAAAAAACTCTCCCTTTTGACCCACAGATTCTGCGGAAGAGCCGATTATTTAAATGACCGTGTGCTAGCTCCTCGCCTCCTCCGCCGACTGTCCGAGCTCGGCGCCATACTCATTGAGCTTATTACGCAACGTTCGGATGCTAATACCAAGAAGCTTGGCTGCCTGCGTGCGATTATTTTGTGTTGCGCGCAGAGTCTCCAAGATAAGCGTTTTCTCCATCTGCTGCACGGTCGTCCCCACATGCACAACCTGCCTCTCAACCTTTGATACCTCAGCCGCCGACGATTGAACCGCAGCAGCAGCTGCAGCAACCGTTGTGTCGATCGTTCGTGCCGTACCAAGGAGGAAATCCTCCTGTGTCGGCGTTCCACCACGTGATAGTATAGCCGCACGCTCAACGGCGTTTTGCATCTCACGCACGTTCCCCGGCCATGAATAAGCTGTCAGTGACTCGAGCACTGCAGGTGATATCTCCGGCGCGCTATCGCCCAAATACTGCTGCATAAAGTGGCGAACGAGAAGTTTAATATCACATCTTCGCTCGCGTAGTGGCGGTAGGGTAATGGGGATCACGTTCAAGCGATAAAACAGATCCGCCCTGAATTTACCCTCCGAAACAGCCATCTCTAAATTACGATTAGTCGTGGCCACAACACGAACGTCAATTGCTATCGGATCTCGCCCGCCGACACGGTCAACCTCGCGCTCCTGGAGAACACGCAGCAGCTTAGCCTGCAGACCCAGCTCCATCTCTGAAATTTCATCGAGCAAGATGGTACCGCCTTGAGCCAACTCGAACTTACCGATTTTGCGAGCTAGCGCACCCGTAAAGGCGCCCTTCTCGTGACCGAACAGCTCACTCTCAAGGAGGGTCTCCGGTAGTGCGGCACAGTTAACCGCCACAAAGGGCCCCTTGCACCGCGCTGAGGATGAGTGCACCAGCCGCGCTACAAGTTCTTTACCAGTTCCTGATTCGCCTTGAACCAAAACTGTGGCATCGCTGCGTGCCACCGCCTCTGCTACTTCAAGAACACGAATCATCATCTGATCGTTCGTGATAATCGCTCGACCACGTCGGCTCTTCTTCTCCTCGCTTCGGAAATCCCGGTTTTCGGGACTCAACACTCGGTCGACAACTCGACGAAGCTCCTCAGCCGAAAATGGCTTGGTGATGAAGTCTGCGGCGCCGAGTTGCATCGCCTCAACCGCCTGGGTAATCGTCCCATGAGCGGTAATCATAACAAACGGCACTTGGGTGCCGCGCGCCTGCACGGCTGCTAAAAACTCCTGTCCGGTCATCTCGGGCATGCGCTGATCTGAGATGATCAGATCGAATGATCTTTTCTCGAATAGCTCGAGTGCAGCCTTTCCGTCCGCAGCAATAACTACATCAAATCCCGCTCGTGACAATGACGCCTTAATCGCCAATTGCATCTGCGGATCATCATCGGCCACAAGAATTCTCGCTTGCTGTTCCATACCTACATTCCTCACTTAGTTTAATCACACCCCAGAGCTGGGAACTCAATCCTAAATTCCGCCCCCTGGTCGTTTCGTACTGAGATTTTTGCGTTATGTTGATCGAGTATCTGCTTGACGATCGCCAAGCCGAGACCAGTCCCTTCATTGCGTGTCGTCACAAATGGCTCAAACAATCGATCCATAATGGCGGGGGCAATCCCCGGACCATCATCCTTCACCAGAACAACTAAACCCCCATTTTTAGGGCTAAAACTTCTGATATCCAAGGTTCCACACTGCTTAGTCGTCTGCATGGCATTGAGAAAAAGATTATAAAACACCTGACGTAGGGTATGCTCGTTGCCATTCAGATAAGGAGCACCGCTCAGATCGAGTGTTGCCCGGGCCTGGCCTGTGGCTCGCGGCATGAGCAATGCCAACTGCTCGCGAATTAGCGAGTTGATATTAACCGGCCCCATACTCAGTTTTTTGTGCTTAGAGAACTGTAAAATGTTACTCACGACACCATCCAGGCTATTGATACTACGATCAATCTGCTCCGCCAGATCCAGCGCCTCTGGTCGATCGGCAACATCTTCCTTGAGAAGTGAAATGCAAAGCTTAATCGCCCCCAGAGGATTGCGCACCTCGTGCGCAATAGCCGCCGCCGCTTCACCGAGCGTGGCGAGCTTCTCTGACCGTTTCATAGCGAGGTCTTTTTCACGAAGCTGGCTGCGCAGCGTTTCAACCTCAGTGCGCAGCGTTGCATAACGCTCTTCGAGCTTGGCGCTCGCTTCGCTAAATTGACGAAAGGCTATCGCTAATACCTGTGAGGCGACCTGCTCATCATCAATCGGCTTCTCGGCGAGATTACTCTTCTCTCTCATTGCACTCTCCCCTCCCAGGCATGCGCTTCGAGTGAAGCACTGAGCAGGGTCATCCATGGGTCGGAAGGCGCATACCTTTTGACCGCATTTTGCTGAACCTCCGTAACCGTCTTAAAGTCCTCCTGATGGAGGGCCGACTCAATCAGGGCATAATCTACCCAACTATCAAGAAATCGCTGTGGATAGAGGGCTCGGCCCTTCTCTAACCAAAATATTACCGCCGCAAAATCAGCGGAGTCGAGGGCGACCCCAGCTAGGGCCCGCAGCGCCTCTGGTGTACGCTCATGCTGAAGCGGTACCTGCTCAAGGTCGGACCGAGCATCACTGAGCTTACCCAACCGCACACGCGTAACTCCACGCTGATAGTATATCTCTGGCATCTGATTGGCGGAGACATTCTCCAACGCTGCCGTAAACTTACTTTCAGCCGCTCCATAGGCACCTTGCGACGCCAGACTCTCCCCACTAAGGAGCAATATCGCAGAGCGTTGTGGACACACCCCGGCACAGTTATGCAGCGCTTTTTCCGCATAGAGGTCCGCTACCTGATGACGTCCCTCCTGAAACTCGACTATCGCCCGCGTAAAAAGAGCCTCGGTGCGCTGAGCTGCGCTGAGGTCCTCGCGACGTAACAGCTGATCGAGCTCGCTCGTTGCCTTATCAGTCAAACCCAGTGCCCAGGCGCTACGTGCAGCTGAAATAGCAGCAGAGGTTGTACATACACGTTTAGGAATGCGATCGTAAACGGCGAGCGCCTGCAGGTGCTCCCCAGCGGCGCTCAAGCGCTCAACATCGATCGGGTGCTCGGCATGACTAGGCCTCCCGTATCCCAGGAGCGCCACGCAGAGAAGCAATAAACGAAAAGTGTGCATCTGCCCCTCCTACAGGATCACGCGCGGTGCGTCTTCTTCGAGACTAACTTCGACCTGCTCTTCAAGCCCTTTTTTCTTGATCTTCTCAACAAGGGTTGTGCGATTAAGGCGTAAGAGACGCGCCGCAGCCTTCTTGTTACCCCCGGTTTTCTGCAACGCCATGCCAATCAACTTCGCTTCGAATTGTTCGACAAGCTGGTTAAAATCTATCCCGTCTGCCGGCAACGTATCGCCTATTTCAATAACGTTACACTCTGCGGCGACACCACGCACGTACTCGGGCAGGGCATCTTCGGTGACTTTTTCACTTTCAGAGAGAACAGCGATGCGCTCAATTAAATTTTCCAATTCGCGCACATTACCGGGCCAGGCGTAGTTTGAGAGCCTTGTCAGAACCTCTTCGGAAAAGGTCAACTCCATCGCTCCGGCTGATTTGCTAGCGCGGGCAAGGAAATGTTGCGCCAAAAGACGTACATCACCACTCCGTTCACGCAGAGGGGGGAGTTCTACGGGAACCACCTGAAGACGATAAAATAGATCTTCTCTGAAGCGCCCGGCCTTGACCTCCTCAATTAGGTTTTTATTTGTGGCCGCGACGACTCGCACATCAACATCAACGAAACGTGTTGAACCTACCGGCTCAACTTTATGCTCTTGTAGAACACGCAGCAGCTTAACCTGCAGCTTGGGACTCATCTCCGCAATTTCATCAAGAAAGATAGTGCCGCAATCGGCCATCTGGAAACGACCGATGCGCGAGCTAATTGCTCCGGTGAACGAGCCCTTCTCATGTCCGAACAGCTCGCTTTCCAGGATCTCCTCGGGAATAGCCCCGCAGTTAACCGGAACAAGCCGACCTTGTCGACCGCTCAACTTATGAACGGCACGGGCGATAAGCTCCTTGCCCGTTCCCGACTCGCCAAGAATGAGGACTGTTGATTTTGTGCGTGCTACTTTTTCAACAACGTTAAAGATCTTCTGCATCTCTCGGCACTCGCTAATGATGCCGATAAACGAGGTCTGACGCAGAGGGCCAGCGGAGACCGGCTGCGCTGCGGAAAGAAACGAGGGCGCCGATGATTCAACCTGAACAGAATTGGGTAACATTCCAGCTCTCCTTAGCTAAAACCTCACCCCCATCACGTCGAGTCGCTCGCCTAACCAAGCCTTCGACATTAGAGGAGGAGTGCAAATCCTTTGACTTCCTTCTACTTCCAGAAAACTGCCGCAGCGGGATAAAACCTAACTCAACCTTTTCTTCCGCCAATGATCATCAACCACCGCTGCGACAAGTTCATGTGTCACTTCTATGGCAATTCCCATACCAGCGAAGCGACACTGAGTAAGTTTTTTGACGCAGGTAGAGGCAAAAAGGGCGCAATCTTCTTTAAGCACAGGAGAACAAAAGGGGAATCTCTACTGAATTTAATTGAAAATTATTCAACCTCACCTTAATCGCGCATAAAAAAAGACAAATTTGATACAAAAAGTGTACAGTTTTCTTCACTAGCAGCCGATATGCTATGAATTTTTTGCACCCCTGCTGCTTCCACAGGGCTACTCGAAACACGGTAAGTGCTCACGGGGCCCGGAAGGCACCCTAGACTCGGCATTGACCTCCCGCTTTTCCTTAGAGCACTACCCCGCCCCAAGGAGAAGTTCTCAAGGTCAATGCCGCATGGGAGCTAAAGTTTAACCTAGTATTCCGTACTTTTTTGAGGTGTAAGTTCGAGGGGGAGGAGATCTTAGTCTTGGTCCTTGTCTTAGCCCTGCACCGATACCGCGTTGTATCAGCTAGTTGGGCTGTGCGATAGTAGTTACTCAACGAGGGTTAACAACCCGTGCACGAGCACCGTACAGGGGTAAACCTTCTGCACACACTTCTTGAGCGATTACGAGTGATAGTAAGATAGTACGTATGAGGACCAGGCTATGTCACGACAACTTCCCAGCACTGCGCATAACAATCACAAAAACCTTTCGAGCGCCAAATTAAAGCAGCTTACTGAGCTTTTCCTCAAAAGGAGCACTCTTGAAGCGAAACCTCACCTCGCCATAGATCTGAGTGCTCTTGCTGCGCAGCTTTTTGCCAGGTCGACAGAAGAATTTCTGGAGAACAATACTCTCGAACATCTTGTTCATATCACCGAGCATGCGGCTCAAGCCCTGGTCGAGTTCGCCAATGGCAAGCAGCAGCCGGTTATAATGCGCCACTATCCCGAGCCGACCCACATAGGCTTGCATATTATCCTAAACGACCGGCCCTTTATTATAAATACCATTACCGAGACCGTGCGAGAGCGCGCGGGTGATATTCGTGTTTTCTTGCATCCAATTCTTAAAGATAATCAGACCGCCATCTCATGCTGCTACCTTGAGATTGCCCATCTGGCCGAGGAGCAACTCAGGGCCTTACAAGAGTCAATCGACGCCGCCCTGCAGCAGCTTGTTATCGTCAATGACGACTTCCCTGCCATGATACTACGTCTAGAATCTCTCGCTCACAGGTATGAAAAGCTGTCGCCAACAGCGGCAGTCGATTCTCGCGAAATAGCCGAGTTCCTACACCTCCTCATCGATGGCGGCTTTATCTTTCTCGGACATGCCGAGTGGCACAGCTCGGGCTTGACACCGTCCCCAGTCCCCACCACAACACTTGGAGCCTGCAAAGGATCGACTTCCAGCGCTTCGGCCGTTTTGGCCGAACTATGCACCGACGCTCAGCGACTACAGCAGCAGGAACAGGCAGTAGCCCTTTCGCGGCTCAACACCAAGAGTAGCGTCCAACGGCGTGTCCGACCTCTTAACATCTCAATCAAGGAGTTTGCCGCGAACGGCACCGTCGGTGCCATCCACAGCTTTATGGGGCTGCTCACCTCCAAAACGCATGCCCAGGAGTCGTCAAGCGTGCCCTTGATTCGCCGCAAATTAGCCCGTCTGCTTGACCTAGAGGGTGCAATCCCAAACTCGTATGACTACAAGGCGATCATTAACCTGATTGATTATATGCCCACTGAAGATGCACTGCGCCTCGACATCGAGGTGCTGCAACAGCTGGCCCAAAAGGCACTCAACATTCATAGCCATCATGGCACAAAAGTGGCTCTCCTTTCCGACACCGCCGTACGCGGCCTTTCTGTATTGATTATCATGCCTCGCGATCGATTCAATAACGAGACGCGCCATGCTCTGCAGAATTACATTGAGACTATCTTTAACGCACCCATCGGATCGAGTGAATATCTTCTCGACCTATCCGATACGATATTCGCCCGCGTTTACTTCTCTATCGCCGTAACGCCATCCAAGCTAGCCGAGGTCAATGTGGCGCACCTAGAGTCCGAGATAGCAGCGATGACCAAGAGCTGGCGTGACGCACTCGACGAGCGCCTAGGGCACTCAGCGCTACTCGCACACGACTCAACACTATCGGCTAAATATTCTGATGCTTTTGGTGAAGACTACCAAGCAGTCCAAAACGCTGCCGATGCGGAGGCCGATATCTATGAGATCGAGAGGATCAGCGAGGTAGAACCACTGCGCGTTAGATTGGCTGTAGCCGGCGAAAAATTGGCCTCTATTCCAGACCAAGCAACAATCATTGTCTATCAGCGTGCCCTGGAGCTACCACTCAGCAAAGCTCTGCCGATCCTTGAATACAGTGGCTTCGAAGTTTTAAGTGAGCGTGCCAACACTTGCACCCCCCGTGACGGCAGCAAGGTCTACCTGCACCGCTTCATTGTCCGTCCGCGCTGCTCCTCAGCCCTAAGCGAGAGTAACTTCTCCCGCGTGGTTGCCCCCGGCCTTACCCGCATCCTACGCGGTCTTGAACCAAGCGATCCTCTCAATTATCTCCTCCTCACGCCCGGACTAGACTCACGCGCCATCTCGCTCCTGCGCACTTATGCTGGGCTCCTTTCCCAGATCAATAAATTTGCCACACGGCATGCCATCTTTTATACGCTCTGCGGCGTGCCCACAGCGGCGACGAAGTTATGGCAGATCTTTGAAGCTAAATTCGACCCCTCGTCTGGCATAGCGCTTGAAAGTCGCCTGACGCGTGTTGCCCTCCTGCTCGAGGAATACCGTGATATCCTGACAACCGTTGGCGATATTTCTCAGGATAGGATTCTGCGCGGATTAGGACAGCTTCTTGAGTACACGATTCGGACGAACTTCTATACGGGCAACACCATCGTCGCCATCAAAATTCACTCTGAGCGCGCTGAGTTTATGCCCCAACCACGCCCGAAGTATGAAATCTTTATCAGCGCCCCAACCGTCGAAGGTATTCACCTACGCAGCGCCATGGTGGCACGCGGGGGTCTGCGCTGGAGCGAGCGCAAAGACGACTACCGCACGGAAGTCCTCGGCCTGATGAAGACGCAAAAGATAAAAAATGTCGTCATCGTCCCCTCCGGTGCCAAGGGGGGCTTTATCGTCAAACAGATGCCCGATGATCCAACAAAGATTAAGGCCACAGTGGAGAACGCCTACCGCGACTTTATCCGCGGCCTCCTCTCGCTGACGGACAATATCGTTGCTGGCAAGGTCGTACACCCATCGAATCTCGTCGTCTATGACGGCGAAGATCCCTATTTCGTGGTTGCTGCTGATAAAGGCACGGCTTCCTTTAGTGATATCGCCAATACAGTCGCGGTTGAGGAGTTTAACTTTTGGCTCGGTGACGCCTTTGCGTCGGGCGGCTCGTACGGCTACGACCACAAAAAATCGGGCATCACTGCACGCGGTGTGTGGGAGTGCGTCAAACGCCACTTCCGTGAGCTGGGAATAGACCACGAAAACACGCCGTTTACTGCCATCGGCATCGGCGACATGTCCGGCGACGTATTCGGCAACGGCCTGCTTCTAAGCGATCAGGTCAAGCTGATTGCGGCTTTTGACCATCGGTCAATCTTCATCGACCCCTCACCGGATCCGACAACATCCTTCGCCGAGCGTAAGCGCCTCTTTAACCTCAAGGGCTCGCACTGGGAGGACTATCAAGCGAGCCTCCTTAGTCGTGGCGGCGGCGTTTGGAGTCGATTACAAAAGGAGATTACCCTTGCGCCCGAAGCCCGCTGCGCGCTTTCGCTAGCGGAAGATGCGCCGCAAACCATGAACGGTGAGCAGCTGATCACCTACATTTTATGCGCCCGTGTTGACTTACTCTGGAATGGCGGTATCGGCACCTACGTCAAGTCGCGCCTTGAATCAAGCGCCGATGTCAGCGATACCGCTAACGACCGCGTCCGGATTAATGCCGATGAACTACGCTGCCGCGTCGTCGGCGAGGGCGGGAATCTTGGCTTTACACAGCGAGCCCGCTGCGAGTATGCCCACCTGGGTGGGCACATCAACACCGATGCTATTGATAATTCAGGTGGCGTCGACCTCTCCGACCATGAGGTCAATCTTAAGATCCTATTTGCAAGCCTCATGGCTGACGGTAGCGTAACCTTCGACGAGCGCAATCGGCTAATTCGTGAGATGAGCGAGGAGGTCATCTCTACCGTACTGGCACATAACCGATCGCATGCATTGGCGATTAGCTTAGCTGCTGCACGATCGCAGAAGAATATCCACCACATCCGCAGCTTTCTCAAAGAGATGCAAAAACAGGGCTACATTAACCGCCAACTCGATTCACTGCCCGATGATGAGGAGCTCGAGGAAAGGGTCAAACAGGGCCAGGGAGTTACGCGCCCGGAGATCGCCATCCTGCTTGCAACAGTCAAAATGTGGACCAAAGAGGTGCTCATTGCGTCACCGCTGATTGATGACGCACTGCTTGATAGCACATTGATGGGGTACTTCCCCGCGCTGCTACGCACCCGTTTCAGCAAGGCGATACATTCGCATTCGCTAGGCCGACACATCATCGCCTCGCAGGTGACCAATACGATCGTCGACGCTGTCGGCGTTTCCTTCTTTCACCGCGTGATGAATACCTTCGGTGCCAACGGAGCGACCGTCGTCAAAGCAACGATTGCCGCCGACACCATACTCGGGATGCCGCGAGTGCGCGCAATCGTGCAGTGTTTCGACTCATCTGCCAAGAATGATACCTTCATGGCGATCCATCACGACCTTACGCGCACGTTACGCGCTGCGGCGGGCTGGATCGTCGGCACCCATGCTGACGATCTGCAGCTCAGCGATATGGTAAAGCTCTACAGCGACTCCTACCGCTCAATCGCCATGCGCGCCAGCGAGGTACTTGGGCGTGAGGAGCGCGCCACCTATGAAACCGGCCTCGCGCGCTACAACGCACTCGGCATAGAGGATGCCAGCGCACGCATGCTGGCCTCTTTTCCCCTGGTCATTACCATCCTTGAGATGCTCGCCACCTCGCGCCTCTCGAATAAAGAGGTCATGCCCGTCGCTAAGGTGTATGCGCAAATGCTCGAAACACTCCGGATCCACAAGTTTGTAACCCTCGGTCAAACAGTCAAAGCCTCAAACCGCTGGGACAACGAACTACGGATCAACTCCTACGAGGAGATTCGCCGCGGACTATCGACGATCGCTTGTACCCTGCTGGCACGAAGCGTGTTCGACAAGGCCCAGGTGCATCAGACCCTACGCAGCAGCTCATCTTTCGAGCAGCTCGGATCAATGCTCAATGAATTAGGCACAACAACACCGAGCGCCGCGGCGCTTTCGGTTATTGCTCGGCAGATAAGAATGTACAAACTATAAGCTAGAACTTTAACTATAGACCCATCCCAACAATTCAATGGCTCGCTCTATATCCATAATCGCACTGGGGTTAGTCCTTCCAACAAGTGAGGCTTGCAGAAGCTTTATCGTGTCCGCTTTTTCCGTAGGAGGAATGAGGTCGCAATAAGCTTTTAGGCAGATAAAACGCGTACCGTGCGGCCCATATCTATCAAATTGTGCTATTTCAATCTCTTGCTTGTGACGTGGGTCCCGAAGAGCATAGAGTGTATAAAGGCGCACTATCTCAAAGTGTTCCTTATTTACTGCTGAATGACTACGCTTTCTCTCCCTATCACAGATGGCCAAAGATTCATCCAACTTGCCGGACTTTCGAACTAGCTCAACACCATAGGATAGCGCATCTGAGGGAATACGCGCCTGATGCTGCACCACAAACGCAGCTCCCTGCGCGTAAAACTGCAGACCGTAAAAAACACTAAAGACACGCCTAAAAAGAGGTCCTTCGGCACCAGGTTGCATATCCAGAACATGTTGCAGTAGGCGTAGAGCATCATCATAGTGCTTAAATCTAATAACCGGACTAATGAGATCTGCGAGCGGAGGCTTAATCACCGAAAGCAGGCCCTTTTCTGCCCATATTTCAACCTGCCTAACTTGCATTTCTAGAGTCAAGTTTTCAGTAAGTGGATTCCATCCATCGGCATTCAATGCCGGTAGGGAAACCTGGTCATGCTTAGCGGCACTCGCCAAGTCGGTTAATAATTTGCAACTACCTGTTTTTAAAGCTAAGGCATGCACCTCGCTCAAAAACCTTCCGACATTTAAGGCGATATTATGACGCTTACGGTTGGCTACGATACTTTCAATCGGCTTAGTATCTCTAAACTTTGCACTCAATGCCACAAACTGTTGCCATGTCTCATCTGACAAAACACCACAATCCTCCAACTTGCTCCCTGCTAATTCCCAGGCCGGCCCAGCGCGTTCTTCTTTTGCTGCTAAGCAAAGAGCTCCCGCGATCTGTGTCTCCGCCTCAGCAGGCGAAGTGGGAGGAACCTGCAAGAGCTTAAATTCCGCCAGGTCCGGTGCATGTTCCCTTAGGTGAAGAATCATTAAATTCTGCGCTAACGTTAGACTCCTATTCCTATCAGGACCCAACCGAACAGCAGCATTCTCGGCCCCCTTGCTGAGAGCGCTGAGCACCTTCTCACGGCCCATTTTATGGCCCGTAAAACGCTCTATCAAGACCTTGGTTAATTGAATCGACTCCTCAACACGAAACTTCTCCATCATCTGCAATTCGAAAATGCGTTGAAATACCTGAACGGACACAGAAATTAGCTGATTTATCTCACCCTCATTAACGAGCGTCTTGATAGCCACTGCTGCTTCAGACCGATCAAAGAGGGTGGCCACTATATCCACAATTCTGGTCACCTTTCCCTTGGCGACACTATCAGCCAAAGTTTTCAGTTTCTTCTCTAGACTTAAGGTTCCACCACTGCACGCCCTTGTCCCCAGATCAGTGCCTCTAAATCTCGCGGGTGCCCCGTAGAGATGCAAACGCTTCTGCTCTATTAACTCATTACGCTTGCCGAGCAGCCGTTTAAAACAGGGCCGCCATGCGCCAGCTCCTTGAGCTACAGCTACCAGCTCAGCTCTATCTGCCATCGTGTTAAGCAACAGACCATCTGCAATGCGTGCATAACCAACTGCCCTTAGAACTCCTGCCATTCTCAACAATTTTTTGGGCGGAGTCGGCCAAGACCAAGGCCAATCTACTACCGGCCCCTGCATGGGTGGATAAATGCACTCCAAATTCTGGAAATATCGCTCCAAGAAACGAGTCTCACCAGCCAAGATAAGTAGCATTGGTAGAGGCTGCGAAATCGAGCTCCCAGGCACAATGTTCAGAATGACCTTCTCAACTTCACGTACGAGCTGCGCCTGGGAAGGCCCCGAAAGTTCGATCCCTCCGCTAGCCCCATTCCAGGCTTTACAGAGCGGCACCAGGAGCGTTGCTGGAACACCTGCGTTTATAGAACTAAATTGCTTTAAGATAGCCTCTGCTATTTTACCATTGACCTCACCTCCCTGCTGAACATGCTCACGAAGCTGTACATGCGCGTTGAGACTTCGGGCAGGCTCCCTAAGATGCTGAGCAAAAGCCACGGATACGGTAAATTCCTGAAACGCCAATTCTGCACTATAAGGGCACTCCTGGCGACCATCTCTCAAAACACGAAGCGCCGCTTGAAAGATTGCCTCATTAGCTTTGACACGAAGAAGTCCACTGCTGGCTGCGTCTCGTTGCAAGCCTCTCAGCAATTGCTGTGCGTTATCTCCCCAATTAGCTGGTACTACTAAAGGCTGAGATGGGCCCCGCATGCTTCGCAATGAGTCACCCTCCACCGGAAGCAATGGGCCTAAAGCTGACGCACCCGTGGGCGACGAGCAGCAAGCAAGCGGCACACACGCGATCGTACAATCACGTTGAGGTATGACTTGTGATACGTGAGCTATTTTTAAAACGGCCTCGGTCATGGCTTTTCATTGAATGTTATGTCAACAGCAGTAGTTAATGTAGCATACATTCTGCAATCGTGTGTAATTTCTGATAGATAGAGCCTGTCCGGAAAGACCCCATTTTGGGTAACTACTCACCCCTCATCGACTAACGCTGATGTCAAACGTCTAGCGCCGGACGTAAAACGTCGAGGTTTGACGTCCGGACGTCATCGTCATCGGTTCTCAGAAGGGTCATTTTGCTGGGGTTAATTGCGTAGCTTGCGAAGGGAGCGAGTAGTTACGCAGAATCACTATATATCTCGGCTGTTTATCCAGCCTGGCAGACGTTTTCTACCCACAGATTCTACGGAAGACGCGCTCTTATGTCACATCGACAACATATCTCAGCATAACACTCACAGGTTCTAAGTATTTAGGTTTTAAGACATAGAGGTTTACGGGTGACGATCAAGATCGAAACACCTAATCCACCTGCCAACATAGCAGCAGGGCACGACTCGCAACGAAGTCGGCTCTCGCCCTCTTCCGCCCGCCCAAAGTCTAACGCAGCGCCCACTAACGGTTCGCAGCAACAGCAACTCGCTAATTTAACAGTTCCTAGCATCAGTCAAATTAATCCGCCTGAGAGCACACCGGGCACTCGGCCAGATAGAGGCAAACCTGGCGTACCCTGGCCCCGATTAGCAGTGGATGAGCATGTTCGCTACTGCCGCGAACTTGCGCGATATTGCAAGGTTGAGTATGGCAAGCTGGCCCCCAAGCACTTTCTTGAAGTTGTCCCGCATTTGGGCCATTCACTGTTAATGTTGCTCAGATTCTACGGGACAGAAGCAGCCGATATCCTGCGCAACAGTCCTCTTTTGCCGCCGGTGCTCGCCCGTCCGCGAGCTTCCGAGCCGCTTGATAATTTCGATAAGGCGAAAAAAGCCGTACGGGGAAGCTCGGGCAGCTTTAATTGGGCGCGCATGTCCCCCGCGATGCATATTAGGTTCTGCAAAATGGCTGCGGAGGTACTTGGAAAGGACTATCGTACCCTTAAAGCACGAGACCTAACTCTAACGAGGATCCCAAAACTCGGTGGACGAACTCTAGAGAGGCTTTATGTTTTTTACAAAACAGGAGCGGCCGCATCTCTAAAAGACTTCCCGGGACTACCGCCTGTACTGTCTGGAAAAAGCGAGCCTTTTTCGACCTTTAAGGAGGTCTGGGCCGAACTTCACAGTAAAGCTGGCCGCATTGATCCAGAAACATGGGGGAGAATGAGCGCGGACAATCACGTTCGACTGCTCAAGATACTGGCGCGGACGTGTGGAGTCGAAGATTACCGCTGGCTAAAGTCAGAACATTTCTTTGTTACCATTCCTACACTGGGGACCAGTCTGAGCGGTCTTAACGACTTTTACCACAGCGCCGAGGGACAACTTCGACTAAATGAGGCTGAGCTGCCACGTGTATTGAGCGGTCGCTTCCCTTTTCACTCGACTGACGAAGCATTGGCACAGTTTCTTAACGGCGCAATTAGCTGGAGCGATTACGATGTCAAGTGGCAGGTCGAATTACTCAAGATCGTGGCAAAGGAGCGTGAGCTTAAGAGTTATCGTGATCTGCGAGTTATCGACTTCAATGTGCCGATAGCAGCCTTTAATGGCCAAGAGCTCCGTTCGCTACTGGAGTACTACCGCTCTTCAGCCAGTGAGGCCGATCGCAACGATCCACGCCTGCCCACGGTGCTGCGTGTTGCGAATCCGGCTGATCTTAACCAAGTTATAGAACACCTTAGCGCTAACATTAGGATCAAGTGGGAGTGCATGACGCCTGAGCGACAGGTTGAGCTTTTTGTCGACCTTTCGAGGAGCCTTGCAGCATCCTTGAAGAAACCATTTGAGGGTCTATGTGTGGCGGACTATCAAACCGGCATTCCTCTATTCAATAAACGAAACCTAGGCTCAACCTATCAATATTTTCAACGAGCGATAGCGAGTAAGTTAATTGCAGAGGCGCTGTTAGTTGATATCCCACCGGCCATACTGCCACAGACTCATACCTTGCGACAAAAGACCGCCCCTAGAGACATTCCAGAGCGTGAGTTTGCGCAAGCCCGCTCGCAAGAGATCACGTGCATACTTTCATATTCTGTAGACCCAAAGCGAGACATCGCAATTTTGCAAGCCGATAATGCTCAGGCGAAGCTAATCACACTCGACCGTCTCTCGGAGATGTATCTAGCTAGCTATCACTCAATTCCGCATCTTCAGTACTTCGAGCGAGGGAACTCCACCGTCAACGAAAATAGTACTTTGGCTTATAACACCTTTGATTTTCAAGAGCTGCTGGCTCGCTCCGTACCGGCCTACCGTGGGACAGAGCGGGCACGGCTCGAAGGCTTATTTGAGCAGACCGATCCAGCTCTCCGACCATATCTAGTGCAAACTGCGCGGGAATTAGTTCGTCACACAGGAAGCATCACTGGGTTTGTGCAGATGCTGAGTGTCCTGCATAACGCCTGTAACTTTGACCAACAGACAACGCTAGACATCGTTAGTCGTCTCCCCCATTTTGGAGAACTAATCAGCGAAGCGCTCGTACGCTTTTGCCAGCTAGCGGAGTTGCCTCCACAAAAATCAGCGCAATTTATTCCTGGATTTCAGCGGTTTAGCATTGAAGCCATCTATCCAGGGGGTAATTCTGGCAGCCTGGAAGCAGCACAGCATTCGCTTACAAAGCTGCGTCGAGCCTTTCTTATCAAACCGGGACCCAATGGGCAGTCGATTCCTAAAGACGAGCTCGATCGCGCCCTCAAGCTGCTGCCCTTGGTTAAAGCCCGTCAGTCCGAGTTGCAAAGCATGCAGCCTTTCGAAATATCACGATTAGCAGGAGCGCTCTGGAAGGAAGGCGGTGCGCCGGTGACCGATGAGTTACAGGTGGAGTTCCTTGCCATTGCCCAGGCTGTTCACAAGATCTGTCGCGACAAAGGTGACTCAACAGACAGCGAGCCGAATTCGAAAAAGCCGCTCTTTGGCTATGCCGCTAACGATACGCAGCTGGTAACCCTCATGCTGCTCATGGGGAACTCCGATCAGTCCATCGCAGCTGGTCGGTGCGCACAAGTCAAGACCGGCGAAGGGAAGACACTGGAGCTGGCCTATTTAGCAGCCTATCGCAGCATTGTTGGACAGAAGGTGCATATCGAGTCCTCCACTGACTTGCTTGCCCAAGCGCACATCAATCAGTATCGCGGATTCTACAAAGTATTCCGATTCGACTGCGAGCACTTTCAGTGCGCACGCAAGCTACAGGAGGGGCGCAGCGGTAAATACAGTTTATTGCCCCGCCCACGAGAACGAGCAAGTCAAAGAATAGATGGGGAAGGTAGACGGCCCATGATCACCGCAGCCACCCAAGAGAGCTATGTTTTTGCCGGGGCAATGGCAAGACATTACGGCCAGGACCATATTCGGCAGGATCACGCGTTGTTGGATGAAGCGGACACACTCAACGACAATACAAGCGTCATTCACCAGCTATCTGGCACGAGCAAATCAGGGATTTCGCCTGACACACTTACCTCCCTTAGGCAGTTTGTTGCCGATCACGGCGTTGACTGGGTTATCAGCCACATGAAAACCTCGACAAACCAACTCCGTCAGGCGATTCCAGAATTGGGGAGCCTACCACCTCAGATAGCAGCCCTCTACCTCCAATCAGAGATCGTGTCCCATACTTTGCGACGGGATAGAGACTACGTAACTGAGAATGGGCGTGTCATTATTGTCGACTATCAAAATACCGGCCGATTGCTCGATACGCGGTGGATGTTTGGACTAGAAGCGATCATTGCAATGCGTGAGAATCTCAAAATTCCTGCCGAGTCGAGGTCGCTGACTGAAATATCCGGAGTGAACCACTGGAGGAAATATGGGAGAGTTGACGGCCTTACGGGCACTCTCGGCCCAGGCACTGAAAGACGTTGGTTTGAGAATGTATTAGAACTGCAGAGCAGTTTTGATGCACCACCACATCTCCCCTCACGTGCGGCTCACAGCAAACCGATCGTCGTGGCAAGCCAGGATCAACAAATTAGCGCCGCAGTCGACTGCGCAAGGAATGTTCTCACGGGGCAGGGACGTGCCATGATCATCACGGTTAACTCAATTGAGGAGGCAACTACGTGGCATAACACTCTTCGTACGAGAGGGTTCACGGCACAACTTATAACTGGGAAAAACGACCTCAACTTAGATCAAGAAGGCCTGGTTGTTACTCCCGAAAAGATTGTGCAGCAAGCCGGCCAAAGCCACATGCTGACTATCGTCACCACGTTTGGATCACGTGGAATCGATTTCCGCCCGAGCGCAGAAGTGCACGACAATGGCGGATTGCACAACTTTATAACCTTCATTCCCACAAACGCGAGACTGCTTGAACAGATCCAAGGTCGCGTCGCACGCCAGGGAGAAATGGGGTCGAGCGATATTATAGCGAGTTGGTCTTCTGACCGATTTATTGCGGAGCTTCCCGCGCAAGCGCGTACGTTCCTAGAGCAGACGCTCGTCGAGTACGGTTCACGTGCCTTCGAATTTCAACGAGCCCTCGATCTAGTGCAGCGAGCCACCTATGTTGAACAGGGGATTGTGCGCCGGGCAGCAGTGGCAAAAGACGTCCAGATGCAGCATGCGCTCAATCACTTCTATCAGATTATACATAGGACAGTAAGTGACGCCTATATCGTAGATTCGAATCTTGCCCATTTAAATCTATTTGCAAAGGTTATGGGAGGCACAAACGGTAGTCCTGGGATAGAGCAACCTTGGAGCGATGCAGTAGAACGCGTAAAAGCTCTTGTGCATTATCACCGCATATACCGAGATTCAGCCAACATACCCAGGCCTGACATGCCGCTGAGTAAAGAGACGGCTGTGGATCTGCAGGACGCATTCCAAGATGCGCTCGCCGGCCCTATCCAGAAAACCAGTCAGACAACTAGGTTCGAGGCGTCAACGGTCGACCTGTTGGACTTTTATCGAAAGCACTTAAGCGCTGTGGAGTTCCAGAATAGCACCTGCAGCCCTGACGCGTATGATATGGCTATGCAAAGCAGCGCCGACTTAATTGCCTCCGCTGCCGACGAACGTGTCAAACATCTTGTTCACGAGTATACCAATGGAGGAACGGCTAGGATAACACACTATGCCCGATCTCGAGATCCGGTTGTATCTAGCTAGTTCCTGTGCCTGCCGATATAACTACGGCAGCGCCGCTACCGGCTCTTGCCAGTGTTTAATAAGCAGATAGTAGAGCTCTCCATCCGTCAACATGTGGTTGGCTTTGCGCTGCGCTTCGACGCCCGTGCCCATGAAAATATCGACACGACCTGGCCCTTTGATACCACTGCCGGTATCTTGATCAAGCACAAGTCTTGTTCTTGAAACCATTTCGACCTTGCCGTTGGGCGTCGCCTGCGGCAGGGCTGCGCGAATGATGCCGATCGCTCCCGGCGGAAGCTTCGACTTATCAGTCGCGATCGAGCGCTCCGGCATTACGGGCAATCCCAAACTTCCCAGCGGCAGCGGATCTGGGTTCTCTCGAAAGAATACAAAGCGATTGTTTTGAGACATCACCTCATTCAGAGATTCGGGGTGTTTTTCGAAAAATGGCTGCAGCTTCGACCACGATACTTTATTTCTTTGCAAGAACTCTTTTGAGATACCTCGGAAGCGGTAGTCGGTACCAGCAGCAAATCCAATCGCCATCTGCGTTCCATCGGTAGCATGTAGAATGGCCGAACCTTGAAGCTGCATCATAAATACTTCATAACGTGTGCGTAGCCAGGCGATCTCAATCCCCTTTACCGGGCTAGTCGGTGATCCCCTGCCATCATAGCCTTCCAATTGAACTCGAGTGGGGTGCGGCTTGGCCCACTGCTCAAACTTGTCATGCTTGCCGAATATTGGGTATTGGAAGCTCTTCGTACGTTCACGGCTCGCCTCATATACTGGCTGAAAATAGCCGGTGAAACGCACCGTTCCCATCCCATCACGTCCCGCCGAACGGAAGAGTACAAATTCGCGCTTGAGCCCCTCAGCAAAATCATTTTGAGAGCTTGCCCGCATCAGCAATTCGCGGAAGCGCTCGAGGCTTTGCTCCACGCGAGCTTGAGAGATACCGACCTCGGCAAATCGTTTGTAGGCATCCAGACCATGGCTGCTCGCCAAGAAAACAAGGTTTCCCTCAATGCCATCGAGCATCTCCTCCTTGTGCTGCCACACCTCAGCATCAAAAGGAAAATAAGAATTCGGAAGTGGAAACTCCTCAATCACGGCTGTCTGCTTCGGGCGCAGCGGCTTTTCAGCACGGACAACCGCAGCCATCAAGCTAGCGAAAATTACAAAAATGGTTAGAAGCGATCTCATCTATTTATTCCCAGACGAACTACAACATATTTTTGCACGATGAGCACCACCATCTATTCCCTAAGCCACTTCTCAAAGACGACCTTGCCCTCAGGGTGCCCCGACTCAACAACGACAGAGCGTAGACGTACCTTTCCGCCAGCAAGAAAGTCAAGGCGCATAAATCCTAACCTTGACTGCGCAAACAGCGTGCGCCCATCGGTGAGAACGTCACTCGCACTCGACATTGAGCCTGAGACTGCAAAGTATTCACAGCCTCTCGACCCCGTCAGGACTTGCAACGAATGATCATGCCCAGCAGCACACAACAGCGGTCGCCCTACGTCAAGAGCGGCAAGCTCTGTCAGACGCATATGGTCGTAACTTGGGCATCCGAAATCCTGCGGACAACGGCTCCCGTGGCTATGCTCGCCCACACTTTCTATCGGATGATGTTGCAAAAATATGCGTGTTGCCGAGCGAATTTTCTTTGTAAGAAGCCGTCGTAGCTCGGCCATGACCATCTCCTCCGTCCAAGTGGGACAACCATCACTCGATGCGGATGGTTTTGCATACGAACGGAGAAACCACTCAGAATCGACAACAACAACCTGTGCATACTCAGTTTCAAGAGCTTCGACCGGTCCGGGGCATCCCCCACCTGGTAGATAGCTTCCTGCCCCCAACTCCCTCTCAACCAGCGCCTGCTGACGCTTGACCCACTCCCACCCGTTTGGGCCGGAACGTTGCCAATCATGGTTACCAGGGAAAAAGAGGCCTCTAACAGCGCTGCCTTTAAGAACCATTACCTGCCTATCAATACGCTCACGCGCGTTCTGATAACCCTGGTCATCCTCGGACGGAAGCCCCATGGGGTAGATATTATCACCAAGATAGAACACCGTTGTTGAACTTGGCCTGATCGCTGCGTGATACTTAAGAGTTGCCCCCACCATGTCACCTAAGTCTCCGGCATCTCCTGCGAGCAGAATTGTTGCAACAACTCCCTCATAGGCTTTAGGGCCATCCCCCACCTCCAACCGCTGAGACGCTGCAGTCATACGAGAATCAGAGTCGTGCCGGTTCATTAGCCAAATGCCAACAAGAACAAAGCTTGCCCAAAGGGCTATCAAGCAACTGCGCTTTAGCCACTTAACGCTATGTTTTCTTGGGGTTTTGGGGAGCACAGCAACATCATATAGTAGAAGCGGAAGTAATCCTAGTATCTGTCCGAGGCTATTGAGCAGTTATCTTGAATAGGGGTATCTGCTCATTAAGTGTGGGAACTACTCGCCCCTCATCGACTAACGCTGACGTCCAAGGTCTAGCGCCGGAGCCCGGCGTTAGACCTTGGACGTCAGCGTCATCGGTT
>CAIXSY010000303.1 GCA_903922175.1 uncultured delta proteobacterium | reverse complement strand
GGGCACCCTTCTTGCTAGAAAAGCACGAAAATGATCGATAGTGTCACGGAGTGGTCATCTCCGTGTAACTCCGTGCGATCTGGGTGGATCGTCGTGTGAAACAATGATTACGTTCAGCCCACACTTGATGAGCAAACACAGAAAAAATCGGGGCGAGTGGATTTGAACCACCGGCCTTTCGGTCCCGAACCGAACGCTCTACCAGGCTGAGCCACGCCCCGATAACTTGAAGAATGTTCACATCTGTATCTAGTCAGCAGCATGTGTAACTGGTCAGATTCTGGCTTGAGTCGAGGCGCGAGTCTCAAGCCCGATCCAACTTCGCCTCGCTTGCGTGAGTGCTCCGTAGGACAGGCTGGATGACTTAATCGCCTTGCCCTCCGTAGCACCGGCCGCGAGGCCGGGCGAAGGAGGAAACGAAGAGTCAGGGCAAAAGCTGACCAGTTACTCACATCCTATCAATTCCCTTCATTCCGATCAATGTCAGGCCGACAAGAAGTACGTTACGGGCGGCCAAAAACAGAGAAAGTCTTGCTTGGGCCACGTTTTGAGCCTCGCCGAGTACCCTGAGCTCCCTATAGGCAGCTGAGATGGATTTGGCGAGGTCTAATGTGTACAGAGCGATATGGTAGGGTTCGCGCTCCTCAGCGGCCTTGGCCAAAACGTCATCGAATCGAGAGAGGAGCGCGACTAGACGGTAGGACCCGTCGTCAACTATTGTGTTGACATCGAAATCCACTCCAGCGTTAATGCCCGCCTCCTTGGCCTTGGCCTCGATGCTGTTGAGCCGCGCCAGTGCATAGAGAATGTATGGTCCAGTGTCTCCCTGGAAGCTAAGCGCCGTGTCCCAGTCGAAGTGAAAGTCCTTATTATTCGTGCGTGATAGGTAATCGAAGAAAACAGCGCCGAGACCCACGGCTTCGGCAACTTTACCTTCATCTAAGCCCTCCGGTTTCTTGTCAACCTGGGCACGGTAAGCTTCGAGAGCGCGATCGTGAGCGTCATCGAGTAGATCGGTCAGCGAGATACGTTCGTCACCGGCTGCCGCCTTTCGAGTACTAATTCCTGGTACGTGACCAAAGCCAACGTGTACGATGCGCTGCGCGATCGGATGTCCCATCTTTTCAAGCACCCCAGCCAGCTGTCGGAAATAGAGCTCCTGCGGATTGCCGATGACGATTAGTATCTTATCGGGGTGAAAGGTATTGTGGCGGTAATCAGCAGTTGCCAGATCGCGGGTGATGTAGAGCGAGCGTCCATCTTCGGCGAAGATTCGGACGTAGCCAAGCTTTTTCCCAAGATCGACACCGAGGGCTCCCCGAGATTCGGTGAGTATTCCGGCGGCTTTAAGGTCAACTTCGACCTTAGGAAGCTTGTCTCGATAAAACGACTCGCCCATGTAGTGGTCGAAGCGTGCGCCGATCCGGGCATAGGCGTTTTTAAAGTACTCCATCGAGATGTCGAGCACCCATTGCCAGAAATCAGTCGCCTCCTTGTCGCCCGCTTCGAGGCGAATAAAGTAATCGCGGGCGATCTGATTAATTTCAGGTTTGTCGGCATCCTCCGCAGCAACCGTTTTTTCGTCCTGTGCTTTACGTAGTCCGCTGGCACGGCGGTAACGATCGACGAAATCATCGACGCTCGGCTTTTCAGGGAGACCCCACACCTTGAATCCGGCATAGACAAACCCGAACTGTGTGCCCCAATCGCCGAGGTGGTTGATGGCCACTACCTTGTAGCCCAAATGGCGATAGAGTCGATCGAGTGACATGCCGATTAAGGTGGCGCGCAAATGGCCGACGTGAAAGGGTTTGGCGATATTTGGACTGGAGTAGTCGATGACATAGGTCTCGGCTGAGTTATCTGCCTTGCCCACGTCCAAACCTGCTGCCAGAATGTTGCGCACCGTCTCTTGGACGAAGGCTTTGCGCTCGAAAAAGAAGTTGAGGTATGGCCCGACAACCTCACAACGCTCAAACCCGCTGGGCAGGGTAATCGACTGCTGGAGTTTTTTAGCGCAATCGGGGGGGCTAAGCTTCCACTCCTTAGCTAGGGGGAAGCAGGGAAAGGCATAGTCCCCATGGGCGATATCCTTGGTCCGCACGAGAGCGCGGCAGACTGCCTCGGCGGAGATTGAGCCTGCGGCGGCGATAGCTGAAACTAGGTTTTTTGCGTCCACGCTAAGTCCTTATTAGTCAAACAATACGAAAAGTACCAGAAATTCCAGTAGGTTGGAAGGCCTGCAGGCAATATTGAAAGAGAGGAGCATTTTGCCGATATCAGCCGATATGGTAAGTAGGCTTTAAGTCAATGCATGTGCTTTTTAAGAGAATTACGCTACATCTAGGTGTAGATGCTGCATAACATGGCCAGAAGAGGCGCAGTAACTAAGCTAATTCTCTAGATTTACCGATTGTCTATCTTTATGGCAGGTCCTACACAGCAAACTCAGCAGCAGAAAGAGGAGCAGGCGCGCCAGCGCACCGATGCGCGCAAGTCTGCCGATGCCCTGCGTAGGGATGCTAAACAGGATCAGAAGAAGTTAGTCGCTGCGCATGAACGCAGTGAGGCCAGCCGTGCGCGTAAAGAGAGCATGCTGACGAGCGTTGTTCGCAGTGCGCAGCAGGCCATTCAAAATAAGATTGCAAGTGTGCGTCGAGCCTCAAGTCCGCAGCAGAATGTGGATGCCGAAGCCGAAGCCTTACGTAAACAGCAGGGGTTGCAGAAGGCCAGTGGTGGAGCCCAGCTGCAGAGTCGGCTTGGGCAGCTCGGCACGGATAACGGGACCGGTATTGAACAGACCGAGCCTAAGCTGAGCATGGAGCAGAAGCGTGAGCTGCGTGTAAAATATATTCGTGAGCAGAAGCAGCAGCTTAAGCAGGTTCAGATTGAAGAGCACGTTCCGCTGCATCAGTTCCTCAATCAATATCGAGTTGTTCAGGGTAGTGGGCGCCCCAATATGCGCACCCTGACTGAGCAGGGATTGAGCCTGGATGAGATCAAGCGCGTTTTTGAAGCCTATGTTATCTCATTTTTTCACGAGATCTCGCTTGCTGCAGGCTATCTTGTGCGGGCATATACGCAGTGGGTTAAGGGCGGACATCGGGAGGAAGGCCGAGCCCCGATCGGAATGTTCGGTGAGATCGTTCGCCAGATGCAATTTTCACGCGGGCCTGCAGTGTTTGATGATAGTGACGCGGATGGAAATAAAAAGAAGAAGCTCGGCCTCGTGTCGACAACAGAGCAGGCTGGAAAAGCGAGTGCGAGTGCATGATCATGGAGAGATTTTATGAGTCTTAATGGCGATTCTTCTGACCCTCCCGCCAATGGCGAGGTTAAGGACCGCTTCAATGAGATATTTGAAGTGGAGATTGATGGCTGGTGTTACGGGTTAACACACTTCCCCGGCGAGGTGCATGCTGCGTTGGTGCATCGTGTGATCAAAGAACTTGGTCAATCCTTTCGTGACGCCGTCGATCACCATTTTGCCTTCAACGTGCTTGAGCTCTCCACGCGTATTTCGCGCGCAGCCAAATATCTGGTTCCGGAGCGAGAAGCCGCTTTCGCCATTCTCTATCAGCTTCCCAATCCGAATGACTTCGGCGAGGAGGGACAGTTTGTCATCGCTCAGCTCGTCGATCAGGTTGAGCAGGCCTATGGTGGTGCGCTCGAAAAAATTCAGCGAAAGTGGGCCTGGGAGCTGGAGAAAGCTAAGGCGCGTAAGGCGGCCTAGGTTCCTGGCGGTTATCTCCGATTTTAGATAAAAGTATCTGTGTGGCGGCTGCAAAGCAGCTCAATGCCACAGCTCCATCAATAAGACGGCTGGTTTTAGCCTTGGGGTATCTGCGCAGTAGCTTATGCGCACCAAACGTCAAACCGTAAAACCAGACGGCAGAGACCAAGAGGGCACCGCTCACGAAGCATGGCCGGGTATGCACATCTAGACGGCTGGAGGCAGCGCCAAGGACCAGAATGGTGTCGAAGTACACCCAGGGGTTGAATAGTGAGAGAGCAAGAGCGGTGGTGGCGAGACGGAAATTTGATGAGGGCACCGCTTGTGTGACGGTTGGATTAACGACAGCAATGGTGCCGAATAGCTTCTTCAGGCCGTAGATGAAGAGTAAGCCAGCGGCTAGAAACGAGGGCATCCGAGTTAGTGCTGTTGCTTGTGGCAACAAAGAAGCAAATCCGAATGCGCCCAGAGATGTCAGCAGGGCGTCTCCGGCTAGGCTTACCGTGGGCACGATCCAGCGGTTCGGAGCCGATATGGCGGCCTGAATTACGAAGCAGTTTTGCGGACCAAAGCCGACGATAAGCCCAGCCATGACCGAGACTCCGATAGTGAAGGCGTGTAGTGTGTTCATCTTTCCCCCTTGGTTGAAGATGCTGCTTCTTGAGCAATTAGTAAAATTAATATATACTTAGCCCCATAAGAAAAATTTATGCTTCACTATGATGCTCTTTGTGCTCTTGCCGCAGTCGCCAAGGAACGTAGCTTCGCCCGGGCAGCGCGACTATTGCATCTGACGCAGCCCGCGGTATCACAGCGGGTACGCCTGCTCGAAGATCAGCTTGGCGAGCATCTGCTCTGCCGAGATCCGATTAAGCTCACTCCGGCCGGGACGCGGCTCGTGCAGCATCTGCAGGAGGTGCAGCGGATGGAGCGAGAGATCGGCCGCGCTGCAGACGAAGGCGCCGCCGACGGGCAGCCGATAGCTCTGACTATCGGGGTAAATGCAGATAGCTTAGCCACCTGGTTACTGGATGCGCTTACACCACTGGTCGCCGATCCGATGCTGCGCATCGAACTCCTGGTCGAAGACGAAGACTACACCTTTGAGCTGTTGAGAAAGGGGCAGGTGTTGGGCGCAATCAGCTCGGTGCACCGCCCGCTTCACGGGTGCGAAGTTCGCGCTCTGGGGACTATTGACTACGTGTGCGTCAGTAGTCCCGAGTTTCGCGATGCTCACTGGCGTCCGGTGCGTGGAGTATCTCAGCTTTGTTCCCTGCCGTGCATGGCCTTCGGGCGGAGAGATAATTTGCAGGAGAATTTCCTAGAGCGCGAGCTTAAGCTCAAGAATGTTCGGCTTAACCCGCACCTCGTGGCCTCAAATTCGGGATATCTGGAAGCGGTGCTGAAAGGGTGGGGGTGGGGGCTGGTACCGGCCCCGCAAGCGACCGAGCTGCTGAAGCAGCGGCGGTTGGTGAAGCTAACTCCAGGTAAGGGAATTTCAGTAACACTCTATTGGCACCAGTGGCGGGGACGAAGTGAACTGGGAAAGAGGCTGGAGAAGCTCCTGTTTGAAGGGGCTGAGAAGGTGTTACGTCTAGGATCTTCGATATCGGATCCTTCATAAACGGGTAGTCTTCGCCCAGATGACCCCCCAGATAATCAGAAAAACACCAAAAACTTCGAAGAGCCGTAAATAATATGCTTGTGCGTTTTGAGTAGAGGACCTGAATAGTGTGGGATAGAAGAAAGACGCAGAAACTAATTACTTTAGGTAACTCATGAGCGCACTAGCACAAGCAGTAATACTAGCCTCGCAAGGCAGGGATCCGGACAAGATAGCCGATATTCTTTCTGGAAAGAGTATTCGTCCTGGTGTCGCCGTAGCTCTTCCTAGATCCCTTGCTCTTCTCCCCTTGCTCTTTCTCTCAGAGGCAGCGCGCGCAGGATGAGGTACTAGGAAGCCTCTGAAAAACTCCGTTTCTAGGTTTTTCCCGCTGCTCTCGCTGTACTCGTTGTGTGAAAACATTGGGATTTTACACAACGAGAGCAGCGAGTACAGCGAGAAAGGTGTTCACGTGAGCTGATGCACCCTTGCTCTTTCCTTGCTCCTTGCTCTTTCTCTCAGAGGCTGCGCGCGCAGCCCCTGAGGAAAAAAGCAGGGGGTAGTGTGTCTACTTCTATCAGGAGTGTCGGCGATGATGCTCAACGACTTCATCGACGATTATCCGAAAAATACGCTTTGCGAAGCCAGGATCAAGGCCTCCATGTTCAGCCTGCTGTTCGATCCGCTGAAACAGCTCTAACTCACGTATTTTGTCGACGGGAGGCAGACCCAACTCACTTTTGACCTGACTAATTTTCGAAGTAACATGAAACCGTTCAGCCAACATACAGACCAAGGCTGAATCGATATTATTCAGGCTGACTCGTAAATCCTCTAGTTCATATTTCGGCATAAATTCTCCAAAGACAGCGAGCCAAACACATTTGAAATTTTGAGGAAACCAACAGCTTCTGATACGATACGAGCCTTCAATACATTTTAGACAAACCTTCGGCTTGACTCTGTTTCTTTAAATGTGTTTGGCTATGTTATCCCTCCGGGGGTAGAAACTTCTTGCCCACTTATTTGTCCGACTGCTTTTGTGCAACAAATGGGCAAGAAGTTTCTAATCTTCGTCCCCTTGCTGAACGAGCAAGGCGATCACGTGAGCTGATGCACGGTTTCCTTATTGCTGAAAAAGTCAAACTCAACGAGTTCGTTATTTGTTTGTTCATACTTTACGTAATCCTCAAGAGAGGATTTCGTAACGAGAGCTCGAATCATCCGATTTACCCCCGTGTGACCAACGATCAGGGCGTCCTCCGGTGAGCTGACTATCCGATCTACCTGTTGCTGTACCCGAAGTGCCGCCTCAAAATATGACTCGCCGCCTGGGCATGCACTATGAAGTCTGTCCTTCTCACGCTCCACGAAAAAGCGGTGTGCTTTTACCTCATCTTTACTCCTCCCTTCAAACTGGCCATAGGAGAGTTCGCGAAAGCACTCGATAGTTTCACAGGGAATCCCTAGGCCTTGGGAGATTATTCGCGCAGTTTGAAGAGCCCTTCCCAATGGACTTGAATACATCATCTTTATTGACCGCCCCTCCAGCGCACGCACAATGTTTTTGGCTTGTGCTACTCCCACCTCTGTCAGCGCTGAGTCCATGGATCCTTGATATCTCTTCAGTTTGTTCCACTCCGTCTCTCCGTGACGAGCGATAAAGAGTGATCGCTTTACCTGTGGTGCTTTGACGGTTAACGGTGATACCTCCTCGGTCTTAATGTTCGTCGTGTCAGTCTGTTTCACAGATCTCCTTTGGCTGTTCGGCGCTGAATAGATCTCTCCCCTTGGGTTTAACAACCCGTCAAATTTGGAAAAAGATGCCCCGTAAGCAGCGCGCTTAAAAATTTAATTTATGTCTGAGGCGAAACGCTCTCGAAGTTACGGGGTAAAAAGGTAGATTGATCTTTGATCAATCTAAGAAGCGCCCTCTTTACCCCTTAAGCAAGGTAAGTAGAGCGCCGGAAAAAGTAGAAAAAGCTAAAGGAGGAGGTAGAGGAGAGTGCTGCGATTGATAGTTGATCGGAATTACGAATCAGCAAATTGCAGGCCACAATATCAGCTTTTGCTGATTTAGTGGGCATATTTGCATGATTTCGGCAGCTCATGAGAGCAGTATACGGGCTCTTCTGTTTCTTAGTCAAGGAATAGAATCTTGAGTTAGGGCGTAAGAATGTTCGCAGAAGAAATTTTAAGGCGAAGGAACGAAGTACGCGAAGGGATTAATATTTCTTCGCGACCTTCGGTCCTTAGCGTTAAAATTAAAATTCGTGTTTTATCAGGTAATTATGCAGAACATTCTTACGCCCTAATGTTGAGTGCCGGATCGAGACTATCGCGAGTTCCTATTTTAATTTGGTAACTGCTCGCCCCTCATCGGCTAACGCTGACGTCCGTGGGCTGCGGCTGTAGCTGCATCGGATGCAGTCAGCAGAAAACTGACTTCGGATCGCTCCCGTCTCGGCTCTCGCCGAGCCGTGGTCTGGAGGTTGGTGAAACACCTTGCGGCGAGAGACGGAGAGAGCCGATGACAGATCAACGCTCGTCGGTCTGAGGCAGAGCCTCGCTAGCGTTCTGCCTCCGGCTCCGCTACTATACCCGGCATGTTATGGATTGCTATAAAGATGCTTGTCGGTGATCGCGGCAAGTATGTCGGTATGATCGTCGGGGTGTTCTTCTCGGCGCTGATTATTACGCAGCAGCTCTCGATCTTCGTCGGTATTCTTTCGCGCACCTATGGGTTCTTAAGCGATACACGCCTGGCTGATATCTGGGTAATGGACCCCAAGGTACAGTTCATTGACGACATCAAGCCACTTCAAGACACACAGCTTTTACGCGTACGTGGGGTCGAGGGCGTGGCCTGGGCTGTGCCGCTCTACAAGGGGCTACTCAAGGCGCGGCTTACGGACGGATTGTTCCAGACGTGCAACGTCATCGGCATCGATGATGCAACACTCATTGGTGGCCCGGCGATTATGCTCCAGGGGAAGGTTTCTGATCTGCGCCAGTCCGATGGCGTTATCGTCGATGAGGTCGGGGCGAAAACGAAGTTGGCCAAAAAGCCCACGCGTCCGGGGGAGGCGCCGCAGCCGTTGCAGATCGGAGACCTGCTTGAGCTTAACGACCATCGCGCTGTGGTGGTCGGTATCGCCAGGGTTTCGCGCACCTTTCAGTCACAGCCGGTAGTGTATACGACATACAACCGTGCCACAGTCTTTGCGCCGCGTGAGAGGAAGCTTCTCTCGATGATTATGCTCAAAGCCAAGCCGGGAGAGGATGTGCAGACTTTGATCGAGCGCATCAAGAAGAAGACGGGACTAGCGGCGTACACGCGTGAGGAGTTCGAGACTCTGACGGTGCGCTATTTTTTGAAGAACACCGGAATCCCGATTAATTTTGGCATCGCCGTTCTCCTCGGATTTCTCGTTGGAACTGCTATCGCCGGTCAGACCTTCTACAGCTTTACGATCGACAATATTCGCTACTTCGGCACGCTCAAAGCTATGGGAGCTTCCAATGGGGTGCTCTTGCGAATGATCGTGTTGCAGGCGCTCATCGTCGGGGTAATTGGCTACGGGCTCGGAGTTGGGCTAGCCTCGTTTACCTTCTTTCTTTCGAAGCACTCTGAGCTTGCCTTTCGTATGCCGTGGCAGCTGCTCTGTATCTCGGCCGGGGCGGTTACGCTTATAGTCGTCATCTCCGCCGTGATCAGCGTGCGCAAGGTGATGAAGCTTGAGCCGGCGATCGTATTTAAGAGTTAGCCAAACACATTTGAAATTTCAAAAAAAAACAATGATCTTCGATGCAAGGCCACCTTTTAGGACATTTTGGACAAACCTCCGGTTTGACTCTGTTTCTTTGAATGTGTTTGGCTATATTGTCCCTCTGGGGGTAAAAACTTCTTGCCCATTAGTTTGTTCGACTGCTTTTGTGCAACAAATGGGCAAAAAGTTTTTAAGATAGCAACGATGGTACCAACAAAACCTGCCATAGCCGTGCGCTGCAGCCGAGTAACAAAAAACTATCTTACGGGGGATAGCGTAACCGTGGCGCTTCGCGGCGTCGACCTTGAGATTCGAATGGGTGAGTTGATGATGCTCGTCGGTCCCTCCGGCTGCGGTAAGACGACGTTGATCTCGGTCATCGCCGGTATTCTCGACCAAGATGCGGGTGAATGTAACGTCTATGGTCACGATCTTCACCACATGGATGATCGCGCACGCACAGCCTATCGCGGGGTTAACATCGGTTTTGTCTTTCAAGCGTACAATCTTATTCCGACGCTTAGTTCGGCAGAAAATGTTGCCGTGCCGCTGCTCATTAACCGAGTGCCGCGCAAGGAGGCGCTGGCACGAGCGCGCGAAACGCTCAAAACGGTGGACCTGATTGAAAAGGCCGACGTCCATCCTCAAAATCTTTCCGGCGGGCAACAGCAGCGCGTAGCCATCGCCCGGGCTTTGGTGCATAACCCTAAATTAATCGTCTGTGACGAGCCCACAAGTGCTCTCGACCAGCACACGGGACATCACATAATGGAGATATTCCGTGAGGTGGCCGTGGCACAGGATCGAGCCTTGATCATCGTAACACACGATTCACGTATTTTTTCGTTCGCCGATCGTATTGCCAAGATGAACGACGGTGTCATCGAGCAGGTGATCGAGTCGCCTGCAGAGTTGGAGCATTAACCTATGATTAGAAAATATGTTTTACCGATCCTCGCCGCTTTTGGTCTTTTTATGGGGATCCGCACGGTGTTCTTGAGCAATCAACCGCCACCGGTCGCTCCAGCAGTTGTCGAGCCGCCGAAGATCCCATACACTTTTTACGTTTCCGGCGCTGGGATCGTTGAGAGTAGCAGTGAGAATATCGCCATCGCTGCACCCGTGGGCGGCCTGGTCACGCAAGTGTATGTCAAGGTCGGCTCCAAGGTGAAGGTTGGAGATGCCTTGTTTGTCATCGACGATCGATCGCTTAAGGCAGAGGTCGTTGTTCGAAAGAGCGCCATCGAGGTGGCCCGTACGGATCGCGACGATGCCAAAACACAGCTGGCCCTGCTCAAGTCACTCAGCGACAAGCGCGCCGTGAGTGAAGATGAGTATAGCAAGCGAAAATTTGCTGCGCAGCGCTCTGAGGCCCGCCTTGTACAGGCTGAAGCTGAGCTAGCGGCGGCGCAAACCGATCTTGATCGACTGACGGTCCGCGCACCGATTGACGGAGAGATCTTGCAGGTTAAGACGCGTGCCGGAGAGTTCGCGGCAGCCCAGAATTTAGCGACACCGCTCATCCTGATGGGGAAAACAGACGTTTTGCACCTGCGAGTTGATGTAGATGAAAACGATGCCTGGCGTCTTGTCAAAGATAGTCACGGTAGCGCCTATGTACGTGGCAACTATGGGCTGTCGGCTTCCGTGCATTTTGTGCGATTTGAGCCCTATGTGTTGCCCAAGCGATCTCTGACGGGAGATAGTACGGAGCGTGTCGATACGCGGGTGTTGCAGGTGATCTATAGCCTCGATAAGGTCGAGTTCCCACTCTTTGTGGGCCAGCTGATGGATGTCTATATCGAAGCCGCGCCGCGTTCGTAAAATCTCCAGAGTGCGCCGCTGATGCCTATTATATAGGAGATGCTCACGGCGACGGATAGTCCCATCAGCACGTAAGCGCCAAGCGGTGCTGAGGTTAAGAATGCTTGTGAGGCAATAGAGAGCGCAGCGAATGAAATTCCGCAACCGAGGGTCGAGCAGAGGGTGAGCTTCCAAGAGCGTCGGGCGTGAAAATAGAGTAGCGATAGTGCCAGCGCCAACAGAGGTAGGACCTGACCAAGGAAGGGGATAAACAAGAAACTTGTTACGAAAAATGGCGTGACGATAAACGCCACAGCGGATGCCGCAAGCCCGTGCACTAATTGGTCTTGTCGAGCGCGCTCCTTGTAGCGTGAGCGCTGGGAGGATTCGATGGAGTCGAGGGTGTTCATACTTTTTCTCTAATTCTGCAGGACGCTATATTTAGCGCCATTTCGTTTACTTCTGCCAGTGTGGCCCCGATATAGTTTCAGAGTTTAAAAAGGAGATCTCGCAATCTTTAACTTTGCTCGTGATATCGGGTAGTTAGATGGTGAGATAAACATATGGAGTTGTCGTATGGAAATTAAGCCAATCAAGAGTCAGGTAAGCCCGGCCCCTAAGTCTGATAATTTCGATAAGGCTGATAAGGCTGAGAGTGTTCCCGTAAAACCTATTGTGCAAGCCAAGTCCCAGGATGATGCGGCTAAAATACAAATCTCTGCACCGGTACAAAAGCCCAAAGAGAGCGAAGAGACCCAGGAACCAGCATCCGAGCGTCAGCAAGAAACGCAAGGCAGCGGTGAAGCGGGGGAAGGCGCAAGCGTGAATACCATCGCCTAACGTAACTACTCGCCCTTCATCGACTAACGCTGACGTCAAACGTCTAGCGCCGGACGTAAAGCGTCGAGGTCTGGCGTCGACTCGACGGTGCTCGCTGGAGCCCGGCGTTAGACCTAAGACGTCAGCGTCATCGATTCTCAGGAAGGGGCATTTTGTTGGGGTTATTTGCACAGGACAATGAAGGGGCGAGCAGTTACCGCCTAGCTTCTGTCCTGGCGGACAGAAGCTAGCCCAACAGTTGCCGACATGCAGTAAGTGTGTAATACTGGAATAATGAAAAAGGCAACTAAGCGTAAACAGCTAGAGCAAGGTGGCAGATCCTCAGAAAGACCGTATCTGCTCAAAATTAATTCTCGTGGGAATGTTACCCTACCGAAAACATTGCGTCTGAGTGCCGGAATGGAAGAGGAGTCCTATGTCCTGGCTAAGGCAACGGAAGACGGGATCCTTATTCAACCCTCAGCACCTATTGCAATTGAGATTTATTCTAAGGAGCGTATTGCCGAGTTTCAGCGGCTCAACCATGAGGAACTCGGTAAATTTAAGCTCTAGGGCCTCTGGTGAAGATATTTCTAGACGCGAATATCTTATTTTCCGCTGCTTTTCCCGGTAGCCGTGTAGGGAAATTGTTAGAACTAGCCCTCCGCAAAGAAGTGTGTCTTACGAGTGAACATGCTTACCAAGAGGCTTTTCGCAACCTCATGCGCAAGATGCCTGAACGTAGTAATTGTTTGCAGCAGTTACGTTCTCGGATTGGTATTGTTCCTACCGTAGCACAGATGGAGTTTCCTGAATTGCGAGATAGAGACATACCGATACTGGCAAGTGCCATCGCTTCAGAATGCACTCATCTGCTCACAGGAGATGAACGTGATTTCGGAAAGTTCTTTGGTAAAACTATCCACGATGTAAAGATCGTCAAGCCGTCTTGGCTAGCGCAAGAGTTGGGGGTGGAGAAGATCGCCTAGACTCGGCACCACTGTAGTAACGGAAGGATCAAATGCGCCTACTTCTTGTCGAGAGCTGCCACGAAAATCTCATGCGCCTTGCGCTAAAAGTTGAAGCCTTATCTCAAGAGGTGTTCGATAGACTGCAGCTTGAGGTCTCTCTGGTCAATGAGCGAGAGCTTCTTGGTAGTGTACGTTCCGGTGATACCGTTCTTCTCGGCGTCGGTCTTGAAGGGCGGGCAGCAGACATCGCACATGAGGTATATGTACGTAGCGCGGCTATAACTATCTTCATCTTTATTAGTGAGCAAAGTTTTGCCAAGGGTAGTTTTCGGAAGATCGATGGTGAGAGTGCTGTTAAAGTTTTTCCCGAAAATGCGGGTCTTGGTGACCTAGAAGCGGAACTTCTCGCATTTCCTGCTGTTCGCTCGGCAGTTGCGCCAGCAGCTGATAGTCTATTCATCGCCAAGCGCTACGAGATCGTTCGTTGCCTGGGCTCTGGCTCCTTCGGGCTGGTGTACCTCTGCCGCCATCGTGAGTTAACGAGCCATCAGGTTGCTGTCAAAGTTCTACACGCAGACATCGCTAAGGATGCCCGCGCGGCGGCCCGTTTTCGTAATGAGATATTTGCTTCCTATGCTGTTTCGCACCCCAATGTCGCTCGTGCCTACGAGTACCTTCGTGACGGCGATCTTACCGCTTTTACCATGGAGTATGTCGATGGCGGAGACCTGACTCAGCGTCTGGATGCGCCACAGCCTCTGCCTGATGTTTTACGTATTCTGAGTGAGCTTTGCGCGGGGCTACAGGCGATCCACGATGCGGGGATGATTCATCGAAACCTAAAGCCGGAAAACATTCTTCTTACCCTTGATGGTTCGGTAAAGATCGCCGACTTCTGCTGTGCGCACTCCGCCACTATGCCGAATCTGATAGAGCAGGGTGGAATAACGGGCACGATCGACTACGTAAGTCCTGAGTATATGCTCAATGGGCAGGTGGATTGGAGGACTGATATTTATGCTGTCGGCATTCTCGCCTTTGAGATGGCTACCGGTAAATCTCCTTTTCGTGGTGACAGCGTCTATGCAACCATGACGAAGCGCCTCAAATCTGAACCCGAGGCGCCGCTCAGCATGCGTCCCGACTGTTCGCAAGCGTTCAATGATATAATTCTTAAAGCCCTGGCGCGCGATCCGGAGCAGCGTTTTCAGTCCGCCGCAGAGATGCATAATGCACTGCGGCCGTTGCGTGGTGCGCAAGCTGCGGCCCCACTGTCTCTGCCGATTCAATAGTCACAGGAATTTTACAAAGGACGGGGTCTGCGGGATAGTAATTCATTTAAATCTGGGCGGGGTAAAAAAAGAATCACCAACACTTGAGTAGCTTTGGGAATCATTTACCATTGGTGTAACCATGATCGGTTATCCAATGACATGGTGGGGAATAGCGCAAATTGTATTGCTACTCAATGTCGCAGGTAAGTCCGGTTCGTGGAAGTTGCACGCTAGGTCTTACCCCACCTAGGCGCACATTTTTATCTGTATCGGAGCATTCTGTCCGACTAGCCGGGGCTTCTTTAAATCTCGGTAAGTAGTATATCGCCCTGTAAGTTGTTTCACTTGGCATTGACCTCAGGCGTAGTTTGAGACCTGTCCTCTTTGATTTCGCTAAGACGTGTCGCGCACGCTGTTATACCGTCCGCAAAAAGTCTTGACGGACCCCCGAATATCGGGGGTGGCCGGAGGTCTACCCTTTTTCGCACCATGTTACAGCTATTGATAACTCCACAAAAAGGGTAGACCAGGCGCGCTCCTTAAGCGTAGATATGACTCTCTGCCTGGAACTGCTTCTGCGTCTGATCGAGGATCTCTGGGATCAACGTCAGCTGCTTGTCTTTATCGATGCCGATAAATGTTGCGGCACGGGCAATGGCCTCGGTGCGATCAGGATATCCTTCGGGGCTACCTATTTTGGCAGCGTGACAGATGGCGTCGGCCAGCTGGACGATGGCGACTTTTTCATCCATGTCGGTATCGGGCTTGTCGCCCTCAAGTGGGTCGCTATAGTGGAGGATTACCTGGCAGGTCTCTGCCGAGAAGTTCCACTTTTTGGCCACAAGCGCCCCAATCAATGGATGGGCGAAGCCGAATACCTCCTGTTCCGCCTCAGCGTAGGGGATCTGTTTTTCCTGAATTACTTGGAGAACTTTTTTATAGTCCTTGACTGTTGCTGGCTGCGCCAGAAGTACGACCTGTCCCAGGCTATGGAGAAGTCCGAGAAGGAAGATCTCTTCGACGTATCTCTTGCTTAGTCTCTTCGAAATGACGGTCGAACAGGTGGCGACGCACATCGAGTTCTCCCACACCATTTTTTCTAATTTGCCGAAGCCCTTGTTCAACTGACGCAGCGTGGCGGCAACGATTATGCCCTTAAGAGCTTTGAAGCCGATGATCATTATGGCTTGGTTGAGGGTGGTAATTTCACGTTGCCGGGAAAACATCGCCGAGTTGGCGATCTTCAAAACCCGTGCGGCTAAAGCCGTGTCGCTCGAGAGTAGCTCCGTTAGCTCCTGCGCCGTGGTGTCGGGGTTCTCTACCATGGCGATTGCACGTGAGGCTACCTGTGGCATAGGGGGGAGATCGCCCACCCATGCGACGATTTCACGCCAATCCTTACCCTGAGCTAGCCTGCCTTCAAATTCCTGAGGTGCTGAGCCTTGCGAAGTCATGACAATCTCTCCCCCAAAACAAACATTCACTACCCCAACCTGCTACCAATAGTCGTCGTCAAAGCACACCTTTAGCATAAGTAGATTGGCTCTAATCAGAAAAAAAAGCATTTTTATTAAATACGGTCCTTAGGGAGGCCAGGAAGGACATTCGCCATAACATTGTTTAAACATTACGTTTGTTTCCTGACGGGGACTAAGAAGACCATTCAGTTTCTGATCGTGCTTTCCGATAGTGTATATAAACGCGGATGTCACGCACCTAAGTATTGTATTAGCCACGAGGAAAACTATGGAATTTCCGACCGAAATTATTGGAGAAAAGGGCTACATTAAAATTAACGCCGACCTTGACTCCGAGCAGGCGGGTGAGGCGCTACGCAAGGCGTTCAACCAGGTCTACGATCAGGGTAAGCGCACGATTATCCTTGATCTGACAAGTGTCCAGCTAATCAATAGCTATGGTATCGGCAAGGTCCTGATGTGCTACAAGCGCCTCAAGGCCGAAAACGGTACGTTGATGGTGAAGCCACTGAGTGGCTTCGTCAAGGAGACGTTCGAGCTGCTCATGCTCGATAAGATCTTGCCCGTTGAACAATAGAGTCGGAATCGTGGTGGGCGAGGGGAGGGGCTAGTTTAGGAGAACGACTGTCAGTGGGACAACTGAGCATCTTACTAGCTGATGACGACCGAGGGGCTCTTGAGCTCTACGCGAAGTTCTTTGAACTCGCTGGATGGAGCTACGACCTGGCGGTTGACGGTCAGAGTGCGATTGACGCCACCTATAAGCGTGAATATGACGTCATACTAACAGATCTTGTCATGCCCGGTATCGATGGCTTTCAGCTCCTGCGTGTGATTAAAGCTAGAAATCCCAACCAGGCGGTGATCGTCATAAGTGGTGCCGCAAGTGTTGATGATGTCGTACGAGCACTGCGTGAGGGGGCGAGTGATATCCTCCTTAAACCGATTGATTTTAAAGCTCTGCGTTCGTCAGTTGAACGTATCGTCCTGAGCCTACAAACGAGCGCTGCTGATGACCGCGCCAGCTATCAGTACCTGCAAAGCGCGCACAGTCACTTTGAAGTTCCAGCTGTCGTGATTGCAGCACAGAAGTTTCGTGTCGGTCTCGTTGATCGACTTGCCAAGGCCGGAGCTATTGACCGCAACTTACAGCTTCGGCTGGAGCTATCGGTGCAAGAGGCCCTTACCAATAGCCTTGAGCACGGAACGCTTGAGTTGCAGTCCTGCTGGAAAGAGGAGGTGGATGCTAATGGCGTGGACAAGTTTTCTCGTGTGCGACGAGAGCGACTTAACGACCCTCGCTATGCGCAGCGCAAAGTTCGCATCCATATTAGCTTCGAGAATATGAGGCTGCGCATTGCAATTCGTGACCCTGGTGCTGGGTTTCTATTAAAGGCAAATGCGCCAGATGATCGGCCGTCGAGCCCACTGCGCAGTTATGGCCGCGGTCTGGCCATCATTGCAGGAACCATGGATGAGTTGAGGTTTCAAAGTGACGGTTCCGAGATTATTATGGTAAAATATCTAATTTGATTCATTTAGGTGTGTGTTATGGCGCTAAAATTTAGACTTCGCGGGCTGGCTGAGACGTTTATTGATGAAATTGTTTGTCCGAGCTGTGCCGTGCGCGGAAGTGATGACCAGTACTTCGCCACTGAGTTCACAAAGGTCACGCTCGAAGGGATAATTGTGATTGCCCAGTGCAAAAGTTGTGGGGAGATATTTGTTCCCACAACCCAGCGTCTTGGGGTACTTAACCCACCTGAATTACGTGTCGCCGTCGAAAAAGACTCGCAAACAACCGGCGAGTCAATCCTTTCTGATTTCAAATCAGTTCGCGTAGCCGCTGAAAAGCTTAACGCGGAGCGCAAGGGTGAGCTGCATTAGCACTGCACGAAGTGCAGTGCTATCCGAACGCATCATTGATCGCCTTGCGGATTGCTTTAAAGAGCAGTGTCGGGTTGTGACTGGGGTCCAACGTAGCCTCTTCAGAGACTTCGAGGTAAAGGATTCCAAAATAGCGTGTGCTGTCGATGGCGCCAGCGACCTGTGAGGTCGATTTCCCGCAGATGCCGATACCGTGGGACTTAAAAGGGGTACTGTTGAATGGCGAAACGACCACGCCTCGATCTGGGTCGCTAAAAAAATCATGATACTCAGCTAATAGTCGGTCACCGATGCGCAGTGCTGGAGTCAGTGTTCTGTTGTCAGCGCTAAGAAAGAAGAGACATCCGCGGACAAAGCCTAGGGCTGGGATAGCTTCATCGGCTAGAACACGAACGGCGTTAAGTGAGAACTTGTCGCGTTCAATGTGGCTGTAGACTGAGGCAAAGGTCTTACGTACCTGCTCGGAGCATTTTAGTAGGTGAGGATTGCTGGTGAGTAGTTCGGGCTCTGTCAGAGAGGGTGCGAGGGCCTCAATAGAATGGGTCTTTGATGTAGCCAACGGGAGGCTGGCGATAACGTCACTGAACGCGGTGTAGGTACTTAATGCTTGTATTACCTGGGCATCTACTTCGCCAAGTACGTGTGGCGGAAACGAGTCTGTAAGTTTGTGGTCTAGCGCTGCCCAGGTGCTTAGAGCTTTTGGATAATGTACATGGTCCTTGACTTGGGCATAGAGGTCTGAAATCTGCACAATTTTGACGAGTGCCTGACTCAAGGATTGTGTTTTGAGCGGAGTATCGAGTGTCGGAGCATGACCCACAGAAAGTGCCGCGAGAGTTGACCTCACTTCGGGGTGGGCCTCACAGTTCGAAGCGAAGCGTGACCCGATGTCGATTGCAGAGAGGCCAAGAACGTTGCGCAGCTCGGCGTTTGCCTCTGTGATATTTGAGCGTAGTCGCGCCATGTAGCGTGAATAGATATGTGGGTAGTTCCAGGCGATTAGGTTAAGCCCCAGCTCATAGAAGCTGCACACCATAAAGGCCCTATCGGTGGGGACCTGTGTCTGTGCGGCAAGTTTTTCCGTCATCGTTAAGCTCACCAGAGAGTGTTGGAGGCGGAGCGCCTGAAGTCTAGATGCATCCTTGAAGTTGTGCACCGATATCTGTGTCGATCTTACGTCGAAAAGTGTATTTAGCTTCTCATATTCGAGCACACGCAACTCGGCGATGGGGTCGTGCTGCCCTCGGACGTCAGGCGAAACGTGTTTAAGGGAGCGAGCGGCGTAAAGAAATAGGCCAGGATCTTTTTTGACTGAGGCGATGAGCAGGTCGCGCTTGATATCGCTTTTATCGCGAATGCTTTCTTTTACGGAGTTGAGAAGGATGGTGTTGATCGGCAACCACCCTTTGGCGAGATGCTTAATGGTGTTCTCCGCCTTTTGATTGGGTGGACCTAGCTTCAGCGACTTTGTCGTTGTTTCGTACTCGCTGTCTTCGTAAAGAAACATCTTGCCCCCTCCTGCACGGAGGCATAAGCCTCCACTTCCGCTAGTATATGTCGGCACGATTGCGGTGGGAGTAAATGGGAAAAATGTGTTGAAAGAACAGTGGGTTAACTGCCTCAAGAGGTAATTGCTCAATAAGTCCGGGTAGAAAATATCGTGCGCGTGCTCCTGGCCTGTCGTGAGCTTGTCGAACGGTCGTGGTCCTGGTCGATGTAACAACTGATTCTTCAGCACAGAATCACCCTCTAAATGCCCGACTCCGGCTTGCTGTATAATACATTGCGAGAGGGCTAGCGCGGAGAAGCCGCGCTAGAACTCCGAGCAATTGTACACAATCCGATACCCGCACATCTGGCTACGGCAAAGCACCTTGCATTTCTCCTGCTGC
>CAIXSY010000302.1 GCA_903922175.1 uncultured delta proteobacterium | reverse complement strand
GATTCGTCTTTTAATCTACCTTCGTGTGCTTCCAAGCTTCGTTTCCTACTTCGTGAAACCAAAAAAAACGACACTACTCCTTACACAGAGTTCCTGCGCGGTTATGACCCGTGAACGGTTACCTTGCCCTCGATAGTATCGATAGAACGCTATATAATCAACTAGTTATGGAGTGGCGTAACTGCTGAATAACCCAAGGCGACCCGTGCAGGTTTGTATTCCACAACTGCTTTCGAACAAGACGGAGCAGCTTTTGTCTACTATCATTCTGTTTCTATATTGTGAATGGAGGATTATACTATTTCGATTATGCCATCGTTACTTACCCCAGAAAATCTTGCCTCACTGATAGCCGAGTTCTCACACGCAGTTTTCAATGGCTACGACCCACATACTCAGGTTGGATGCCAGCGAGAGTCCTTCCAAGACCCCGGCTTCGGCTGGCTCTACTTCGGACTCTGCCGGATTCTTTCAGCCAAGAAAGCCCTCGTTATAGGATCAGGCCGTGGTTATTCCGTAGCCTGCATGGCATTGGCGATGCGCGAGACTCCAGAGGCAGAGGTTTTACTGATTGACCCCGGATATACACAATGGCAGGTGGATAATAGCGTCTCTGATGGGGCGGTAGGGTTATGGCAACACGGCGAGGCGCTCTCACATTTCAAGCAGCACCTCAACCTCGACAACGTACGCCTGATGCCCCTTAGATCAGATGAGGCGTTTGCGACTCTAAAGGAACAGGGGGCTATCTTTGACTTAATTCTAATTGACGGTGAGCACAGCTTTAAGCAAGGATTTTCAGATCTACAAAACGCTAAAGCCGTGCTATCTCCTGGCGGCATTATCCTCGCCCATGACGCCAATTGCCGCGATTGGCCTGGGGTAGCCCTAGCCCTGCAGTCTCTGTGCCGAACAGATCTCGACATGACGAGTATCACCATCGCCCCCTACCCCGGCCTCGCCCTAATACAAAAAAGAGTAGAGCTTTTTAAAATTCGCCCCTCCACGGAAGAGGAGAACAAACTTCTCAACCAGTGGCGAGTCGCTGAAAAAGTAACCCCTCGACCACTCTCACCAGAGCTAACCAACGGCAGCACGATAGATCCGCAAATCGGCGTCACCTCAGCGGACGGCATCTCCAGCCTCTATTCCGTAATCGATGACGAAAAGCTCATCGGTGGCTTTGGGCTCCGTTATCGTACGTTTAGACAAGCAGGAGCTGATGACTTTACCACCGATGATGGGCGAGGCCATTGCGGGTATTTATACTACGGTGCGGTGCTTCATCCAGACTATCGAGGACGAGGGCGCAACCAGCTGATCCTCTCCCAGATATTACGGATGACCCGCGGGCAGGCACTTTACCTTATTACACGGGCAGATATCGCCAATAGTAATCCTGGCCTTGCCTATACGCGCGTCGGACACAATAATGACTACATCGCTTATCGTATCGAGCTCGCCGACCAGCAGGAACAATCAGTACAAGGGGAGCTAAATCAGCGAACTGCGCAGGTAGCAGAGCTGACCGTGGCTATTGCGGATGCTACCAGGACTAAAGAGGAGCTCGATCGCTTAAAGATCCTTCTTAGAGATATCGAGCAGTCCGTGACTATTCAAATCCGCAATAAGGTCGTAAATCTTCCCGTTGTTGGCAAACTCCTCAAGAGGGCAGTCAAAGGAATTTACCGGTGGTAATGATTGTTTCACACGAAGATCCACTGAGATCGCACGGAGTTACACGGAGAGGACCTCTCCGTGTAATATTTAGTGTTGGACCGCCGCCAACGGAGCAAATTTCGAGCATAGATCTCCAATCGGCGGTTCAACACTTTGTTGAACTAAGCCCAGCGCAGATGCCGTCCAGTTAGCTGATGTTCTGGCCGCTAGCGTCTACTGCCTGATCAGGAGTTACGGCTAAGCCCGTCGGCTGCGGCCGCAACTGATGCTGCAGCTGAATCTGATG
>CAIXSY010000301.1 GCA_903922175.1 uncultured delta proteobacterium | reverse complement strand
GTTTGACCTTAGACGTCAACGTCGTCGCCCACTTTTTATCACAGGGGGGGCGAGCAGTTACCCTAAAAGATAGTAATCCAACGGACCTCGCCATCCTTGGCTTTTCAATGGGAGGGATCCTCGCCACCCAATTAGCTGCCGAATTTACTCCACGCAAGCTAGGCTTGATTGTTAGCCCTTATCAGGCTGGCAGGGAGGACGAGTTAGCTGGCAAATATGAAGATTGGCAAAAAACTGGATTCAGAAAAATAATTTCCAGAACTAACGGAGAATTGGTAATACCGTTTTCCTTCATTGAGGATGCGCGTCGATACAATGCTCTCGAATTTATTGCACAGGTAAATTGCCCCAAGCTTTTTATCGCAGGAGAGGCGGATTCTAATGTTCCCCTGACTACCTGCCAGCGCTTCTTCGATGCCGCGCACGATCCCAAAGAATGGCATCAAATCCCTGCAATGGAGCATCGCTATCAATACCAGCAGCCGGAGATGTTAAGGAAGGTTAGTAAGATTATCATTAATTTTTTAGGCAGGTAACGGAGAAGTGCGCACGGTCCACCCCTTTTTTGCACTATTTTGCAGCTATTGATAACTCCACAAAAACGGTAGACCACGAGCACTTTTAACCCACGATTTCAGTGCGAGGACTTTTTAAAGCAACGCAATAGGTGCGACTAGTGCTCCGTCGCTTTGCTTATTAAAATAGAATCAGATGAGACCTCCACTACTAAATCCTGTTGCTGTTGGCGAAGATCTGCGATTACATCAGAATCGATCATGCAACAACCGCGTTTTTTGAATTTGACTCGACGCCGATCCAATAATTTCTCGGTATCAGCACTGATTGCTACCCGCTTTCCGGAAAGCTCAGCAATGACACTAATACCATATGCAAGGCTCCCCTCTAGTGATGAATTGCTCCAACAACCTGCGGATCGTGGACGTGAATATTCCCACCACTCATTTGCCGTTAGCTTCCACCCGTTCGCCAACCGCCCACGGCGATACCCTTCGCTTTCTCTTTGTTCACTTTTCTCTCTATGTAACTCCTCACGTTCTTCGGTTATAAAGGAATGCCTCCCTAATTCCTGGCTCGAAAAGTACTGACACTGGCTACAGCTAGCTTGATAGGCTCCACCACGTCCACTCTCCCAAAAATCTCGGTCATCTGAAGACTCGTTTGCTGGAATGAAGAATTGTCTCATTTCTTCGGAATACTGTGGTGCTACAGTGTCGATTATCTGACCTAGCTCGTCTTCGTTCAATCTAAGAAATTCAGGTAGACTTTCCTTTGTCTTGGTTAGCGGTGTCTGACCTGCACGAATCGTCATCAGTGTGATGTCTCTAAGTACGTCACGGTCATCACGATCATCGTAGGGATTATCCTCAAAACCGACCGGGTAATGGTAAAGTGAGGGCCATGCCTCCATCTCGTGATATAATGCAAAACTTCGGATAAAGTCACTTGCAGCTTCCTTGACCATCTCTCGGTCGTCGTTACTCAAAGCAAGTGTGCGCCTAGCTTCTGCAATCTTGTAGGTAATGTAGCCTCTCGCACCCTTGGTCGGTGCTTTTTGTAGTAACGAAGTAAAGATCTCTATTTTCTTCCCTAAATCTTTAGCTATCTCGGGGTAGCGCCGCAGGATCTCGTCATCAAATCGGGCCGTTGCAACAGCCCTGGGTAGTAAACCCATCAGAGCAGTAAACTCAGCCTCAGTCTCGAAGCTCGGTCTACCAGTGCAGAGTTTTAGAAGATCAAAAAATACATTAGTGGCAGATGGCGGTATGGGTGAAATACGAGATTGTGCGCCACTCCATATCTCTAGACGCGCATCACTTGGCACAATATGTTCGGTCGTATGCCCATCAGTTACGAAGAGTGAGCCGTTTAACTCGACGGTGTGACACGAACCGTCCCCAAGCTGGCTCGGGGGCTGAAGGCTTTCTTGGTAGTACTCAAATACTTCACCGGGGCCAAGTTGAATAAGTTTTCCGCGCGCGTATAGCCTCTCAAGCAGCGTTCGCATTTCAGGTCTAAGGTCCTCACGAGAGCAGCAATTACACAGGCCCCATGTCCGGTCGTCCCATTGGACCGGCTTCAGGCTGGTTTCATAATTAGGAGTTAAAGATACTCCGATATTATGGTCACTTTTATTTTGGAGCTTAAAACGTAAAAAGGGCACCTTCGAAATAGTATGCGCATATGGAGTTAGGTCAACTGCAAGCTCGACTAAAGAGGTAGAGCTAATTATCTTTTGAGCTTCGCTGCTTGTGCACTTTCCGTTCCCGTGAGTGAGCGGTGGCGGCAGCGGGGCGAGGTCGTGCTTCTTCTTTGGGGAAAAAAACAATACAAAAACAACCTGACAAGCTGCTAGCAAGACTAACAGTATAATTGGTCGCTTTGGCATGACGTAACTGTAACGCTTTGCTAAGGAAACCTCCTCTTTCCGCCGATAGGTACGAGCAAAAAACCAGGAGCGCTGCGAAGCAGCGCTCCTCGCTAGAGCACGTTCACCCCCGGTGCATGGCTGGTGATAAAGTTAAATACGTCGCTTTCGTGAACGGCGGTAAAGACATCGAAGTATCCATCGCCGCAGCCGGCTGCTTGTGGGTGATCGGGATTGGTGCCGCCTTGGACGACGCCGACGATGGCGGTTGAGCCGTCAACCTGAGCGGTAAGTGGGCCGCCGGAGTCACCTTCGCAGGCCCCGGTCTTGGTGTCATCGTAGCTGGTAATGATCAAGTTTTCCTGACGATCGGAGACGCGCACGTGGGTGGCTTTAAGGGCATCGACGCCGTATTCCTCAACCCCCTTGTCGTACTGATCGAGCCCATAGCCGAATACCGCAAGCTGCTCGTTCTTTCCCACGCTGCGGCTACCGACGATTGAGACCGGCGTAATCGAGCTTGCCTTAGCTAGTTTTATGATGCCGATATCATAGTTCGTCACCGGAACTAATCCGGAACTTAAGCCTGAATATGGATAGAGCGGATGCGGTATCACCTCAGAGACGGCGAGGGTTTGGGGGCCGGCACGGACTGCCATCGTGACCGGTGTGTCAAACACAAGACAGTGGGCCGCGGTTAGCACGGTGGTGGGGGTAATAAGCGTGCCGCTGCAGGTTGCACCGAAGCTCCTGTCGTTGGCCAGCGCGATGACGAGAACAACAGGGCTAATCGACTGCTTGCACTGCTCGCCGTTGAGTATCTTAATATTTAGATCGGAGCAGGCGTTGCCCGAAACAGTGTCCGTCTGGTCGCTGCTGCTGCCGCCGCTGGTACAAGAGCAGAGAAGGCCAAAACTACAGGCGAGCGAAAGAGAGAGAAGTTGCTTCCATGTCATAATCAGTCCTTATAGAAGAGCTAAGATAACAGCTATGCACGTATTCTTGCGCGATAATGCGCCCCGCAGGCAAGTACAAATCTGCTGAAGGGCCTATCGACTATAAATTATCGGTGCACTGCTTGAAATGCTTAATTATAATCTTTGGGCACCCGTGAGCGCTTACGTTTACCTCCGGCCGAGGCAAGAATGCCAGCCATATTAATTACTTATCCGTTCTTGCCGGATTGCATCTGAAAGTGCTAACATCCCCCGGCTCCGTAGGGTATTCAACCTTATGCGAGCGGGTCTCCTTCTTTCTTTCGCTGCTTTCACGGCAGCGAATCCCCCGTCCTGAGGTTTGTTAGTTGTTCTCGTCCCTCGGCTTAACTAAGAGAGGACGTTGGGCAGGGGTGTATTTAAGGGGGCTTTGAATAGTCGGTGCGCGCTTTGCTGAGTAACGCTGGTCGAGCGCAGTTACAGAGAGCTTTATGCTGTCAAAAACTGAAGTTTGGAATGAGGTTGCGCGCGTGGTCAACGAGCACGGCTATGCGCTCTTTGATCTCGAGTATCCGAACGGTAGTCACGGGGTACTGCGGGTGTATCTCTGTCAGCTTGACGGTAGTGCGAAGGGAATAGATCTCGGTGTCTGTGCGCGGGTAGCAAAGTCGATCACCAATTTACCGACGGTCGATTTACTTATTCCTGGCGAAGCGACACTTGAAGTGTCGAGCCCTGGCCTAAACCGAAAGCTCTCGCGTCCCGAGCATTTCAAAGGGGCTGTTGGGGAGCGCATCCGGCTTACCGTGGCGCGATCAACCGAGAGCGGGCAGAAGAAGGAAGGGGTTCGCGGTAAGCTACTCTCCTTTGATGGCCAGAGTGTTGAAATTGAAAAGGATGACAAGAGTAATAAAGGCGAATCTCTTGGGGTGGAGCGTATCTCGCTTTCTCTGATTCAAGAAGCGCGTGTTGATTTTGTATTTGGAAAGTCTGATCATTAAATTGAAGTGTTTGGAGATTGTAATTAGTCAGCGCCGTGTATCGTCTGTCATTGTTTGGCCCGAGTTGAGGTAGGGCAGTGGGTGATTGGGTACGTGGGCTTGTTATAAAGAAGAGTACTATATGGCATCATCATCATCATCGTCATTCGACTTAGAAGCTCTCCTGGGTCAAATCGGTAGAGATAAGGGCATTGACCGTAAGGTCCTGATAGAGGCTGTCGAGTCGGCAATGTTGTCGGCTGGGCGTAAGCACTTCGGGCACAATCTAAATCTTGAGTGCAAATACAACGAAGAAAGCGGCGAAATCGAGGTCATGCAATTCAAGGTCGTCGTAGGCGAGGTGCAGGACCCCGGCACGCAGATCTCGATTGAGGAGTCGCGTCGTGACTACGACCCCGAGGCTATGGAAGGTGACGAGCTGGGCAAGAAGCTCGATACGAGCGTGCTCGGACGTATCGCCGCGCAGACGGCGAAGCAGGTCATTATTCAAAAGGTACGCGATGCTGAGCGTGGCGTGATATACGAAGAGTATAAGAACACTAAGGGCGAGCTGATTAATGGCATCGTGCAGCGTTATGATCGCGGCAGTATCGTTGTTAATCTCGGGCGCACTGAGGGTGTTATCCCCAAGCGCGAGCAGATCGCGCGCGAGCGTTATCGTCAGGGGGATCGCGTGCGTTGCATGATCCTCGATATTGATCGTTCGGCACGCGGGCCGCAGATTATCCTGACCCGTAGCCATCCAGACTTCCTTAAGAAGTTGTTTGCCGTAGAGGTGCCCGAGATCGCTGAGAATGTGATTGAAATTAAGGGCGTCGCGCGCGAACCCGGTGAGCGTGCCAAGATCGCAGTTGCCTCCAACGATTCGAGCGTTGACCCAGTCGGCGCTTGCGTCGGTATAAAAGGATCGCGTGTTCAGGCCGTTGTCCAGGAGCTGCGCGGTGAGCGCATCGATATTATCACGTGGACATCCGACGATCCGTCGTTTGTTGCCCGCGCTCTATCTCCGGCTGAGGTGGCGCGTGTGGTGGTTGACGAGGATGCGCATTCGATGGAGGTCATCGTCGCGGACGATCAGCTCTCTCTGGCGATCGGTCGGCGTGGCCAAAACGTTAAGCTGGCGAGTAAGCTCAGCGGCTGGCGTTTGGATGTGCGCAGCGTTTCTGTGGCAGAAGAGTCCGCCAAGCGTGCGCGAGCCGCACTCGAAGCGATCCCTGGACTTTCATTCACGGATGCCGAGATGCTCTTCCAAGATGGCTATCGCAGCGCTCGGGATGTAGCCGATGCGGCGCTCGATGATCTCAATGAGATCGAGGGATTCACCCAGGAAAAGGTGGCTGAGGTTCTCAAATCTGCGCGTGATTTGGCAGATAAGCTTGAGAATGAGGCGGCTGAGAAGGGGGTCGTCGAATCGGTTGTTACGGATCTCGACAAGCTGGCCCTTTCTTCGGTGCTCAAAGAGAAGCTCGTCGCGCATGGTTTCTCTACCATTCAAAGCTTGGTAGTTGCCGAGTATGAACAGTTGAGAGCTGTCGAGGGAGTGGGCGATCTTGAAGTAGATACGATTAAGCAGGCGACCGATAGCTTCTTTAGGGCGTCAATGCCGCCGCGGCTACCGATGCAGGATCGCTAGTCGGAGGGGACTTCTCGATGCCAGATCACTTGAGGCGCACCTGCATATGTTGTCGCGAGGAGGCGCAGAAGGGGGATCTGCTGAGGTTTGTGCGGCAGGAGGGAAGGGTGCTGTTTGACAGTGCGCAGAAGCTTCCAGGACGGGGTGCGTATGTGCATGCACAGGTCTGCTGTTGGCGAAGAATGGGGGAGGTTAAGCGCTGGCATACTGCCTTTGGAGGCAAGCGCGGAAAGGAGCGTCCGGTTGTCTTGCTGGCGCTGACGAAAGAGGACGTGGAGAGGCTGATGGAAGCGACGCGCCAGTTTATTGCTGGCATAGAGGTTATTGCTGGCAGAGAGGTGACGGGACAAAAGAAGAAGCCTTGCCGTCCTTCGACGAAGTGATTCTTGCGGGAGCAAGAGTTAAATTGGACGGCTCAGGACGGGTACTGAGCTTAGTTTTTGAAGCCGTAAGGTGAAAAAAGCTAAAGTGTCGAAGCACCCGAGGTAGAGCGAAACTCGATTTAAGGTAAGAAGAGCACGCGTATGTCAAAGCTAAGAATTTACGAACTCGCCAAGGAACTCGGTGTCGATAATAGAGTGGTGATTAATAAGGCCACCGAGCTCGGCATGCAGGGCAAGGCCTCACATTCTAATTCGCTCGATCCTGACGAGGCTGATAAGCTGCGCCGGGCGATTATTCGACAAGCCATCGGTGTTGCACCGAAGAGCGAGGTGGTGACGACACGGGTCGACAAGGTCACGGGAAGCTCTGAAGCTATCGTTGAGAGCCGCTCTGGCAATGTCATTCGTCGACGTAAGGCCGCGCCTGGAGGCGCTGCCGGGTCTCTTTCTGCCGATGAGGTAGCACCACAGGCTGTCGAAGTATCTGCGGAGCCTTCGGAGGGAGCTGAAGTGATCGAGGAGTCTGAAGTCTTCGTGGCAACTGAAGCGCAGGAGCCAGTGGGGGGCGATCCTTCTCCATCCCTGAATGACCTCGGTGCAGATCTATTTAAAGCTGTGTCCGCTCCCCCGGGAGAGGTGCAAGTTGAAGCAGTCCTCGCCCCCCAAGAAGAAGTGGTGACAGAGGAGTCGAGTGTTGTCGAGCAGGTCGTCGAGCCCGTCGTGCGCGTGGTAGAAGCCGAAGCCCCGCCACCACCCGTGGCTGTGGTCACCGCGCCTCCTCCTGCCCAGGCTGCTCCCGTGTTGAAGAAGCCCGCCATCGGCCCCAAGGTGTTAGGCAGAATCGTTCTGCCAGTGCGTAAAGTCATCAAGCCTGAAGTTAAGAAGAGTGCAGTTCCCTCAGCCGCGATCCCTGTTCTTGTGGAGGAGGAGGACGAGTTTGGAAAGAAGACCGCCAAGAAGCGCACAAAGAAGCGTGAAATTGCACGTGTCGATCTCGTTGACTACGAAGGTCGCGAAGGAGGTCGCCGCGGACGAAGTGGATCCAAGAGTAAGAGAGACGAGCCTCAAGATAAGAGACTGGCGCTGGATGCCGCGAAGATTAAGCCGGCCAAGCGCGTTGTTCGCGTGAGTGACACTATCACCGTCGGTGAGCTTGCCAAGCAGATGAGTTTAAAGGCATCCGATCTGATTGCGAAGTTGCTTGAGATGGGGATGATGGCGACTATCAATCAGGCGCTAGATCAAGATACGGCCACTATTTTGGCCCAGGAGTTCGATTTTCAGGTGGAGTCGACCAGTTTTGTTGAGGAAGACTTCCTCCAGGAGGCTGGCTGCGACGACGTCGCCAACCTCGAGCCGCGGGCACCGGTGGTGACCGTGATGGGGCATGTCGATCACGGCAAGACCTCGTTGCTCGACGCGATTCGCAACGCTGCCGTGGCCGAGAAAGAAGCCGGAGGAATTACGCAGCATATTGGGGCTTATCGAGTCTCACTTCCGGATGGACGTTGGGTTACCTTTATCGATACGCCGGGTCATGCGGCATTTACCTCGATGCGCGCGCGCGGCGCGCAGGTAACCGACATCGTTATCTTGGTGGTGGCCGCGGACGAAGGGGTTATGCCTCAGACGATTGAAGCCATAAACCACGCCAAGGCAGCCAAGGTGCCGATCGTTGTGGCGATGAACAAGATGGATAAGCCGAACGCCAATCCTGATCGGATTAAGCAACAGCTGGCTGAACATGGGCTCAACCCCGAAGAATGGGGTGGTGATACTCTTTACATGCCGGTGTCAGCGACCAAGAAGACCGGTATTAAGGAGCTTCTAGAATCTCTCCTTATCTTATCTGAGATGCGCGAACTCAGGGCTAATCCGCACCATCGTGCACGTGGTACGGTGATTGAAGCGCGCCAGGACAAGGGGCGTGGTTCTGTGGCAACGGTCCTTCTCCAGAGTGGCACATTGCACGTAGGTGATATCTTTGTCTGTGGGCCGGATTATGGCCGTGTGCGTTCTATGCTTGATCACACGGGGGAAAAACTCGAGGCCGCTGGTCCGAGTTGTCCAGTGGGGGTTACAGGCTTTTCCAATGTGCCCGATGCCGGTGATGACTTTTTTGTGATGGAGTCTGAGGCTCAGGCGCGTGAAGTGGCCCAAAACCGTGCTGAGAAGAGTGCGGCCAAAGAGGTGCGCTCCTTGGCCACGGGGCCGATTAGCCTCGAGGAGTTTGCGCGCCGGGCAAATAATCTGACGATGGAAGAGCTTAATGTGGTGCTCAAAGCTGATGTTCATGGGTCGGTTGAGGCCGTGCGCCAAGCTCTAGAAAAACTTTCGACGGACAAGGTCAAGGTGCGTGTTCTGCATGCTGCCGTTGGCGGTGTGAATGAGAGCGATCTCCAATTGGCCGTTGCTTCCAAGGCGATTATTGTCGGATTTGGTGTGCGTGGTGATCCGCGGGCGATGCAGGATGCCGAAAACGCCGGGATTGATGTGCGCTTCTATCGCATCATTTACGAGTTGATCGATGACGTGAAGAAGGCCATGAGCGGACTACTTGCTCCCTTGCGTAAAGAGGTATCGCTCGGTCGAGTTGAGGTGCGCGATACATTCATGGTTCCGAAGATCGGCACTATCGCAGGTTGCTTTGTCACCGAGGGCACGATCAAGCGCGGTGGGCGCGTGCGCCTGCTTCGCGACAGCCGGGTCATTCATGAGGGCAAGATGGGCAGCTTGAGGCGCTTTAAGGACGATGTGCGTGAAGTGCAGTCGAGCTATGAGTGTGGCATGAGCATCGAGGGCTATAACGACATTAAGGTGGGCGACGTGATGGAGGTTTTCGAAATTCAAGAGTTCGCTCAATCTATCGAGTAATGTGATTGTAGCTGCTCAATGAGTGTGGGCAGAAGAAACGTGAACGTGCTCGTGGTCTGTCGTGAGCTTGTCGAACGATCGTGAACGTGGTCGATATAACTGGTTGATTTGAGGAACATTTCGACCAGGACCACGTTCACGAATTATTGAACCACCCGCAGTTATTGAACAGTTACAGGCAAGTGAATGAGGCAATTGAGTAAGGAAATTGAGTAATTTCCGATTGAGTAAGCAATTATGGCTCAAAAGCGCAGAATATATCAGATTGCCGAAAAGATTCGCACGACGATAGCGAGTCAACTGTTTCACGTCGCTGATCCGCGTTTCTCGTTAGTAACGATTACCTCCGTTGTGGCGAGCCCCGATTTGCGGCACGCTAAGGTGTATTGGGTTGCAACGGGGGGCAAGGAGCGCCAAGGTGAGATAGCTCAGGCCTTCGAATCGGCATCCGGGCTACTCAAGCGTTATGTGGGTGAGGCTTTAGGGATTCGCTTTTCGCCGGATCTTCGATTTTACTACGACGATACGCTCGATACCGTAGACGAGGTCGAGCGGCTTTTTGCCAAGATAAAGAGACCGAGCAGCGAGGGCGAAGAGTAGCAGCATGACCGTCAACAATTTGGCTAGTCTTCATGAGCTCTGTGATCGGATCTTGTCACTGGAGCAGTTTCTTATTGTTTCGCACTATAATCCTGATACCGATGCCTATGGTTCGAGCCTCGGGCTAGGTTTGGGGCTGCGTGCCTTAGGCAAGGGCGTCTCTTTTATCAATGAGAGCGGGGTTCTTCCGCGCTATCGCTTTTTACCTTCGATAGCAGAGGTTAGGACCGTTCTTCCGGCACAGAAATATGATGGTGTTATCGCCTGTGACTGTGGCGATGAGAAGCGCATGGGCGATACGCTCAAAGAGCAGCTCAAAAAACATTCACTATTAATTAATATCGATCATCATCGTTCAAATAATAATTTTGGCACGCACAACTGGGTTGAGGCAGAGGCGAGTTCTGCATCAGAGATGGTTTTTATGCTTCTCGAAGAGATGGCCCGCCGCACCCAGCGCTCCCCGTTTACTCGAGAGGTGGCAACCTGTCTTCTTGCTGGAATTATCGGTGATACGGGCTCGTTTCGTTATTCAACGACCGGTGAAGGGACGTTTTCTGTTGCCGCCAAGCTCGTTGCCTATGGCGCAGAACCGTCAAGCATCGGAGAGGCACTCTATGGCACTCGGCGTTTATCAGCGGTGCGGCTTCAGGCCCATGCCCTGTGTTCTCTCGAGATAAGCCACGACGGCAGGCTGGCGCAGGTTGTGCTCTCGGCGCAGACGATGGCTACGTATGCGGCGACGTCAGATGATACTGAAGACCTCGTCGAGAGGATGCGTGACATTGAAGGCGTCGAGGTGGCCATATTCCTGCGCGAGGAAGATGGTTATTGGAAGGTCAGTATGCGCACCAAAAAAGTGGGGCACGATCTCTCTCTTATGGCGCAGGCTTTTGGTGGCGGTGGCCATCAGGCAGCATCTGGATTCCGCTGGCGCGGGGGGCTGTCGGATCTGCGGATCAAGCTGGCGCTCGAAGTCGATAAACTCCTTTTGCCTCGGGGATGAGTGCAAGCATGATAACAGGTATTTTTCTTCTTGATAAAGCGCAGGGGCCGACATCGGCGCAGGCGATTTCTGCGGTCAAACGTAAGCTTGGATTAGAAAAGATCGGACACGCCGGGACCCTCGATCCGATGGCAGGCGGCCTCCTCGTTTGTTTAAGCGGTGGCGCGACGCGTGTTGCGGCCTATGCCGAGGAGGGGCAGAAGACCTACTCGGGTGAGATTTTATTCGGGCGTGCGACGGACACCGATGATATTACTGGCGCGACTCTGATGGAGAGCGCCGTTTTGCCGGGGGAGTCCGAGGTGCAGGAGCTGGCGCGAAAATTTGTCGGTGCTATTGATCAGGTTCCGCCGCAGTACTCGGCCCTCAAAGTGCATGGCCAGAGAGCCTATGACCTGGCTCGTCAGGGGCAAGAGGTGGAGTTGAAGTCTCGACGGATTGAGGTCTTTGGGTTTTCGCTTGTCGCCGTGGGGGCGGGACGATTTAGTTTTACTCTGACATGTTCACCCGGGACCTATGTTCGCTCTCTCGCTCGAGATATGGGAGCCGCGTTTGGATGTGGCGGGTGTCTCGCTGCCTTACGGCGTGAGGCCTCGTGGCCTTTTAGCTGTGCAGCCGCAAAAGTGCTTGAGGATCTCTCCTTGAATGATATGCTGGACTGGCGTGCCCTCTTTCCCGGTGTGCCACAACTTATGCTCGCGGACGATTATGCCAGGCGTCTGGCTGGCGGAGATCAGCGGGTTTGGTTTGAGATAGAAAAATCTGAGCATTATCGTTTGACGCTCGATGGGCGTGCACGTGTGCTATTTGGGAATGCTGAACGTGATATCCTTCTGGGGATAGCCGAGAATACAAAAGCAGGCTGGCGTATAGCCGTTAATGTAGGAGCTTAAAGAAGATGCCGTCACTTGTAATTGTCGGAGCTCAATGGGGCGATGAGGGAAAGGGAAAGATTGTCGACTACCTCACCTCAAACGCTGACTGGGTAGTGCGCTTTCACGGTGGTAACAATGCTGGCCACACGCTCGTGGTCAATGGGGTCAAAACCAAGCTCCACCTTATACCGTCAGGGATTCTTCGTCACCAGGCGAAAAATCTCATTGGAGCAGGAGTAGTACTCAATCCGTTTGTGCTCTTGCAGGAGATAGCTGGTTTGCGTGCCAGCGGCATTGAGGTCACCCCTGAGCGCCTGATTATCGATCGCGAAGCTTCGCTCCTTCTTCCCTATCATGAAGCGCTTGATCGCGCGCGGGAGAGCGCACTGGGTGATAAAAAGATAGGTACGACCGGTCGAGGAGTTGGCCCGGCATATGAAGATCGCGCGGCCCGCTGCGGCTTGCGTGTCGCCGATTTTACTGATCTGGCCACGCTCGAAGATAAATTCCGCAGCAGTCTTGCTCTTAAGGCTAAGGTGCTGCTCTCCCTTTATCAGAGTGAGGACAAGATAAATCCCGACCAGCAATGGGCGGCATTGGCCGAGGCGCGGGAGCAGCTTCTTCCGCATATTGGCAACGGCTCGCTGCTCCTCGAGGGGGCATTGAAGCGTAACGAGCGGGTGGTCTTCGAGGGCGCGCAGGGAACCTTTCTCGATCCTGTTTTTGGTACGGTGCCATTTGTCACCTCGTCAAGCACGTTGGCGGGAGCAGCAACGACAGGGTGCGGGGTGGGCCCACGAGCATTGGACTTTGTGCTTGGGGTTGTTAAGGCTTATACAACGCGGGTGGGCAGTGGTCCCTTTCCGACAGAGCTCATCGATGATAGTGGAGATCTGTTGCGCGCTCGTGGCGCAGAATATGGCACGACGACCGGCAGACCACGGCGCTGTGGCTGGTTTGACGTTATGGTGCTCAAGCGTGCGGTACGTCTCAATGGTCTCGATGCGCTGGCGTTAACCAAGCTCGATGTCCTCTCGGGATTTAAAAAGATCCGGGTCTGTGTAGGGTATAAACTTGAGGGCAAGGTTCTTGATGATATGCCGGCGCTGTCGCATGAGCTTGATCGCGTAGAGCCGCAGTATGTAGATCTCGATGGCTGGAATGAAGATCTGACCGGTATCAAGGCCTGGGCGGACCTCCCGGCTGCGGCGCGTAGCTATATCGGTGCGATTGCGGAGATGGTCGGCTGCCCGATCTCGGCGGTGAGCGTTGCCGCAGAGCGCAGGGCGATGCTATTTTCAGAGAACGCTGGCTTCATTAATGAGTTTATTGGTTAGACTTATGACACAGATCCTTGTTGTTGATGATGAGGCGAGTATTCGGCGCTCGCTTGAAAATATATTTAAGGATGAAGGATTCGACGTCTTGAGCGCCGCTGACGGCGAGAGCGCGATTAAAATAGTGCGCGAACTTGCGCCCGCGGTCGTGTTGCTTGATATCTGGATGCCTGGTCGCGACGGCATGGAGACCCTTAAAGAGATTAAAGCTTTGGCGCCACAGACGGCGGTGATTATGATTAGCGGTCACGCCACGATAGCGACGGCTATTTCGGCGACTCGGCTTGGGGCCGCCGATTTTATTGAAAAGCCGCTTGATCTCAACGTGACGCTGGAGGCGGTGCGCCGCGTCCTGACTCCAGCACCCGTGGCAGCGCAGCTTGATGTGGTACTTGATCCTAGTCCCCAAAATCGTGCTGAGTTAGGCATAGATAGTTCGCCTGTGGAGCGCATAACTCCGATAGTTTTTGGCCAGCAAACGCATAGAGGCAGAAAGGTGCAGCAGCGGACGTTGGCACAGAGCGCCATTTTATATGGCCAGGGGCTCCATTCCGGTAAGAAGAGTGGACTTATCCTCGAGCCGTTGCCACCGAACTCAGGCATACATTTTGTGGGGATAGCTGATTCCACCCCAGTTCCGGCGCACGTTGATTATGTTGGTTCAACGGGGTTTGCAACTACGGTTAGTCTCGGTGCCACGCGCGCGGGTACGATTGAACATTTAATGTCGGCGTTACATGCCTATCGTGTTTCGAATCTCCTCATAAAGTGCAACGGAGAGGTTCCGGTGATGGATGGTTCGGCCCGGCAATTTTGCGCTCTGATCGAAGAGATCGGCCTTGATGTCCAACAGGGAGATTGGTTCGAGATTGAAGTTTCGAAGAAGTTGCGTGTCGGTAAAGACCGCGAGTGGATAGAAATTGAAGCTGCTGATGATTTTGTCATCGACTACACGCTTGATTATCCGGCTCCGCTTGGCCGTCAGCACATGGTTTTTCGGTTAAATGATGTTGAGGCTTACAAGAGCGCCATTGCGCCGTCACGCACCTTCGGTTTTGTCAAAGACATCGGCGCCCTGCAGAAGCAAGGGTTGGCCCTGGGCGGGCGCTTCGATAACTTCGTCCTTTTCGGGGATCAAGGGGCCATTAACGGTGAACTACGTTTTAAAGATGAGCCGGTGCGACACAAGATCCTTGACGCCATCGGCGATCTTTATCTGCTCGGCCGGCCGCTGCGCGGCAAGGTTACGGCGCATATGACCGGACATTCGGACAATATCGCGCTGCTCAAGCTCCTGCGAGAGGAGTTGCGGGGCGGTTAGGGATTGTGTGGTGGCTACAAATTTCCTTACCTGCTTGTCAAATAATGGCTTGCCGTGCACGTGCAGGTGCACGGGGAAAACCCACTAGTACCTCGTCCAGAAAGTTTTTTCACCTAAATTTGGAGTTTTTCTCCTAATCTTGGCCTTGAACTTCCGCTTGGCCTTGGCCATTTACCCTTAGATTTGGGCTTAAATGTAAAAGTCGATGTCGAAGAGGATGAGGCCACGGCCAAGCCGGAGTTTATGACCAAGTGAAAAAACTTTCTGGTCGGGGTACTAGTCGGCAGTAAAGCCTCACTCAACTTATCTCCGTCCCAGACCTTTACCTTTCCTGTCCCAGAATATACTCTGATGCCTCAACATCATTAAATAATCTCTTATGATTCGTATACTCTCGCGTGATATCGCCATTGATCTCGGCACTGCCAATACTCTCATTTACGAAGAGGGGAGCGGCATAGTCGTCAATGAGCCCTCGATTATAGCAGTCAAATATATCGGTCAGCGGCGTGAGCCGGTGGCTTATGGGGCCGAGGCCAAAGTTATGCTCGGGCGCACACCGGAAGGTGTCAAGGTGGTACGCCCGGTGCGTACCGGTGTCATCGCCGACTTTGAGGCTGCGGGGATGATGCTGAAGCATTTTTTGCTTAAGACGCGCAAGCACGGCTTCTCTTTCATGAAGCCTCGTGCCGTCGTTGGTGTTCCAAGTGGGATTACGGAGGTGGAAAAGCGAGCCATTCGCGATGCTCTCGAAGGAGAAGCACGCGAGGTGCGCCTAATCGATGAGGCCATGGCTGCTGCCATCGGCTGTAACTTGCCGGTAACCGAGGCGGCCGCCAGCCTCATCGTCGATATCGGTGGCGGGACAACAGACGTCGCCGTTATTAGCCTCAAGGATCTCGTCTACTCTGTGTCCGTGCGCCAGGGGGGAGATGCCATGGACGAGGCGATCATCAACATGCTCCGCCGTCAACATCACCTCTTGATTGGCGAAACAACCGCCGAGCTCGTCAAAAAGACCATCGGCTGTGCTCACCCCGACTATGATCACCAGGAGATGGAGGTTCGTGGACGAAGCCTTACCTCGGGCGCTCCTGCCGCGATGGTGATTCAGGGAGGCGAGATTCGCCAGGCGATCGAGGAGGTGGTGGCCACGGTCGTTGCCGCTATCCGCCAGGCGCTTGAAAATACGCCTCCTGAGCTTTCGGGCGATATCCTCTCGGTGGGCATTGCGCTCGCCGGTGGCGGCGCGCTGCTTAAGGGACTCGATGCGCGCATCAGTCAGGAACTCAATATCGCCGTTCACGTTGCTCCCGACCCTCTCGCCGCTGTCGTTGAAGGCGCGGGGAGGTGCATGGAGAAATATGAAACGTATAAAGATCTACTCTCCTAAGCGCTGCGCTTCCTTCGACTTCGCTCAGGACAGGTCGCGCAGCGCTGGCCCTAGAAGCTTCTTATTCCCAAGTCTTAATCTTTCCGTGAAATCCTCGTAGCGAGGCGAGCATCTTTTGGTAGTGACGTTCGATCAGCGATGAGGCAACGACGGTAGATACTCCGAGAGCTGCTAAGCAAACCCACGGGCAGTAGCTGTACAGATCCATGGCATAGCGCAGGTGATAGGCGATTCCGAAGGTAAACCCGGCGATGCCCGAGATCAATATGGTGCTGTTCTCGATCAGGTAGCCATAGGTTATGAGCACCAGGGAGACGGTGATGCACAAGAATGCAGCGACCGCGCCCGGAAAAGCGATCAGGCAGAGGCTTATCGAAGCGATGGCGAAGAGCGCCGAGGCTTTACGCAGTCTGGGAGCAAGTGATTGCTCGCAGTACAGTGACATAAGCGTGAAGAGCGCTGCGATGGGCAAGGTATAGAAGCTGAACTGGGCGGCCGTGGCTACGGCAATGGGCTCCACAAATTGCGCGGCAAAACACCCCCAGGCGACCATTGCCGGAACTAAACTAAAGGATTGAGAGACCTTTTTGGCAGCGGCGCTCTTAAGGTAGGCGGGCAGGTAGGTAAAGAGTGTTAGCGCCAGCATGGCAAATAGGGCCGCGGCAAATAGGGCAGAGAGATTAAAGAGATAAACCAACAGGGCACGTGTCAGTATCGCAAGAAATGGCATGGCGATAATTGCACGCACGATGGACCCTTCACGGGTTTGAGCTCCAGGCGCTTTGCGCAGGATGAAGTAATCGTATTGAGTTAGCGCGGTAAAGAGCACGACAGCAAGCATCGCCATGATCCCGGCATCGCGGCTGGGGATGAGGAGTGTCGAATTGGCCAGCATAAACAAACCCGTTAGCCGCCCGCGTTCGCTGCGCAGAAGTGCCGAGAATGAGATAAACGAGAGTAGCGCCATCACCGCAAATGCAAGAAGCGTTGCGGTTAGTGCAGCTTCATCCGTGGGGGCAACCCAGCGGGTGATGAGGTTATAGTGCAGGTCCCGTCCAGCATGGGCCAGTACTCGTGAGTAGCCGAGTCCGCCCAGGGCACAGAAGTTAATCGGGATCAGCGCCGCGGCGATGCCGAGGAATGTGCGTGCGCCCTTATCTTCGTGAATCTTTAATCCACACATGAACCCGGTTAACGAGAGCAGGGCGGTAAAGCCCAGAAATGAGTAGTAGCGCATGATATGATCGGCTCCCTCCCAGCGCTGTAGGAGAAACGTGGCTGAGGCGACGATGATCACGATAGCGCCAATGAAGCGCAGAATTTTTGAGAGTGAATGGGCCACGTGCTCCTCTTTGGCATTGGCGGCGACACGCGCCGGGTCGAGGCCCGGCGCCTGAGTGCTCCTATCGGCGGCAAGAGCGCTGTCAATTTCGGCGAGGACCCCCTCATCGGGGGTCGTCGGTATGGTTGCGTCTGTGGTGTTCATAGGTATTTCTCCGTTTGGTTGGTTTTGTTTGGTTTAGGCTACCTTGGTCTCTGGAAGGGGCGCACCGAGCAGCGTTTTTAGTTCCTCCTTGAGGGCCGATTCCTCCTCAGCGCTGGTAAACTGAGCTTCAAGGTCGTCTTTCTCGTCAAGTCGGCATGAGGCCTGCACCTCATACTCGGTAATCTTCGTCTCCCAGCGATCGAAGATCTCGTCAATTTCTGAGATTACCAAGCCATCGTCATTTTGCAGCGAGCGTAGCGCCTCGGCACGTGACTGGCGAGTGCGCAGGGCATTGCGCTGCTGGCGTAGTCGCGTCAGCCGGTCGTCGATCACGACTAAATCTTGAGTGAGCTGCTTCTCGAGCTTGGTGTGGTCGCGCTCCTGCTCCTCGATCTCGCCGATTTCGCGCTCGATCCGTTTTTTGCGTTTAATGCATTCAAGGGCGCGCTTCTCATCGACATCGGCCGAAGCTTTGGCGCGACTGCACCAGAGCTCTACCTGCTCGCGCAGATCAGCGAGTCGTTTGCGCATCTGCTGACCATCAAGGCGCATGCGTTTGAGCTGTACCTGCGCCCGGGCCCCGGCCTCCTGTACGTCCTTCATCGACGAAGTAACCAGAGCCTCGTGGTTCTCGACTTGGCTAATCATCCATTCAAAGCTCGAGGTGAGTGCAGATGTCCAACGGCGTATAGTTTTCATCACGGTTTCCTCCATAGGGGCAGGCGTTATGCCGGCCTTCTCCACTCAAGATACGCGAAAGGGGAGGGGTGTTTCAAACCTTCAAAGATTAAAATGTAACTAAAGTAGACAAAGTATTTGTTGGCCATCTTCATGAGGCAGAATTTGGCAGGAATATTGGTGGTTATTGGTGGTTATGTGCCCAGGATAGCTTGTGGTGTTTGGTAAAAAAAAGTTACAATGTATTAGCAGTAGGTCAACGAGCTATGATTCTTTATCGGCCGCAAGCCCCTCGCTCAGGGTCGAATGCAGCCGAACGTTGCACGGGCCACATTCCACCCAAACAAAAGCGCGACGATCCTACAATTATAGATGCCCCATGTACGCCACGACGGAAAAACGAGAGACCTCTTCGACGTAACCATGGATAAGCGCCAAGCACTCTTCTAAGTTGCGGTAGGCAAACGGCCCCTCGGTTCGTAGCGAGGTATTCTCAAGTCCCGATGGCAGTAAAATTGCTTTGCGCAGCGCAGCGAAGTCAAATCAGTCCGCAATCGTTGCCAATATTTATCATAAAACCAGAGTCGGGATGGGGGTCAGGCTCATCGTTCCTAGTGACTCAAGTATGACATAGTCGCGTCTGTCGGGCTGGGTAATGATCACCAAATTTTGTTCGGCCGCCAGGGTGTGCAAATCGGAGCTTTGGGCGTTCTGTTCGAGTCGCGCTCGTCTAAAGCTGACGCCATAGGGGAAATGGAGCAAGTTATGTCCCGCTACAAGCGTCGGGCTCTGTTCATTCGATGGGTACGAGATCCAGCCCCCGCTATCAACTCTGCAAAAACATTTAATTTGAGCAAACGAGGTGCTACCCTTTGAAAATATGATTTCGGAACATGGGTGACACGCCGTGAGGTTAAGCAATACATGACGATAAATTGGCACACCCGTGGCCGCTTCGGTGTGTTGTGGCATGGCGCATTTATCACGAAAGCCAACCAGAAGCCCCGCACTTTCATGCTGGTCAACCAAACAAGCACCATAGCCACGATAATACATCATCGGCGCGGCCGAAGGGGGCATCTGTAAGTAGCCGATAGCGGCTGATTTCTCTTCGAATTCGGCTATTGACCGAACTCGAGCTGGAAGCGGAACCACAACCTTGGTGGAAACAACTTGAGGCATCATAAAACAACTGCAAAATTTACAAATGAGCTAAGCATACCTGTTGCAGCTAGTGTAACCTGCAAATGATTCTTAAGCTATTCCACCCTGGCTGTTCGAATCAGCATGTCTGTCTGGCCTAAGTACTTTGGTAATGAACGCAGCCTTCCTGGCGGTATACGTTGGCCGGTCATCTGCAAATTGGCGAGCAAGTGATTCCTTTAACTCTGCGTATTCCTCCGCCAATGACGGGTTAGTGCTTAATTTGTCTCGAAAAAGGATATAATTACACCACTCCACCGAGTCGCGCACGACTAACGAAAAGTGATGCGTTCTGCACGTTGTTGGTCCTTTTACCAGCAATAGGCGATCTGGCTTATCGCCATTTTGTCGATACTCATACCCAAGTGGTTCAATCAGGGGGATTAGACCTCTTGCCTCGTCAATAGAACCAACACCACCCATAAAATCGATAATTGGCTTAGCGGTCAGGCCGGGAACTGCGGTGCTGCCCACATGCTCATAAGGGAACACGAGATCAACAAGGATAGGTGCAAGACGATCTCGTTCCTCGGCAAATAGCCGCGGCCAACTCGAATTATATGGCGACAGGGCGACCGTGCCACGTTTTAAACCGAGTGCATCATTGGTATTTTCTCTCATGTTAGGGGCACATCCTGAGATGAGTATACACTTCAGGAGGTAGTGGTGCTATGGGATGGGGGCGAGGAAGAAAGACAGGATAGGTGATAAAACGGTATAGAGAGGCGTTGAGATGCCAATAGTGTTAGAATCCAAACGTGGAGAAAGCACAGAGTGGGAGTTGGTAGAGCAATACGGGATTGGCTGAGCGAGTCAATATTGCATCGGTGCTAGGGCGCAATGATTATTTTTAAGCAACCGTTTATGCCCCCTGTCATCCCTCGTCGCTCTACCCTTTTTGAGGTGATAGCAGATTCGGTGCAGGGGCGCTGGAAAAGGGTAGAGCTCCTCGGGATGACAATTGGGCGCACTTCGACAGGGGGCGTGAGCGGTTACATTTTAACGCGAAGGTACGAAGTAACGAAGGAATTCAAATTGTTACCTTCGTAACTTCGTTCCTTCGCGTTAAAATAAGATTCACGGAGTTTCGCGAGATTACGCCGAACATTCTTACGCCATACATCGCTGCCCAAAGGCTTGACTTGCTCACTACAAGGGGGCCGAGCGCGAAAGAAAGCAGGGGTGAGCGAAGCGAGGGGAGTAGCCCCTGGGCCGGATGGTTCGACACGCTGACGCGCGCTTACTACAGGGCGCCGAGCGGAAAACCAAACGCTGAGCAGGAAGCAATGCAGGGGAGGCAAGCGATCAGCGAAGCCGGGGGCGCGAGCCCCCCGGGCCGGAGCGCCGAGCGCGTAAAAAGCGGGGTGAGCGAAGCGAGGGGCGTAGCCCCTTGGCCCGAGCGCCGAGCGGGAAACACTGAGCCGCGTTGGAATCGAACCAACGACCCTCTGGTTAAAAGCCAGATGCTCTACCGACTGAGCTAGCGGCCCACACGTGGGAGTTAATATGTTTAACTTGTTACGGAAGTTTAGTCAACGCTGCGGAAAACCGGGGAAAATAGTTTTTTAAACGCAGCTATTCAGCATAATGTAGCCCAGCTCGGCCCGCTCTGCGTTTAAACCGATATTATGCACACCTACCGCCACAAACCACTCGCCGCGCAAAAAAAATATGCTGATTAGCTAACTTTATTGATACACTTCTGCGCGAATGCGTCATAATCTGAGAAGATGCAGTGCAGATGGGGAGGTTCTATATGAGTCCGCGTAGAGAAGGTGATCGGTGTCCGAAGGTAGGCCCGGCCATTGCTATATTGGCTAGTGCTATATTGCCCAAAATCTTAGATGGTCAAAGGCTCAGTACGGCGATAGTCGCGCTTTTCGAGCGACAAACAATAGGTGGACCCGCCTCCGCCTATGGGGAATTCGTTTATCTAGAAAGTGTCATTCACAATACGCGAGTCGTTTTTCACAGAACGTCTTTCAGGGATGAGAAATATGACGCTGTCGTAAGCACGCGTGACGCGAGTACTGCGGTGTGGATTAACCAGACCCTTCGGATCACTATCGAGGGTCTTGATGCTGGAAGCTGCGGCGATGCCCAGGTCAACAAGGCCGGTAACTTGGTCTCTTTGATGGGGAAGTTAGTCTCTGACGCTGCAGCATTAACAGGGTGCAATTATCTTCAGCCTAAGTGGAATGAGCCACCGCTTTCGGTGTGGCGTGAGATGTTGGAGCTTGATGGTTCCCGAGGGAGTGTGTCTGACCGGGTGCGGCTCGAATCGACGCTTGGAAACTTAGGAGCTGTTTCTGCTCCGTTAGGGCGCGATGTGGCCCGCGTACTGACAATGCTAGAAAGGGAGTTGATTGCTCTGATTGCACGCAGCGGCGGGGCAGAGGTTCCTGCTAGTTTTTGGGTTAGGTTGAATGAATGCGTCTGTTGTGAGCCGCATGTAGCGATAGCCTTTACATGCATAGTACGCGAGTTAAAAGTCGCGGGATTTGCCGACTTTGTAAAGGGGATGGGTCCTGGGGGCCTCGATAGTGCACTTCGCGCGGGGGAGTCTTATTTTCTGCATCGCTGGAGAGAGAGCCTGCTAGGGGTGCTTAAGGCGACGTTCGTGTATAAACCTGGTAGATATAGCCCAGAGGGTAACTATCTTACCGTTGATTATGGTTTGGTCGAAAAGATTTTGGCGAATGAGGCGGCGATATGTGCTGCTATGCCGGAGGCACCCCCCGATTTAGTTGACGGTGGCATCGGCAAGCTGCTGTTCGATTATCTCTTATTTCGGCCGAGTGGGGCTGAAGAATTGCAGGCCCTATCGAAGAAGGCGGATCTAATAAGCGATCCGCCTCTCTGATTACCATCGAGACACTAGCTCCCCTTATTCTTAGCCAAACAGTCCCCCGATCCAGCTTGCCGCCTTCCCCAGCATGCTGCTGCCCGCTGACCACAACGAACCGAGGAGTCCAGTTCCAGCGCTGCTGGAGGCTGGGCTGCTCGCCGTACCCGCGGTGTTGCTGTTGCTTGGGCTGCCGAACCATCGAGTGACATTGTCGAGCAGCCAACTTCCAGCTTTGCCTATGAGTTTGCCCGTTAGTCCGGAGAATCCTGCGCTCTCCTTGTTGACAGCTGCTGGCTGTAGGAGGGGGGGCTCTGCGCCGACTGGTGCTGCAGGTGGCACTGCAGATCCGTTCGTGTGCGGCACAATCGGGGGCGTCGATAAGGCCGTGCCCTGTTTGCCGCCTCCAAAGAGCTGTCCGAGGAGCACGACTAGGTTCTGTACAACGGCGATCAGCTGAGTAATCTTCTCCTGAAAAATCCAATCGTTTCGAACCTGTGGCTGACAAGAGGGCAGGGGCTGGGTTGTAGAAGGAGGGAAGCACCCGGTTTGCATTATCTGCGGGCTCAGCTGTGGCGTGAAGTTAATGCCGGTATAGGCGGATTGATTGGGTGACGGTTGTATAGTTAGCATAAGACTCCTTAACGTAGGGTGAATTAAACGTAGCTTAATAGGTCTACTCTTTATTGTTCGGAGTTTTTGATTAAAAGTTTCCTCTGAAGGTGATCTTTTCTTCTCACGGCAGCAGTTGTAAGCTCCTCTAGGATAGAAGCCTGGACTTTTGATTGATTACATAAGTAACCACTCATTAAGTCTTGGTATTGAAGTTACCCCGCGCGCCAGCACGTAAATGTGTCTGTTCCCTATATAATATAGTATTTCCGGGTAGGGGAACGTTTACGTGACGTGCAGGTGCACGGGTTAACCTGGGTTATTGAGCAGTTACGGTAGGTGTTTATGTTGCTTGCATTTGATATCGGAAACACGAATATCGTCATCGGCGGTTTCTCGGGTGAAAGCCTCTCTTTTGAGCTGCGTCTTAAGACCGACCCAGGGCGCACAGTCGATGAGTATGGCGCGCTTATTCGAACGCTGCTCGAGCAACAGCTCGGACAGGGCTATTCCTTTGAGCGCTGCATAATCTGCAGTGTCGTTCCTCAGGTAACGCCGGCCATTGTTGAGTTTGTTGAGCGTTGTCTTAAACTCGCGGCGTATGTGATCGGGCCAGGAACGAAAACTGGATTGCCGATAAAGATCGCCGAGCCGGCTTCGGTTGGGGCCGATCGCGTCGTTAACGCCTTGGCGGCTAAGGAGATATATGGCTTTCCGTCGATGGTGATCGACTTTGGTACCGCCACCTCGTTTGATATCGTTGGTGCGAGTGGTGGTTTCGAGGGCGGAGTTATTGCGCCAGGAGTTCTCACCTCACTTGATGGTCTTGTGCGCAATACTGCCAAGCTCCCACGCATTGAGCTCGTTTGGCCGAAGTCGTTGATCGGTAAAAACACCGTCGCCGCGATGCAGGTTGGGGCTGTGGCTGGGTATGGATGTATGATTGATGGATTGATCGATGGTATCGTTGCTGAGATGGGGCCGATTCCAAATATTATTGCCACGGGCGGCCTGGGGAAGCTATTTGCCACTCATTCAAAGAGGATTAAGAGCTATGATCCGCATCTGACCCTCAAGGGGATGCGTCTTATCGCGGAGATGAATCATGACTGAGCAGACGTGACTGAGGAAACATGATTGAGGAAAACGTGGCAGAGGAAGTAGTGCCGACCGGCGTTGTCGTAGAGATTGAGCGCGCCCTTGGTGAGGCGCGTGCAGGTGGTGAAGTGTCGGCGGAGGAGATCCTAGAGATCGAGCGTCTAGGAACGCCGGCTGATGTGTTGCCGATCCCATCGGCGGGGATCCCTGAGCCGGAGGGCGAAGTCGTTGTCCCAGATGCTCACGTTGAAACCCCGGCGCTGTCCAACGATATCCGTTCACTTATATCGAGGATGCGAGTGCCCGAGAAGATTAAGCTCGCCACGCTGGGAAACTCAATCGCGCGTGGGCTGTTGATCCGCGATCCGTTAAAGCTTGTGCAGCTCTTCGTCCTGAGAAATCCGCGTCTTACCTCAAAGGAGGTGGAGGACTTTTCGCGTAATCCCAATCTCTCCGAATATGTTCTGCGAGCTATCGCCAACTCACAGACGTGGATGAAGCTCTACCCCGTCAAGCTCCATATCGTCAGTAACCCCAAAACTCCCGCTGACCTGGCCTTAAAGTGGCTGCGCTACCTAACACTGGCAGATATGAAGCGTCTTTCGAAGTCAAAACAGGTGTCGAATGTGGTGGCGATGTCTGCCAAAAAGAAGGTAGTTGAGTCGGAGATGAAGAGATAGCGAGGCTGTGCCTGAGGTGGAGGAGGTGTCGCTATTGAACCGACCCGCGTATTCGCTCCGAAGAGACTTCAGAGATCTGTAGTCAGCTTTCTGCTGGCTGCATCTGATGCAGCTGCAGCTTTCGGCCCCATCCCACGGCCTTAGCTGTAGCTCGACTGCCTATGTGTAACAAACGGGTCAAGAAATTCCTAAAGCCTCTTTCTCAACTCCTCAAAGCCAGTTTCGATTGCATCAACATTTATCTCGCGGTAATCGACCTGCCCGTCGGAGCTGAGCGCACGAATCAGGCGAGTGCTCTCTGTGGTGACATTTAAAAGGCCTGTAATCGAGACGACGCGGAGCGTTACCTGTTCGGTGAAGAGATCGTCAGAGATCTCCTCGATCGAGGTCGAGGAGTTCGAGTCTGCTCCCGCGGTAATGAGCACGATAACTTTTCGGTGCCCTTGAAGAGAAGGGGACGCTAGGATCTTAAAGGCAGCCTTAATACCATCGAGAATGGTGGCGCCGCCCATCGCGGTGAGTTCGGTGAGGGCCTTTGTTGACGCTGGCGTGTCCATCGAGAGGGGGGCCTCTAGCTTAGCCCCAAAGGAGAGGCTTATGAGCGCCGAGGAGTCACGTGATGGCTGCAGAGAGAGCAGTCGTTTGAGCTGCACTCGTGAGCGTTCGAAGGCCTCTCCGGCCATGCTAATTGAGGAGTCGAGAACAAAAACTACGGCGGCAGGTTTAGCTAGATCCGGCCATTTGGCTATCATCGTCGAGGCCATGTCCTCCGTTGAGGATGGTGCAATCTGCGAGGGCGCCGCAAGGTGTACGCCAAAGGATGCCGGCGCAAAGTCTTTAGAAAGTTCTGCCACTGAGCTGGAGCGAAACCCCGACTGCGCAGACAGCCGTGCAATCGCATCTGATTTTAGAAACTGGGTAAACATCCGTAATCCCATTTTCTTGGCAGAGGGCACCCAGGCGGCATCGGAGGTGCAAAGCTGATATTCCTGGTAATACGAGCCTTCCTGCGGGTAGAGCGCCGCGTATCCCTTCCCGCCTGGCGGCAGGTTGCGATTGTAGTCGATTACTTGCTGTTCAGTGGTAAGAATGAGGGGGACTGCTCCGGCCCGACGCGAGGAGCTGCGCATCCGCGTTGCTCCGCTTTCGACATCATAATTAGTGAAGACGGATTCATACGCGTTCAGGCGAATCCATGGATCGAATGCTTCCGTGGTAGAGGCAGAGGAGGGGGGAGTCTGAGACCATAGAGCCAGCTGCACGAGGGATGATATTCCGGTTCCACTAACCATTGGATTCTCATGGCTCAATGTTAAAAAGTTTTTTAAGCTACCCTCCTTGGTGGTCTCTCCAGTCTTCATTTTTTCAAAGAAGTTGTTCCAGGAGATCTTACCGTCCTGGGCTCCGACGATCGATACGTCGCTTTGACGCGCGGCGAGGACTATGGGGGAACCAAAGAGCGGGACACAGTCTACCTGTTTGGCGCCCATGCCCTTAATGTGTGAGTTCACAAAGGGGGTAAGTGCCTGGGGTCCGACGAGCCATCCGTCAACCTTCAATTCACCATTGGCAAGCTTGCGAGCGGCTTCGAGTTCGGGTACCTGGGAAAGAGCGATTTTAACCACCGACCCGTCGCCCAGGGTCGTCTTAAGCGCATCGAAGCGTATTTTAGCAGCGTTGAGAATCGGTGCTGTTTCCAGGCCGTGGACAATTTGGAGGACAAGCTCGCGCATCGGGCGCGGCGGAGTCTTGTTCTCGTCGGGAGAGCTGCAAGATGCTATCGTATGAAGCGCGAAGACAACGAGGAGCGCACGCTTAAATTTGAACGTCGTCATGGCTATGACTCCTTCTTTTGATTCTTTTGAATTAAGAGTTTCTTCAGATCTTCAATTATCTCGGGTAGCTCCGCAATCGCCTTAAGCTGCCTTCGCCAGGAGAGGGCGCGTACAGGTGGAAACCCGGCGTAGTCGCCTTTTTCGGTGATGTCACTAATCACGCCGCTCTTGGCCCCAAGACGAACACCATCGGCAATAGTAAGATGATCGGCGAGGCCGACATTGCCGCCGAGCACGACCCCGTTTCCGATCTTGCATGAGCCTGCGATCCCCACCATGCCACAGGCGATGCTAAAGGCGCCGATCTTGGTGTTGTGGCCAACCTGGACGAGGTTGTCGAGCTTGGTGTGCGCGCCGATCTGTGTCGTGCCCAGTGCTGCTCGGTCGACGCAGCTGTTTGCGCCGACCTCGCAGCATGGTCCAAGCACGGCCGTGCCAACTTGCGGCACCTTCGTCAGCATTGGGGAGCCTGGCTTAGACTCGTTCATATAACCGAATCCGTCGGCCCCGATAATCGCCCCGTTCTGCAAGATAACGCCGGGGCCGATCTGACACTCTTCGCGAATGGTTACGCCCGAGTGAATCAGGCATCCCTTGCCGATACGTACGCCGCGATAGATGGTTACGTGGGGGTGGATGACGACGCCCTCCTCAATGATCACGTCTTCGGCAATGGCAACAAAGGCGCCGATACTGACGCCCGCTGCAATCTTGGCACTAGGGTGAATATCGGCCCGATCGCTGATCTTTCCACTTGGCTTCTGCGCCGGATAAAAAAGCGCGATCAGCTTGACTATGGCCGCAAACGGATCTGCGGCCAGCAGGAAGTTGCCCTGTGTTGGCAGTAGTGCGCGGTTAATGCGTTGCGGGACGATAAGGGCTCGAACGAGCAGCGGAGTTAGGATCGGCGTCAAGTTTTTGGGAGCGATATCCTTGGTAAAGGACAGGTGAGTCGCTATGGGCTCATCCAGTGGGCATAGGCCGAAAATTTCGGCATTGGGATCTCCGATTAGCTCGGCGCCGGTAATAGAAGCGATATCAGAGAGACGTAATGAGTGCGGCATGTAATGACTCGAAAAGTAAAATTCAAACCAAGCAAACTTTCACCTCAGTCGAACGTTTCAGTTCCCGTGCAAGAAATCAGGTAGTTATTACCCGTGAACAGATACGACTTCTTCCGTCCCGCCTGTTTATACTGCGGGTAAGACGTTCCAGGCAATGTGGAGGAATTTCGTGCGCAAAACAAAAAAATGGCACCTATTTCTTTGCAGAAATAGGTGCCCCAGTATCTTTGAGCGTTGTTCAGCGAGAAACAGATCACGGGAAGCTAAGTGAAGGGGAGGGAAAGATCCGCGCCCCGCGTGAACCCTCAAATTCTATAATTAATATTACGATAGAACGCCGTAAGCGTCAATAGAACATCTTTTGGTGAGCTAGTATTAACAATAATATCAGTGTATTGTGTCGCTATTTTGTAACTGCTCAATAACCTCGGGTAAAAGGAAATTGCTTGAACTTGCACTTGAACTGCTCCTGATTCCTGCCCCTGCCCCTTTTCCTAGTCCGATCAAGAGGATAAGGGGCAGGCCTCGGTCCTGAGCGAGGGAGCTTGCGACCGAGTCGAAGGGAGCAGGAATCGGGAACAGTTCCAGTTCATGTTCAAGATTTAGAATTACCCAGACTTAATGAGCAATTACGCTATTTTACCAAAGATGACACCTTTATAACCTTCGGGCATAGTACGGACATGAAACTTTCAATTGTGATCCCCTGTTATAACGAAAAAGATACGATTAAGGATATCGTTGCTGCGGTCAAGGCATCTCCGGTTGAGGATAAGGAGATTATCATTGTTGATGATTGTTCGACCGATGGCACAACTGCGCTTCTAAAGAGCGAGATTGAGGGCAATGTGCATAAGGTTCTTTACCACGAGGTAAATCAGGGAAAGGGGGCGGCGCTTCGCACTGGGTTCCGGCATGCGACAGGCGATCTAGTTGTCGTTCAGGATGCGGATCTCGAATACGATCCCAATGAGTATCCGTTGCTCATGGATCCGATCCTTAAAAACAAAGCTGATGTTGTCTTCGGTTCGCGTTTTATGGGTGGGCAGCCGCATCGTGTAGCCTTCTTTTGGCACATGATCGGCAATCGCTTTTTGACGCTTCTCTCCAACGTGTTTACCAATATAAATCTTACGGATATGGAGACCTGTTACAAGATGTTTCGTCGTGAGGTAATACAGTCGATTGAGATAGAGGAGGAGCGTTTCGGCTTTGAGCCGGAGATTACAGCCAAGGTGGCGCGGCAGAATTGCCGTATCTACGAGGTTGGAATATCCTACTACGGTCGGACCTACGCCGAGGGGAAGAAGATCGGCATGCGCGATGGCTTTCGTGCGATCTATGCAATTCTCAAGTATAACCTCGGGGCCTAGGCGTAATGTGTTTAGCTAGATTTCATCTTCTCACCTGTGTTGCTTTGGTGCTCTTGCTCAGTGCCTGCGCCTTGGCGCCATCAGAGCGCTCTGAGCAGCATTTTGTGCCGGCGCTTGATCTGCGCGCCGTTGAACTGGCGCGGGAGGGACTTTCCTATCTTTCTGAAGATCGTTACATCGACGCCGAAAGTCGACTACGCCAGGCGCTCTACCTGGCGCCCAACGCGCAGAACCTGCGCCTAAACCTTGCGGTGGCGCTGGAGGGCAATGCGCAGTTTGATCAGGCCGCGCAGATCCTCGAACCGCTTGCGCGCGTGATTGATAAAAAGCCGCCGACGGATATATTTTTTCGTTTAGCGCACCTAGCGGCAGCCCAGGAGCACTGGGACGTTGCAGAAAAGCGCTATCAGCAGATTCTAGATTCCGCCGAAGAAACGCGTGACTTTGTAACTGCTGCCAAAGCCGCGAACGGGCTCTTCACCATCTCTCGCCGTTTGGGGCGGCAGAGAGAGACGCTTTGCTGTGCCTATCTGCTCTGTGTCTTAAAGAATGATCTTCCAAGTGCGTATGAATATGCACGACTCCTTGTGCAATACGATCAGCCCCAGGCGGCGGAGAGCTTTATTTCAGCCTTCGCCACCGATCATAACCTGCTTCAAGAGCCGAGAGTGACGCATCTTCATAGTCTAATCTCTCTTGCCCGCGGTCAGCTGAAGGAAGCCTTCGAGTCAGAAAGCCAACTTCTTAGAGAGGGCAATCTTGATACCTCCTTGATGCGTGAAGCGCGGCTGGTGCGTCTTGCCGCTTCTACCGATCCCGCAGTAGCGGCGACCTTAGACGACAAGGCAAAAGAGCAGCTTAAGCTGATCTGGGAAGAGATCGGGCCATCGGTAGATCTGGGCAATAAGGAGGTGCAAACCTGGCCGGGGCGGATGGTCGAGGCTATCGAGGGGCTGATTGCAGCTACGGCGGAGGATTCGTAGGGGCGGTCACCCGCAATGTTGCATAACTACCTGATTTTAGATATCTTTTGCTAAGAATGGAGATATTACCGCAGCTTCTGCTGAACGCACTTATTGCGGGCAGCATCTATGCATTAGCCAGTTCTGGGCTATCGCTTACCTTTGGATTACTGCGGATCCTCAACTTCGCTCATGGACACCTGATGATGGCCGGTGCCTATGCCTTCTATTTCGCCTACGTGATGCAGGGCTATCCGCTATGGGAGGCGAGCCTCGTCACGGTGCTGATAACCGTGATTCTCTCATGGATATCACTGCATATATTTGTTGAGCCTTTTTTACGTTTTAGTATCTTTCTCCCGTTTGTCACCACCTTGGCCCTCTCCACCATCCTTGAGTCTTCGGTGTCGATGCTCTTCGGGGTTAACGTCAAGAGTTTGACCACGGGGTTTGAGATACGCAGCATCGAGTTCTGGGGGATGTTCATTACTCCAACACAGATTTTAATTATCGCTAGTGCGCTTATTATCCTCTTCCTCCTCGCCTTTGTAATTCATCTGACGAGCTTCGGGCGTAAGATTCGCGCCCTGGCGCAAGAAGAGTTTGCCGCACAGACGATCGGGATTAGCGCGCGCCGCATAAGTTTTTTGGTGTTTACGGCGGGCACGCTGTTGGCGGCCTTTTCCGGGGTGCTCGTCGGTTTCGAGACAAACCTGCAGCCGACGATGGGCAATGCCTACACTATCAAGGCCTTTGCAGCGATGATTCTTGGTGGCTTAGGTAATATCTGGGGAACTATCGCCGGAGCCTACCTCCTTGGGCTGATTGAAAACTTAAGCATCGGGCTTGATTTTTGGGGATACAGTCTTCCGGCGGGGTATAAAGATGCCTTTGCCTTTGTGATTATCTTGGGGATCTTGCTCTTTAGGCCGCAGGGACTGTTTAAGGTAAGCTCACGTTCAGCATAATCGCTATGGATACCTTCATCGAATATCTTTTATCTGACTATAGCGTCCATCTGGCTATCCTGGTTGGCATTTACCTCATTCTGGCGCAGGGATTTAATCTTACCTTTGGTGTCGCCCGTCTTTTTAACCTGGCGCATATTGCTGCCTATGCTGTGGGTGCCTATACCACGGCGCTGATGTCGACCGATTTCACTATCTGGCTTCCGCTGCACAGTGTCTCAAGCCAAGAGGCCTGCACGGAGCTTTGCACCTGTGTTGGCAGCGCCTGTTTCGCGCTTGGGTTTGAGCCCGTCCAACTAGGCGGTTACTCGTTCTTCCCCTGTATCTTCGCGAGCATTGCCTTGAGTGGTCTTTTTGCGGTGAGCATCGGCGCGATCTCTTTGCGCCTAACCCAGGAATATTTCGCCATCGGTACGATCGCCTTTGCCTCGGTGATCTCGGCTCTGCTGATTAATTGGAAGAGTTTGACCCGCGGCGTACTTGGAATACCTGGAATTCCACGCCCGCGGAGCGACATCCTCGATTACTTCCTTTCACGCTGGGTGACCGATTACAATAGTGAGAACTTTTTCTATACCAATTCCAATTTTCTGGTTTTGCTGCTGATCTTCGTGATTATAGTCCAGGGGTACTGCTGGCTTCTCTTCCGCAGTTCGTTCGCACGGTCGCTTCGCGCCCAAGCTGAGAGCGAGGTGGCTTCGCTCGCTTTGGGGAAAAAGACGCGCATCGATCGCAATGTGTGTTTCTTTATCTCCTCGGCAACCGCCGGGTTAGCTGGAAGCTTTTTCGCCTACTATTTGAACTACATCGACCCCTCTTCGTTTGCCTTTCCGGAGATGGTCTTTGTTCTCACCATCGTCGTTGTTGGAAGTCCTGGCGCTTTTTGGGGAGTCATCGCGGCAACCTTCTTTCTCGTTCTTTTGCCCGAACCCCTGCGCTTTACCCATATTGATTCGAGTATTCTTGGACCGATGCGTCAACTTTTGCATGCCCTGATTCTATTCGGGGTGGTGTATTGGAAGCGTGAGGCGATCTTCCCCGTGGAGCGTAAAATATAATGAACAATCAAGAGATCACAGCCACAACAGAGCCGCCCAATGTTGGCGACCTCTCCGAGGTCAGAGAGGTGATGCTGAGTACTCAGGATCTCTACTGCACCTTGGGAGGCTCTTCAATTCTTAATGGTGTCAACGTTGCTATTACCTCGGGTGAGACTGTCGGTATTATCGGACCGAACGGTTCGGGGAAAACCACTCTTTTTAATTGCATCAGCGGATTTTGTCCGGCAACGCAGGGCAAGATTCTATTTCGCGGCAAGGAGATACAGCACGAAGCGCCCTATCGTAGGGCTGAGCACGGTATCGGCCGGATATTCCAGAATTTCGGCATCTTTCGTGAGATGAGCGTGCTCGAGAATGTGCTCACCGCCATCGAGGGCCGGGCACCGATGTATAAGACCTTCTTCCCCTGGGGCAAGGTCACGCGTGATAATATCGCCATGGCGCGCGAACACCTGCGTGAGGTAAATTTAGAGGTTAAGGCCTCGCATAAGGCATCGAGCCTTTCTGGCGGACAGATGCGCTTGCTTGAGATTGTGCGCACCTTGGCTTACGGTGCCGAGCTCTTTCTGCTCGATGAGCCGACGGCAGGTGTCTCTCCGAAGATGAAGGAGGAGGTCGTCGGGCTTATCAAAAAACTTCATCAGATGGGCAAGACCGTTATCGTGATTGAGCACGATATCAATTTCATTCAGAAATTTTGTGGACGGATCGTCGTTCTCGATTCCGGGCGTGTCGTGCTTGATGATGTTCCCGAAAAAGTTCGTTCGAATCAACTTTTACAAGAGATCTACTTTGGAAAACAAGACCAGCAAGAAGCGCCTCGATCGACTCCTCTCTAATCTTGGGTACTGCTCACGTGGCCAGGTGCCCGGGCTCATCCGAGCTGAGGTGGTAGCTCGTGTCGATGGGATGAAGCTACGGGCAGATGATAGGGTCGTGGCTGATGAGGTGCGTTTTGATGGCGAGGCGCTTGATGTCGAGCAGCTCTATATTATGCTCCACAAACCGGCAGGGTATGTCTGCACGCATAGTGAGAGTGAAGGGGAGACGGTCTTTAAGCTTCTGCCCGAAAGGTTTTTGGCGCGTAACCCGCCGCTGTGTTGCATCGGGCGACTTGATCAGGACACCACTGGGCTACTTCTCCTCACCGATGATGGCAGTTTTTTGCACCGCGTCACCTCACCACGTGGACAGGTGCCGAAGAGGTATGAGGTTGCCCTAGAGCGAGCAGTTCGCGGCGATGAAAAAGCACTCTTCGAAGCCGGTGGCCTTATGCTTGAAGATGAACGCACACCTCTCTTGCCGGTTGAGGTGCTCGTTAGAGATTCTCATCATGTTGAGCTTATACTTCACGAAGGGCGCTATCACCAGGTCAAGCGCATGTGGGAGCAAATGGGCAATAAAGTAGTGGCGTTGCACCGCAGCACGGTGGGGGCGCTTACGCTCACTGGCTTAGCCGAGGGGCAGTGGCGCCCGTTGCGGGAAGAGGAGACTGCGCTTTTCGCTTAACTTTGGTCGTAATCTGTAGACTGAACGTTCACGCCAGGGATCGATCTGCTCCGGGATCTGCTAAAGTGGCTACCGAGGCTTGTATGACCTGTGAATTATTGTGCAAATACGAGCGAGGTAAACCTAGACCTACGAGGGCTTTTCCGTGCAGCCGTACGTCAGACTGCGCAAAGATTATGTTCTACTTGTTTTCCTCTGCGTACCCCAGTGTCCTCTGTGGTGGAATCATTAATGATTTTTTTACCACAGGTACGCAGGGGGATGCAGAGGTGTGTTTTAACGCAGCCTGACGTGCACGGGAAGCCCATAGTCGACGAGTAGTTATGAAGATGAAACTTATGGAGGAGCAGCCATGATCTACGACAGGGACTGGGGAATCTGGAAGGGAATTCAGAAAGCGATGCAGATGGAGGGAGAGAATATCTCCGATAAGCTTCTCAGAGAGGCAGCAGCAGATTGGGAGAGGCGTGGCGAGTGGCGTGTCATTCGCTCGCTGATGAGGTCAGCCATGAAGCATGGCGTGACGCCGCACGAGCTGCTCTGTGAGGGGGCAACGCGAATATCGGCCGGCTGCCACTCGACGGCTAGGTGTCACCGCGGATAGCTATGTCTACGGTAATTGCTCGCCCCTCATAGCAGAAAATCGGACAACCCGGCCGGAGGTGAAACGTCAACGCCCCGCGTTTGACGTTAGCTTTATCGATCAGCATGAATTGCCATTTATGCGGAGTATTCCCATATTAGGCTCTTCGCCAGAATAAATGGCTTGTTTTTGTGATCGTGGACGCGCTCCTGGTCGATGTGGCCGAGTTAGCACACTATTTGACCGCGACCGTTCGACAAACTCAGGGCAGGCCACGAGCACGACCACGCTCGCGAATTATTAAGCTACCCGGGGTTATTGAGCAATTACCCTCGGACGCCCTAACAGGCTAAAAACACTAGATATTATAAAAAGCACAAATTTGTACAACGATGTGACGATATTGAACATATGAGCATCTTATTAACTGTCCAAGCGTTTTTGTGCTGCCTATAAACCAGTTTTTCCTCCACTATGGTGGTCTAATATGGCGGATTCTCTAAAGAAGGTTCTAATCGTTGATGACGAGTCGAGTATTCGTGACTCGTTACGTCTCTTGTTGCGCACTAATTTTGAAGTCTCCGTTGCCGAGGATGGTGAGAGTGCGCTGTCACTATTTGACGATCTCAACCCGGACCTTGTGCTGCTTGACGTGATCATGCCCAAGCTCGACGGGATTGAAACTCTGCGCCGTCTGCGCGAGATAAATCCCAAGGTTCCCGTGATTATGTTGACGGCGACGAGTGCCGTGCGCACGGCGGTTGATGCCATGAAAGCTGGCGCAGTTGACTATCTCAACAAGCCCTTCGACATCGAAGAGCTCACCACATTGATCGTCAACACCCTCGACTCCTCGGGGGGCACTGTTATTGCGGCCACACAGGGGGCTCGGATTGAGGTGGCGACACCGGAGGCTGACTTCGGGCCGATGGTGGGGCGTTCGCAGTCGATGGAGGGGCTGTTTCAGAAGGTCAAGCAGGTAGCGGAGCGCAACACGACCGCATTGATTACGGGTGAGTCTGGCACGGGCAAAGAGCTTGTTGCGCGACAGCTGCATAAGCTCAGCGCTCGACGCAACTCTCCCTTTATCCCTATTAATTGTGCGGCCATTCCCGAGACGCTGATTGAGTCGGAGCTGTTTGGGCACGAGAAGGGCGCGTTCACGCATGCGGTCGACCGCCGGATCGGACATTTTGAGCTGGCTGATGGCGGTACGCTTTTCCTCGATGAGATCGGCGAACTCAGTATGGCGGTGCAGGTCAAAATGCTGCGCTTTTTGCAGGAGCAGGAGTTCTACCGTATCGGTCGTTCCAAGCCGATTAAGGTTGATGTTCGTATCATCGCCGCTACCAACAAAAGCCTCGAAGATCTGATCGCCGAAAAGGGCTTTCGCCAAGACCTGTTCTATCGCATCAACGTGATTAATTTGGCGATACCGCCGCTGCGTGATCGTTTCGAAGATATTCCAAATCTGGTCAGGCACTTTGTGGATAAGTTCTCGCCGCGCTATGGCAACAAAAAACTTAGCTTCAGCCAAGAGGCCATGGAGGTGCTGGTGCGCTATGATTGGCCGGGTAACGTGCGCGAGTTGGAGAACGTAGTTGAAAGCTTGATGGCGCTCCTTCCTAGCGAGCAGGTCGTCGAGGGGGATCTGCCGAAAAAGGTGACGCACCAATCAAAGACCGAGTCCTTTAAGCTGCACGCAGCCGAAGGGGAGGTTAAGTTTGATGACGCCGAGAAGAGGTTCGAGACCGAGATGATCGTCAAAGCCCTCAAAAAGACTAATTACGTGCAGACCCGTGCGGCGGAGCTTCTTGGAATAAGTCGGCGCATCTTGAAGTATAAGATGGACAAGCTCGGGATCGGTGAGTCGGCTCCGTCGACGACGGAGAGTAGCAGCTAATCTATTTGAAAAGGTAACTCCTCGCCCCTAATCGACTAACGCTGACGGACGTAAGGCGTCGAGGTCTGACGTCGACTCGACGCTGCTCGCCGGAGCCCGGCGTTAGACATTAGACGTCAGCGTCATCGATTCTCAGAAAGGGTCATTTTGTTGGGTTATTTTACACAGGACGAGGAAGGTGCGAGCAGTTAGAGCCTGTCCGGAAAGACCCTGTTTCCGAAAAGCTACTTTTCTTGAGGTGAAAACAGGCAAGAGATTAATAAAACCACCTGCAACGGGGCGAAACTGACCGCAGCGGAATCCGTCGCGGTCAGTTTTTAGGTGAATTGATACACGACTGCCGTGAGTCAGTGAGTTAGTTTAAATATTTGCCTTAAGCTGCGAGAGCCTGAG
>CAIXSY010000300.1 GCA_903922175.1 uncultured delta proteobacterium | reverse complement strand
TGGTTGAGGTTGAGCGGCGTGAGCTTTTTTTGCAGGATGGCTATGGGTCTCTGTTCTCTTATTGCAGAAAAAAACTTCTCTACTCAGAACCTGCTGCCAATCGGCGCATATGCTCTGCTAGGGCGTTGGCCAAATTTCCCGAGCTGCGTTGTTTACTGATTGAAGGCGAGCTATCTTTGACGACACTGTCTTTGGTGTCGAGGCAACTTAACGATGAGAACAAAGATCAGATTTTGGGTAGTATTCGCGGCAAAAGCCGCTCTGAGGTAGAGGAGATTTTAGCTGCTACCAGCCCCCAGACAAAGACCGTGGAGCGAGTTAGGCCGATAGTGGTAGCGCCAAGAGTGCCGGCTGCGTCGAGCAAGGAGGCGGGCACGTCAGCGAAGACCACACCACAGCAAACATTGAGTCTTTTCAATGCATTGCGACCTTCTCCAGAGAAGGTAAAAGCAGCGGCGATTGTGCCTTCTGCGCCAACTCCCGTGCCGGAGAAGCGCTACGCCCTCTCCTTTTCCGTAGACGAAAAGACATTTGCAGAATTAGAGGAGGTTAAAGCACTGCTTTCTTCAAGCTTACCACAAGGCGTAAGCCTTGAAGAGGCGCTCAAAGAGCTTTATGCCTCCAAGAAGTTTGGCACGCCGATCCAAACGCTCATCGTAGGTTATTCGAGGAAGAGGAACACCCAGATTTCTGTACGTGTGAATCTCTTCGGATGTAATTCTAAAAGCGCGCGAGCTGGCGTCGCTCAGTACGGTTAACGGAGCATCCTCGGCTGGAACTAGGTCCGGAAGCGCTGCGGCAGGAATTGCCCCACCACATATCGTTTTTGTAAACCGGGAATCAGGGCTTTGGGGACAGCCTCTTGCTTGCGTTTGACGTGCTTGAGTGAAATAATTTAAATTATGAAATCACTTCCGCTCATCCTCGCCATAGCGTTACTGTCCGGATGCGCCTTTGGCCGTCCCTCTACCCCCTCCTCTGTTTTCCTCAATACACCAGATTACCTTCTTACCTTTCATCCTCAATCGCTCGGCTTTTCGATTGCACGAGTTGGATCGCCAGAGACGATCCTTACTTCAAGCCCACAGGCAAGCTCTTCAAGGGCGAGCGTTAAGATCTCACCAAGCCCAGATGCGATGAACTTCGAGCAGGACGATGGAGGCGGAGCAATAAGGAGCCTCAGCGTTGAGGCGATCTCACGCCACATTTTTAAGGTTACCCGCTCAGCTCCAAAGACTGGCTGCCTCAAGGAGGAGTTTTCTGACAGCGAGGGTGAGCAGTACTACGGGGTCTGGGAAGACATCTCGTCACCGACCCTTAACAATAGAGGCGTGAGTGCTCCGTTCCTCTACCACAAAGGAAATTCTCCGACGGCACAGAGCGCAAACGCACGTGCTCCATTTTATTTTTCGTCCAAAATGTACGGTATCTACATTCCATCCTCCTCGACGGGAGAATTCTCTTTTGCACGCCACGGTGTGACCTCGTTCTGCTTCGATGAGGCCCCGCTCTCGTACTTTATCTTTTTGGGTGAGGATTATAAGTCGATATTAAAAAGTTACAATCAGATTGCCGGACCTGCCAGGATTTCCCCCTCGTGGGCTTATGGCCCGCATTTTTGGAGAGATGAGGCTTCAACAAATCGCGCTGGTGCCGCCAACGCGACCGAAAATATTAGAATGGACCTCGCCGCGATCAAGAAAAACAATATTCCGATCACAAGCATGTGGATAGATCGCCCCTATGGAACTGGATCAAGGGGATGGGGAAATTTCGACTTTAATGACAAATTTCCCGGGATTCAGGCCCTGAGTAACGATCTTAAAAAAGAGAACATTCGCCTTGTCGCCTGGATAGCGAATAGAAGTGATGCCAATCTCCTCAAAGAGGCAATTAAACAAAAATACCTATTTCAGAGAGCAAACCACAGGAATTGGCCCGCAGCGGACCTTCGCTCTCTTCCTGCACAGTCTTGGTTTAAGGACAAACTGGCGACCTTCGCCCACCTTGGCTTCTCCGGTTTTAAAATCGATCGCGGTGACGAAGGTGAAATGCCTGACTTTGCGGCGAATGAGCTGGCGATTGCTCTGCCCAAAATAAGCGCATCGGCGCTCAAAGAGTACGTGGGCGACGACTACTTTCTTATATCAAGAAACGCCAACGATCTGGCCAGAAGCTACACCGCCATTTGGAGTGGAGATCCGAAAGCGACATTTGCAACCCTTCGGGCCTCTATCGTGCACGGTCTGCGCGCTGGTCTGATTAATTTTCCGATGTGGGGCTCTGATACGGGAGGCTATGGCGGCATCCCAACGGCGGAGCTTTTAATTAGGTGGATTCAATTTAGCGCGTTCTCGCCTATTATGGAGGTGATCATCGACCATCAAGATAAGATATTGTGGCGTGATTTCGGCAAGGATACTCTTACGAACCTTAGCCGATACGCAAGAATTCACCAGGCACTATTGCCCTATCTTGAAGCACAGATGAAACAATCGGCACAAAGCGGCACCCCCCTCATGCGGCCCCTCTTTCTGGAATTTCCCGGAGATCCTGCTTCGAAAGATATCACCGATGAGTATCTCCTTGGTGACTCCATCCTCGTGGCACCAGTTATTGAGGAGGGGGCAAGCTCACGCCGCGTCTATTTTCCGCCGGGGAAGTGGACCTCGCTCCTTGGACCGAAGAAACAATTTATCGGCGGACAAGAAATTGTCGTGCCTGCGCCGCTTGATACTATCCCCGTTTTTCTTAAAGAAGGGGGGCGTCAAGCTTCTCTCTTTTACTTTTTAGCTAACTACGCACCCCCACTGGGGTGAACTTTGGTTAATATTCGCACAGGATGCGCGGAGCGTCCGGAGTCGGCTGCACAAGTCCGTGCGCGCGGCGCTCCTTATTGGGGAGGGGTAAGAGCCGCACCCAAAAAGTTATGAAACTTATTTACGAGTGGCACTAGCCCAGTTAGACAACTTTTAATTTGACAGAATATGGGCGGAAGACGAAGATTTTTTTTTCCGTCGGGGCCGAGCTTGGCGAAGAGCCGCTGCACTTCTGGATCCTCCAATAGCTCTTGGTATGCCCCGTTGGATTTAAAAACTGCTTGTCTAGCTTCTTCTGTGAAGTAAAATTCCCCAAAAAACCAAGTATACGCCAAGCTGAAATCCATGCCCCATCGGTGCTAATTCTCGTTGGTGGTTTTTCTGTGTTAACCAGGCCTACGTTTTCTAATACTTTTTCCTTTTCCGCTGCGATATCCATAGCAGCGGATGCGGTCAGCAGAAAGCTGACGGCAGGACGCTGATAGCAGAAGCGAAGCCGAAGGAAACACGTCCCGTTGGGGCTGTCCCGGCAGTGAGTTGGCATGGCCTAGTACCCCGACCAGAAGGTTTTCTCACTTGGTCATGAACTCCTGCTTGGCCGTGGCCGCATCCTCTTCGACATCGACTTTTACATTTAAGCCCAAATCTAAGGGTAAATGGCCAAGGCCAAGCGGAAGTTTAAGGCCAAGCTTAGGAGAAAAACTCCAAATTTAGGTGAAAAAACTTTCTGGACGAGGTACTAGGAGGCTTTCGGGACAGCCCCTACCCAAGCACGATCTGCCCCTGCATATTCGACGGCTTGGCCACGCCAAAAGCGTTCAAGATCGATGGGGCGAGATCCCAGATATGCGGCGTCGCCGTGAGCAGCTGCCGATTGGTGAGCAAAACGCCGGGAACGACGGCTGGATCGAGGCAATGATCGGACGACCACTTATTGAGACGGTCGCCGACGATCTCGGTCGGGAATTTCCCCAGCACTGCTTCGTCCGAGATCCGATATCCGCTCTGGTAGCCAACGACGACATCGGGGGCGAAGGCCACGAACGGCCCACTATAAATCTTCTGTCCGTCGTAGACATCCGTTAAGAAGAGCTTGCCATCAAGCGGATCCCGCACCGTTCTGAGCTTGGCGATAATTTCGGCTTTCACCGCCTCGGCCTGATCGGGGGCCACAGAGCCATTTTTCTCGCGTCCCTTAAGATTGACATAGATTCCGTTAAGACCAAGCGCATAAGCGCGAGTCTTCTCCCAATCCACATGCGCGTAAAACTCCCCCTCCCCGCGCATCTTGGGATCCGTCAGCGTGGTAAATCCGTTATCCACAAGCCAGCTACTGACATGAAACTCACGCCGAAACGGGGCGAACCCATGATCGGAAAGCACCACCAGCGTCGTATTGGCGTCAACCTTTTCCAGAGCGCGCCGCAGCACCTGATCCATCTGCATATAGAAGTAACGCACCGCGTTTTTCACCTCAGGCGTCGCCTTCGGATCATAAAGCGGATGCGTCGGATCCATATTGCGCAGCAACATGTGGCAGTTCTGGTCAACACTCGAGAAGTAGAAGAAGAAGCAGCCTTCGTTAAAGCGCGAAAATTGGTACTCGAACATCTTTAGGTTCTCTTCAAGCACGATCTTGGCTTGGGCAAAGAACTCGTCGTCAGAGAAGATACCGAGCGATAGCGCCTTGGTGTCGGCTGGGAAACCCTGCGTATAAAAACGCCCAACCTCTTGGGCGAGCTGCTGTGAGTACCCGGCGGGGCTGCTGATCGGCAGCGAAGCATCCAGCGGATCAACGTTGATCGGCGAAACGTACAAACGAAAGCCGGGGTGAATCTCCTGGGCGTAGAAACGCACCATTCCGGAAACTCCTTTAAACATCGGCAGGAACTCAAATGATACCGGAATCCAGTCCGACCACTCGCCCTGCTCCAAAACGATCTCCTGATCCTGCATGCCGATCTTTATGGCTCGCTCCTGCGGATCGCGGTTGATGGTCAGATCGAGCAGCGCTGGCTCGCCTGAGGCACGAAAAGGATTCTTGGGGCCGGAAAGGGTGCCTTTAATCACGTGATTGATGCTGCGTACCCGCTGTACTCGTCCGCCTTCCCACGAATCCGATCCCTGCGGAGGCTCGCCGTCGGTGAACAGGGTAAAGGTGCCGTAAGTTCCAAGGATATCAGGAGTGCCCATGCCGCTCACCTGCCGCCCCCCTCCTGCCGTAACGGGGAAGTTGGCCGGAATCTGGAACACCGAGGATGGAACTCCTGACTCCTCAAGCACACTCCAAAACGCCGGGCCACGACGCATCAGATCGACGTGTCCCGAATCGAGGGGAATATTCCAGGCGCCGGCGTGAAAATTACGCTTGGCGGCGAAGGAACGCGATGTCGATAGATACGGCGCAAAAGCCTGCGGATCGCGATGCACGAAATCAAAGATGCCGTGCCCGCCGGGGTTACAACCCGAGATAAAACTGGCCCAGGCCACCGGGCTGTGCGGTGGCATCGTCGTCTGCAGCTCGCCAAAGTGCATCTTTTCAATGGCGCGCTTAAAGTTGGGCATAATCCCCTCAGCGATAAAGCGCTTGAGGAGATTTGGATCCATGCCATCCATGCCGAGAACTATCGCCTTCTGCGCCAGATGTGGATTACGAAGCGCCGGAGCCTGACCATTGAGCGCCTGACCATAGATCGATTGTGGACCAAGCAGCGAGGACACCGCCAATGCACCCAGACCGGCCGATGATTGGCGGATGAATTCTCGACGAGTAATGCGCTTATGAGCCACAGCTGCTTTCCCTTTCAAATATCTAGTTGTACCTGCTCGCCCTTCATAACTGAAAATCGGAGAACGCTGACGTATAACGTATAACGTATAACGCCGGGCTCCGGCGAGCACCGTCGAGTCGACGTCTGACGTCTGACGTCTGACGTCTGACGTCTGACGTCTGACGTCTG
>CAIXSY010000299.1 GCA_903922175.1 uncultured delta proteobacterium | reverse complement strand
GTTACCACGACAACTGCAAGGCTAGATACCAGGCGCGGGGTTAGCGCTTACCTGGGCTGGGTTCTTCCCCCAGCTGAACTTGACATCCTTGCTGGACGCTTCTAACTACTCGCCCCCTCGTCAAGCTGTGCGTATATTCTTAACAAAATGACCATTTCTAGAACCGATGACGCTGACGTCCAAGGTCTAACGCCGGACGTCTGACGACGACGTTTTACGTCCGGCGTGTGACGTTTGACGTCAGCGTTAGCCGATGAAGGGGCGAGCAGTTACCAATGAAATTCATAAGGCGAAGCCACAAAGGTCTCCCCTTCAGTGACTTCGTTCCTCAGTTATCTGAGCAATCAATCCTGGAGCACTCGGCTCCGCAGCTGCTGTCCCTAGTTGGCCATCCCAGCCCCCTGCGGGCGGCTTTGTGGACGAGCATGTGGCCCAGCACCACGGGAATTACTACGCCTGTCCTGAAAACGTCCTCCGCCAGCAGCTGACTGGCTACGTGTATCCGGACGGTTGCCGAAGCTACGACGATCATCACGCCGACCACCACCGGCAGCTACCGCTGGGCGACTGTCAGGGCCATTACTAAAGCTACGGCGTTCATCACGCCCACTGCCGACAGCACCTGCCGACTGGCGATTGTCAGGACCGTTACCGAAGCTACGACCTTCATCACGACCACCACGAGCTGGTGGGCGATTGTCTGGGCCATTGCCGAAGCTACGGCGCTCATCACCAGCACTGCCAGCACCAGCCGATTGGCGGTTGTCAGGACCGTTGCTGAAGCTACGACGTTCATCACGGCCACCACGAGCTGGTGGGCGGTTGTCTGAACCACCACTAAAGCTGCGACGTTCGTTACGGCCACCACCACGGTTATTGTCGCGGTTACCACGATATCCACCTGATTGCGGGCGACGCGAACCAGATTGGCTCATTTGAATTTCAAAACCAGGCACCGTTATCGGCGTGATGTTGTGCCCTAGATAGCTCTCGAGACGGCGCAGCGCTCCGCGCTCACCTGGATAGAGAAGCGAAATAGCCGTTCCTTTGGCCCCTGCCCTACCCGTGCGTCCGATACGATGCACGTAATCCTCAGTTGCGCGTGGCATATCAAAGTTGATGATATGGCTGATGCCCGGGACGTCAATCCCGCGCGCGGCCAGATCTGTGGCGACGAGGAAGCGCACCTCACCATGCCGCAGTGCGGCGATAGTGCGATTACGACGTCCCTGTGGCATATCACCGTGCAACGCCGCGGCATCATGCCCCGAGTTGTAGAGGTCACGCGCCAAACAATCAGCGGCATGCTTTGTTGCCGTAAAAATAATCGCTTGTCCCACCTCACCTTGCTTCAGCAGATGCGAAAGCAGATTCTGTTTGCCCGTCAGATCAGAAACAAAATGGAGTCGCTGTTCGATATCAGCATGCTTCGTGTGTTGCGGCGTTATCTCGATCCGTACCGGGTCGTGCAGCATAGCCCGCGCTAGGTGATTGATCGACTCATCGATCGTGGCCGAAAAGAGCAGGGTCTGATGCTTGGTGTGAATTTCATCCGTGATCTCTTTGACCGCATCACGGAAACCCATATCGAGCATCCGATCGGCTTCATCGAGGACGATCATCTCTACGCGCCTAAAATCCATCGCCCCTTGGCCGATGTAGTCAATGAGACGACCTGGAGTGGCCAACATCACATCAATCGGATCGCGCATCTTGCTGCGCTGGCGCGCATACGGCACCCCGCCAAGGATGCTGACGACGCGCAACTGACGCATGTGCTTGCCATAACGCTGCACCGCATCAGTTACCTGCTGCGCCAACTCGCGCGTTGGAACGAGCACGAGGATACGCGGCCCTTTGCAGTTGGCAATCATCGGCTTCTCGTTCAGACGATGAAGTGCTGGTAGCATAAAGGCTGCTGTTTTACCGGTACCGGTCTGGGCAGAGACCATCAGATCTTTGCCCGCCAACACCGCCGGAATCGCCTGGGCTTGAACCGGCGTTGGGGTTGTATAGCCCGAGTCAGTTATGGCCTTCATTAAGGCCGAATTAAGATTAAGGTCAGCAAAAGAAACTTCGGGATTAGACACATTAGAATTAGACACTGCAGGAAGAGACATAGCGAACACTCCACGATACGACCACGGCACAACGCCGGATCAATTAAAACAACAAGCCTGGGAGAGCGTTCGACGAACGCTTCCAGCTCGTTGGCTATATGTGCGGGAAGTAAAGAGGAGACGATGCGCTACTCTAACTGCCGCCGGTCCAAATGCATCGAGAATCCAACCGGGGCGTGATATTCACCATGGACTTAAAGGTCCACGAATTTCACATATCCATGCTTCTTAACGCAGTCTAACAGACTGTCACGAGAGGCATTATCCACAACCTTTGCTGAAGCAGAACTAAAACTATCGGGAACCATCCAGCAAAGCGGGGGTTAGAGTATCGATAGGGGCAACCAGGCCCCCTTTTCAATAGCTCGGGAACGTTACAGGAAAGCCTGTCTTTAAGCAAGCAGCTTGATAATCGCCGAGATATCCTCATTCGAGAACCCGCGCTCCTCGCCAAGAGAGAGCACTTTACGGGCCGACTGCAGCGCCGGAAACTCCTTATCACCCAGTGATTTAGCCAATAATCGCATATCCTTAGCCATATGCTTAAGCGAAAACTGGGCTGAATAGTCGCCACTCTTTAACTTCGGCTCTTTGAGTGCAGCCACGCCGGAAAAAGAGGCGTTCTCACGGAAGGCATCGAAAAAGACCTGATCTGAGATGCCACCGCGCCGGGCGATGGTCAGCGCCTCGGCTAACGCTTCAACCGCCGAGACGATCTGTAAGTTCATGACAAGCTTAATGTAGCAGGCCTGTTCGTTACTCCCGATGACGATCCGGCGAGAACTTAAACGCTGCAGATACGGCTGCGCCAAGTCAATCACCTCGGCACTCCCACCTAGGTAGAAGATAGTCTTTCGCTCCAGAGCCGCAGGCAGACTTCCCGTGAAGGGAGATTCAAGATAGCGCGCCCCGCGGCGCTCGACTCGGGCCTTTATCGCCGTGCTCGTCTCCGGGTCAATCGTCGTTGACTGGATCAGAAGATGCCGCGCGGTAAGATGCGGCATAAGCTGATCGATCACCGAGGTGGCGGCACGTTCGTCGGAAACGACAAGATGTAAAACAGTGGCCTTTCCGGCGATAAGATCAATCTCGGGCTCGAACGCCGGAGCCCCCTCTCTGGGCGTGCGATTCCACGTCGCTGTCAACACACCATCGGCAGCAAGATGATTAGCCCAGGCCGAGCCGATCAAGCCTAATCCCAGAACAGCACAGCTCGTCAATTCATTCGTCTCCTTCATACCTTCTCCCACTCCGTATGTTGCATTACACCTAAGGTATCAATGCGCTCATAGGCATGAGCACCGAAAAAATCACGCTGCGCTTGGGTCAGATTCTGCGGCAGCGACTGTGTGCGGTTAAACACCGCCACCGGATAGCCATGACTTTCGATGTTCTGGGCCAGATTTGAACCCATTACCGCAAGACCGATGAGGCCGACTTGGGGCTGAGACATACTAGATCTCCCAACAATGTAACTACTCATTAAGTCCGGAAATGGAATTACCCCCCTGCTCATGAAGGTGCATGAGAGAACGACAGACACTTGAGACTTTCCAGCTGTCGTAATTTCCTCAATATACCTACAATAGCTAGCGAGGCACGCCTCGGACTACCGTAATGTAACGCGAAGTAACGAAGGACGCGAAGGGGCAGGAAAATAGACACAAAATTCCGTATTTCCCTTCGCGTCCTTCCTTACTTCGCGTTACACTTTAAATAAAACTTGACTGATTTTCGACAAGTTTCTGTGGTCAAGGTATCTAAAGTATGATTATCCATCTTTCACGTCTACTATCAATAGCACTCCTTGCACTTGTAACCACCCAGGCCAAGGCAGAGGAGCCTCTTCCCAGCCAGGTGCGCAGCAGCGTGGTCATGCTCACCGCCCCTAATGGCGCCTGTGGCAGCGGGGTGCTCCTCGGCGATGGGCGAATACTTACCAATGCCCATGTGGCGACGACCCTCTGTCCAACGTTCCAGTGCGAGCATATCTCGGTTGAATATAGCGTGGCTGTTGGCGAGCCAGCCCAAAAGCAGATCCCCCATGAGTCGCTGCGCATTGAACGTGATATCGCCGTCTTTGACCTATCCGTACTGCGTCTGTCGCCTGCCCCGAGCACCAGCACAGCTCCGATATTTGCCACTCAGCCACCACAGCCTGGTGATGAGGTATTCCTCGTCGGATTTCCAAGCTGCGAAATCCTACGCGTGAGCAGAGGCAGCATCAAAGAGGTCGGACTTATCCACCTCCAGACCGACGCCAAAGGCACCTACGGAAGTAGCGGAAGCCCGATCTTCAACAAGAACTTTGAGCTCGTCGGCCTGGCCGACGAATCACGATCGCTAATCCCCGCGCTCATCGCCCTGAGTGTGGGAAGAGATTTTGAGCTGCGCGGAGCAAACCTCGCCTCCCTTAAACCCTTATTCGAAACACCGGCGTTAAACCTTATCGACCAAGAGCTTACCCTGCTACTGAGTTATTACATCGCCGAGGTCATGCCACGCCAGGACTTCGAACGTTACCGCCTGGGGCTAGGATTTTTGACCATGGTGGAGGAGCTTAAAGCCGATCTAGCGCAGCAGTCCGCCCCGACTAACTACACCCTGCCCTTTTTGACGACCAACACGCATGTACAAAAATTCCTCAGTCTGCCCTTTGCCAACCTTTCGCAGGAGTCATCGTTGGTAGCGCTGGCTAAGATTCGAGAGGATGACGGATTTTTGCGTGAAGGGTTCCAGACCGTTTCGATGGAGGAAATTCGCCGCGTCCTAAAGCCTCATCTATCGCTGACTAATCAAGCCTATCTCGAGAAGCTACTTACTCCCCCACACCCAATAGGACTAACCTATCGCCTGCTCCTCCTCGGGCTCACTGCCACTGCATTATTACTATTTATAGCAATTCTTTGGGCGCTTAGCCTAAGTCAGGTCTTCTACCGCTCTCAAGGCAGCCGATTTTCGAGACTGATCAAAGCTTTGGCCATCGGAGTGTTTTTCTGGCCACTCTCATGGATTATCTGGCTCTGGAGAGGCAGTAAATCCTCACCTACCTCCTTGAGCTTCCTCATGCTAGCGCTGCTCCTCACTCTGACCGCGTGCGATCCGTCCGGCGGCGTGCCACCGGGGCGCATCAAATTTAAAAATGACCTCGGCGGCGAAAAATACTCCACCATCAGACTCTCCGGCGGTGGACGCTCCTACGTTCTTAAATCTAAGGAGTCGATCATCTTTCCTCCGGGCACAACGTCTATTTCAATTAGCTATCAGGGAGAGCTCGAGTATCGAGAGTACCGCGTTGAATGTCCACGCAACTCGGCGAGCGGGACGACGATGAACCTAATCGATGTTTACACCAACCGCATCGGCGGAGGGTGCAAGATGGTGTGGAGCAACAGATAGATTCTGTCCTTGCGGACAGAATCTGGCCTTATACGAGCTCGGTAAAGCGTAGTAAGTAATTTCCTAAGTAATTTCCCTCAGTGACAGCGCGGAATTGAGCGAAGCTATAAAATCTATCGTCTGATTGCGGAGGCCGGCCCAAAATCACCGGTCCCGTAACTCAGACGGGCGGTGGACCTTGATAGGTTAGTTGAGAATATCGCTTGGAAGTGTGGGAAATAGAGACATTAGAAACACTGATGGTAACTGCTCGCCCCTAATCGGCTAACGCTGACGTCAAACGTCTTACGCCGGACGTAAAACGTCGACGTTAGACGTCC
>CAIXSY010000298.1 GCA_903922175.1 uncultured delta proteobacterium | reverse complement strand
GCTCCGGCGAGCACCGTCGAGTCGACGTTAGACGTCGACGTACGACGTCCGGCGTTGGACGTTGGACGTCAGCGTCTCTTAACGGCGGCTTCTTGCTGGACCTCTTTTCCACCCCTTGCGAGGTTCCAACCATGAAGATAGTCCTGATCGGCTTTATGGGTTCGGGCAAGAGCACGTTGGCTAAGATTTTGGCCGAAAAATTGCACCTGCAGATGTACGAAATGGACGACCTGATCCTCAGCCGCTCTGGCCGAGCAAGCATCCCCGAGATCTTCGCCGTCGATGGCGAGGCTCACTTTAGAAAGCTTGAAAGCGAGATGGCAAAGGAGCTTGGCGAACTCGAATCTGGTGTTATCTCAACCGGCGGGGGCGTTATCACTCACCTCGGCAATATAGAGAGCCTGCGCCGTCAAGGCGGGCGCATCGTCTATCTACGGGCAACATTTGAAACGATCCAGAAACGCCTTACGGGAGACACCAACCGCCCGCTATTCCAAGACCTGCCGCGTGCGCGTCAGTTATATGGCGCTCGCTCGTCTGTCTACGAAAAATGTAGCCAAATAATCATTGATACCGACACGCTCTCAACCAGCCAAATTACCAAGGAGATCTGTGAGCGACTTACTGCGCCGTCAGCTACCTGAAACAAACTCATCAATCAAACTATGCATCGTGATCGGTGATCCGATCTCCCACTCACGATCGCCAAGCTTGCATAATGCCGCCTATGCCGCCTGTGGACTTAGCCAGAGATTTCTCTATGCTGCCTGTCATATTCGCGCCGCTGATCTAAAAGAAGCGATCGGCAGTGTGCGAGAACTTGGCATTCGCGGAGTTTCGGTTACCATTCCGCACAAACAAGCCGTGCTAGCACTACTCGACGAGATTGACCCGCTCGCTGCCAAGGTGGGAGCGGTTAATACTATCGTAAACAACGACGGAAAGCTGCGTGGCTACAATACGGACCTGGCCGGTATCATCCTTCCACTTGAAGCGCAGACATCACTAAGCGGAAAACGTGTAGCCCTGCTCGGTGCCGGCGGCGCAGCCCGCGCTGCTGCCTTTGCCGTCACCACGAAAGGCGCCTCCCTAACGATCTTTAACCGAACCATCGATGAGGCTCAAAGCCTGGCTGCCGAGGTAAAGGCTACGGCAGCCGATCTCTCCGATCTGGCTCAGCTTTCTGGGTTTGACATTATCTTACAAAGCACACCGGTGGGCATGTCTCCCGATGTTGAACGATCCCTCATACCGGAGCAGTACCTGCACGCAGGCCAGATCGTCTTTGACTTCGTCTACAACCCGCCAGAAACCAAGCTCCTACGCCAAGCCAAACAGCGCGGCGCCGTGGTCATCTCCGGGATTGAGATGTTTTTGCAGCAAGGTGCGGCTCAGTTTGAGCTTTACACGGGGCAGAAAGCCCCGCTTGAGGCAATGCGGCAGGCGCTCATGATTAACAGCTCCCCTCCTTAGCCTGCAAGGCCTCAATCGATCGCATCCACTCGCGGCAATCGGACATCAGGAAAACAGCCTTTCTACCGTCTTCATTATCACAGACACATCTCCTATTCCATGGTGACGTTATAGCAGAAAACTAGCGAGGCGCTGCCTCAGACTGACGAGCGTTGATCTGTAATCTGCTTTCAGGGATCAGCTGTCAGAGATCTGCTGACTGCATCTGATGCAGCTGCAGCTTTCGGCCGCAGCCCACGGCCTTAGCCGTAACTCCTGATGAGGCAATAGACGTTAGCGGCCACTACGTCAGCTAACTTTACGGCATCAGCACTCGGCTCAGGGCTAATGTC
>CAIXSY010000297.1 GCA_903922175.1 uncultured delta proteobacterium | reverse complement strand
TAGCCTCAAAATTCACTAGTCGGCGCTATTATAGCGTGCCTCTTTCGGGCTTAACCTCGAAATTGGCTACGTATACTACTCTACTATTTCACTTATTTCTCCCGTCCTATCGCGCTTTCGCTGTTTCCGGACAGGCTCTAAGTACGAAGCGCTAATTTCGATCCCAGACATGGGTGTCGGTTCTTGAGTGAAGGTAGGGCTCGCCTTTGTGGCATGGCGAATCGGGGGAAGAAAGCTTTTTCTCCAAAAGGCTGTCGGGCCGGATCCGATCAACGACCACGCGTCGCAAGCTTCCTGACCTAAAAAGATAACGTACGGCATCTAGCATGATCGGGGCGATCTCTCCCGAAAAGCGCAATTCCTCCAAATTGGTGGCATCGGCGAGAGCGTTGGCAAGCTTTCCGATATTCGAAGGACCGGTTAAATTATGGCACTTCATATAGAGCTGCCTTAGCCCAGGATTTCCATGGACAAGAAGAGCTATCTTAAAAAGCGAACAGGATAGCGCCGAGACATCGAGCGTGCTTAGGCTGTTTACCTTGGCGAAACGACACAAAAGAGAATCTCCCTGAGTATGACAGGTGAGGGCCAGAGTATCGAGTACGGGAAAGAAAAAATTAGCGCTAAAGTCTTGCGAAGCACGGGGGGCAGCAGAAGCTCTTATCTCTAGCTTCCTGAGCCGCGGATACGAGAGGGTGGTGACTTCACATTGTGGCACGAGAGCGGCAAGCCCCGCTCGAGACTGGGTTACCTTATATTCTGTTAATAGATAGGAGCCGATGCTGGAGATCAAGCTTGCTATGTGACTCGATTCGAGTGTCGTATTCTTGGTCACGTCAAGGGCAACACGGTGAAGTTCGTGAGGCATGAGAAAGGCGGGGACCTGCATTAAGCCTTGTTCGTTGGCGTCTTCTCCAATGAGCACAGTAGTGCCGAAGTTTTTTAACACCACGCAGCAGTCACCAAATTTAGTAATCCCCCCTACTGAAGGTTTGGTAGGGGCCTGAAGATTAAGAAACTTTATATCGGGAATAGCTGTGGGAGCACTTGTGTGAGCGTGAGGCGATGGCTGTTGAGTGCGCTCACAAAATTCACCACCCCGGCAACCCTGCCAGACCTCGCTAATTACGGACCCGTCGATGCTTGAAGAGCTTAGCGTATAACCTCCCAAATTCACCGATTGTATATTAGGATACGAATGTACGCTACGCAACTATACCGTCCGCAAAAAGTCTTGACGTAAAAAAACGCATTGTTGGACCTCAGCGTCAGCCGATGAGGGCCGAACAATTACCCTTTTTTGGGGTCATCGACGCTTTTTTCTCAAGAAGAGGAAACTTTTCCCTTAATTCCCCGATACATGAAGTAGAGCATCGTACTTTATGTGGGGTGGTTATGCAGATACGTGGAATTTCGGGGACATCAATTACTGCTTTGGCTGGTCGGGGAGGCCTGAAATCCTCTACCAAATTCGCCCAAGCGCTTGAAAAAGCAAGACAATCTCTCGAGCCTCAGCTGACTCAGTCCGGCCCCCCATCCAGCGACCTATTCGGAACCATCTCGGCGATGCAGCAGAGGATGATCGCCTCTGGTGGTGGATCGGTAGGTGACCTCTTGCAGCTTCAGATGTACGCCAACACCTTTAACGTTCGCATCGAGCTACTTTCCAAAGTAGCTGAGAGTGGCAATGGTGCCCTGCGACGCCTTCAAAATAACCAATAATTGCATAACCAGTAACAGCTATGAACGAGATCGGATCTGCTCCATTGTTCGTCAAAGAGCTCCTCTTGCAGCGAGATCAGCAGCAGCTGCGCACTGAGCTTGGTGGTGCCAATCAGGAAGTTCGGCGTAGAAGTGACGCCGAGCTGGGCGCAAAAAAGCGCTTCGATGATGTGGCCGAGGCGCTCCGTCGCCGAAGTCACGAAGGCAGCGACCCTAAGGTGCGCCACAGCGAATCTGCGGCGCTGCTGCAGATGCTTGGCGAGAAGCGGCATGGCGTGCAACAGGCGAGTGCGGCACTTGGTCTAGCCAAAGAGAGAGCCGGGGCGCTTATTGGCAAGCTTCGTGCGGCTCAAGCTAAGGGGAGCAAGATTGCAGATCTAATATCAAATCTTAAAAAAAGTAAGCGCGCTCGCCTGGAAGAGCGTGACCAAGAGGAGATGTGCGAGGTTCGCTCACTACGCACTCACTTGGCAGGAATAGTAGAGGATCGACGGGCAAGCGAGCGTGCATCAGCGCTGGATAGTCAAGCGGGACTAACGCCCGTCATCGATACGCTAGGGGAGCTGCCTCGCTCCGACCTATCCTTTCAGCTGCCTCCAGAGGCAGGAGCATCGGGACAGCTTGTCTTTCTCGGTTCTTCTTTTGAGAACACAGGCAGTCTGCAGGCGACACCGCCATCGAGCACTGATAGTGGCAGTGGCTCTGGTGCTAGGAATCCCCGAGAGCAAGATAGCTCACCCTCCAATAGAGATAACGAGACCGCCAGCGGACACTGGAGTGGCGCGGTCAAGCTTGAGTCGTTAGGTGAGAATTTCAGCGGCGGTGTGGCCCTGGAGTACGAGAAGGCGGGACACCATTTTGAGATTGAAATTCGGCGAGCTGCGCCCGGTGAGGTCAGCGTTGAGATAGTGCCGCAGCGCCGTAGTGATGCGCTGTTGCTTCGCACGATAACAACGGAGATCCGAAGCAGCTTGGAGAATAAAGGACTACGCCTCAGCGCGCTTGCCGTTCGTGGGGCGTCCGTCATGGTGCAGGGTAAGGAGGTACGACTATGAACCAGATGGCGGCGATTCATCCTTATTGGCTGATCGGCATAAGCCTCGGGCTTTCGATCTTCCCGCTGATTGTGGGCCTGTGTACCTCCTATCTCAAGGTAAGTGTCGTTCTGGGCTTATTGCGCAGTGGAATCGGGGCGCAGCAGGTCCCCTCGACGATGTTGGTGATGGCTTTATCGATAGCGCTTTCGATGTTCATTATGGCACCGGTATGCTCACGCACGTGGGAGATCGCCGAAAAGATGGATCTCGAACCGTTACAAAAACTTCCTCTGCTGCAGTCCGTGACTCGTTACGCTGTGCTGATTGAACCTTGGCGCGAGTTTATGGCGGCGCATGCCGGCGCGCGTGAGCTTGAGGTGCTGCGTGCTCTCGACAATCCGGCTGCGGTCTCAGCAACGGATTCGGAGGAGAAGCAAAACGCTTTACGCCAGGAGGCCCGACAAAACCTCAAGCTTCTCGTTCCAGCGTTTGTCTTAAGCGAGATAAAACAGGCCTTCGCCATGGGGTTTGTGCTGCTCCTCCCCTTCCTCGTAATCGATCTGATCGTGGCCAATGTGCTTGCCGGAATGGGGATGATGATGGTGAGTCCGGCGATGATTTCGCTTCCTCTGAAGCTGGTTCTCTTTGTTGTTGCCGATGGTTGGCTACTCCTTAGTCGTAGTCTGATAATGTCGTACGGGGGCTAAATATGTTTGCTATATACCTTAAGGAGTCTTTGTTGATGGTGGCGCTCGTTTCGGGATTGCCCCTGGCGGTCAGCTCGCTCGTTGGCCTATTTATCTCGATATTGCAAAGCGCCACCCAGATCCAAGAACAGTCGGTCAGCTACTGCGCTAAGTTTCTCGCCGTCGGTAGTGTTGTGGCACTCTGTGCTCCCTGGTTTAGCACAAAACTGATCGAGTTCTACCAGACCATGATCGGCAGTATTGTTGCACTTGGGAATATGCCATGAGTAACGAACTGATTGAAATTCTATCACTCTGGTACCTGCCTTTTCTTCGCGCCTGGGGGATGGTAATCATGTTGCCCTTGAGCGAAGCCGGGATCGGCCTCTGGCGCAAAAGTCTTCTCGCTCTTGGGTTATCGCTGCTCGGATATGGACATGCGCAGGAAGGGGGAGGAGCTGCGCTTAGTTTATATGCACTGCGCGAGGTGCTGATCGGTGCCCTCGTAAGCCTTCCTTGTGCCTGTATTGTTACGTTGGCAGGGATGTGGGGGGACCTATTTGACACGGCGCGTGGTCAGAACATTAGTACGTTGTACGATCCTCTGCATGAGACACAGGAGCCGGTAATGGCAGTTCTCGTTAAGCAGCTCTGCTGGGTGCAGATATTATGCTGTGGGCTCCTCGAACAGTTGGTGGTGCAATACCAGAAGAGCTTTGTGATTCTCGGAGTGGGGGCGAATATGGCGGCGACTGAGCTGGGCGGGCAGATCGTCACGTTGCTAGCTCGAGGTACAACACAGATGCTGCAGCTGTTTCTACCGTTTGCGGCTCTGTTCCTGCTGGTCGAGATCGGGGTGGGATTTATCGGACGAGCGCTGCCCTCTCTTTCATTATCGAGCGAAGGGCTCCAACTTAAGAGCTACCTCGGTTTTGCTTTGCTGCTATTGGTCTATCAAGCGGGAGCATTCGGCTGGCTATTCGAAATCTCCTCTCGTCCTCTGTCGCTGCTACAGCTCGGTGCTGGATAGGCTAACGCACAAACACACTTATCGTCGTACGTGGTGACAAAATGAGCAAATCGCCCCCTACTAAAAAAAAGCTAGACAAATCCCGTCGGGACGGAAAAGTTGTTAAAGCTCAGCTACTTACGGCAGGAATTGTCGCCTTTGTACTGCTTATTGCAGGAATGTTCATACCTTTGGTTTTTCTAAGGAATAAGATCCTGTTAGAATACTTAGTTACGGAAGGAGCGAAGGCTCCCGGCGTATGCCTGGCTATGACGGCGAGGTATTTCTTTATACTGATATCTGCTTGGCTTCTGTTGGGAGCTGGGGTCGCTGTTCTCCTTGAGTGGCTACGGGTAGGTCTGGTGTTTTCGTGGACGTCGATCGCGCTCGACCTCTCGCGGCTAAATCCCGGCGTAGGAGTAGGGCGAATTTTGTCAGGGGTTAAGGGGCTCTGGCTTGTTGCACTGAAGCTTGTTTTTCTCGGAACCTTATTTATATGGCTGCTGCGCAGTGAGTTGGAGCGGATTGCAGCGAAGGTCGTTACGACAGGGAGTGCACATGGGGAAGTTTTGTTAGGATCGGTCTTGGTTCGGGGGATATGCCTTGGTGCTGGTGCCTTTATTATCTTAGGTGCGCTTGAATACGGAGTAAATCGCATTAAACTAATGAAGGAGCTGGAGATGTCCGCAGAGGAGCTCAAGCAGGAGTTCAAGGAGGATGAGGGAGATCCCCTGATCAAAGGGCAGCGGCGAGCGTTGCATCGTGAGATCTCATATCGGGCTATGGTGCAGAAGATTCGAAGTTCAAAAGTAGTAATTGTAGAGCGTGCGTAGGCAAATTTAGTGAGCGTTGACCTTATTCGAAATATCTTGCAGGAATTTCGCCGCCGCATGGCGGATGTAAATTCTGCACAAGAAATTCTCAATCGCACGGTGACGCTGGTCGGAGAGAGCTTCGGTTGTGATCGCGTGCTTGCCTATTTTAGCCCCGAGAGTGGGGTGATGCATGCCGATTGGCGCGCCAGTCCTGCGGACAGCGAGCCGCTCGAGGCACTCTTCGAGATTCGTGACCTCTTACTACAGGCGACACCCGCGCCAACCCTATTTTTAAATGACGTGCGGCGCTCCGCGCTCTCGCAGCCGTTGTTGCAGAAGCTGCTGGCGGCACGGGTGCTTTCGATCGGTATTATCCCCTTGTTCATCGGAGAGCGTAGCTGCGGCTGGATTGAGTGCCATCATACCCTCCACTACTATCGCTGGCGTAAGGAAGATACGCTTATTCTTGAGAGCATGAGCAACACCTGCGCCCTCTTTCTAGAACGCGCATTGGTGCCGGTTACGAGCCAGGTTCTAGCGCGGGGATATGATGACGCACATCAACGCTACACGAGGTTGGCGGAGTATGGCAATTTAATTATTGTGCACAGTGATGCGCAGATGCGTGTCGTCGATGCCGTGGGCAATGTCAAGAAAATTCTTGGAATCTCTAGCAGCACTCTACAAAATGATTCACGCATTTGGGTGAAGGTGATTCATCCAGCCGATTACCGCCGCTTAAGCGTGAGGATTTTGCGCCTGAAGAACATGCATCTGCAGATCAATGAGGAGATTCGCGTGATCAACCAGGAGAGCGGGAAGACCTTCTGGCTCCTCATCAAAGGTGTGCCAACGGTCGGCGAGAAGGGCGAGTTTTTGGGCTGGGAGGGATTCGGCCTCGATATCACGGGCAAACGCGAGGCCGAAGAGGAGCTGATCTCGGAACGTCGTCGTATCGAGGCACTCTACGAGGTCTCGCGTGCGCTCAAGATTCTGAATGACCCTCAGCTGGTTGCGGGAGATGGATTGCGCGCCCTTTTGAGGGCGACGAATTCTGACGCTGGGTGTATCTGTCGAGTCGATCGATCGAGCACCTCCTTTGATGTAGTGGCTAATGAGGGCGTAAGTTCCGATTTCGTGCTGCATGCTCCCGAGTTGCGCCGTCACGAGGGTATTATATGGACGACGATCAAGAAGCGAGAGGGGCTGATTGTTCGTGATCTCTTTGCAGAATCGACCATACCGGCTGAGATGCTGCGCAAAGAGGGGCTGCGGTCGGCGATGTTTGTGCCAATTATGTTTGAGCAGGAAGTTGTCGGCGTACTCGCGCTTTTTGGAAAGCGCGTAGCGCGCTATACGACCTCGGATCTTGACCTCGTCGCTGCCGCCTGCACGCAGATCGGCCTGGCGATTCGTCAAGCCGAGGCCTATATCAACGAAAAACGCCAGGCTGATTCACTGGCGGCATTGTACACCTTAAGCCATGAAGTCTCCAAGCATCTTACGCCTCGCGATGTTTCGGAGAATGCCCTGCCGATCCTGCAAGCTGAATTTGCCTGCAAGCGCATGTGGATCGGTGTATTAAATGAGCAAGGAACGCATATAGTTGGGCAGGGGGGCTTCGGTCCTGGGGTGAGAGGAGCTTTAATAAACGTGCAGATAGAGCTCGACCTGCGTCACGACTTCTTCGATGATGCGATCCGTACCAAGCAGCCGATTGTTATCCCCGAGGGCAGCCCGATGGAGTGCTCCGGGCTCAACCTGCTGATGGCAAAGCTAGAGATCGGTACTATCGTGATTGTCCCGCTCGTAAGTATCGGGCGCGTTGTCGGCGTGCTTGTGGCTGAACCCGCGGTGCCGTCCGTGTTTTTTGCGCAAAAGAAGCTGCCGTTGTTGGTTAGCATGGCAAACGAGATCGCCACCGTGGTCATGGCGCGTCGCTTCGAGGGCAAGATGGCAGAGGCCAACAAGATGCGCATGGCGAGCTTATTGGCCTCGGGTGTGGCGCATAATTTTAACAACCTGTTGCAGGCGGTCATGGGGCAGGCGAGCCTACTCGACATTCAATTGTCTAAGGACTCGCCGTTAAGTGCCTCGACGAAAATGATTCTCTCGGCGGCAGAGAAGGGGGCGACACTCATTCGGCAGCTACACAACTTTACCTCTGATCAAGCCTACTCTCCGCAGGTGGTTGCGATTAACGACACACTCCAAGAGTCGAAGGAGATCTATCGTTCGGTGTTGGGGCCTGAGATCGGTATTGAGATGAAGTTGGAAAGCGAGGCTCCCGATGTGCTCGTGGATTACTCACAGATACAACAAGCGGTTACCAACCTGTTGATTAACGCCAAGGAGGCCATCGGCGCGAAACCGGGTGGAAAGGTGAAGTTTATTACGACCAAGGTGAATCTGCGATCGGCCGAGATCGATCCCGATCTCGCTCCGGGAACTTATCTGCGCCTCGATCTTGAGGACAATGGCGTCGGCATGGATTATGAAAAGCAGAGCCGCTGCTTTGAGCCCTTCTATACCACCAAAAATGTGGATTCTGATACCGGGCTCGGGTTCGGCGGCGTCGGGCTCGGACTCTCCTCCGCCTATGCGATAATTAAGAAACACGGAGGCTTGCTCACCGTTAGTAGCGAGCCAGGAGAGGGGGCAACCTTTAGCATCTACCTTCCGACTGCCGACCGTGATGGTGTCGTTCTCGATCCCTCGCCCTCCAATTCGCCTACGGGCGAAACTCGAGGTCGAGATCTTAAGCCCGAAGTCGTTGTCGGACAAAGCCCTGCCACAAGCAACGGAAGTAATTCTCACACTACCGATGACGTGCTGCAAAAACCGACAGATACGAATACGCGAGCGTAGCTACTATGACTAAGAAACCGATCTACAAAACCGCTGTAGGGCTAGAGTATGATACTCAGGGTGCGGCTGCGCCAACGGTATCAGCAAAGGGGGAGTTCTTGAGTGCCGATGAGATAGTCAAGATCGCCCAGCGCTATGGTGTTCCCGTGATCGAGCGCCCGTCATTGGCGAAGGCACTCTTACCGCTTGAAGTTGAGGAGCAGATCCCCGAGGATCTGTTCGAGGCGGTGGCGGTGGTACTGCAGGAAGTTGATAAGGTGGCAAAGTAGCGGTGCGCGAACGCGCGCCGCTAGTGTCGCGACCGGAAAGTTTTTTCACTGGGACAAAACCAGGCCCGGCAGCAACACCAGGCAATCCACGCGTAGCGAATCCTCAACCCGCCAAGCAGGCAGTTTCTGCGTCAGTAGCTCAAGCGGAAACGGAAACGCAGCTGAGGCCCTGAATCTGCCGGGCGCTCAGGGGAGCGGCCCTCTCGGGCAGCCGGGTGCAATGATGGAGGGCGAGGGAGGAGACGGCGGAGACTCTGGCTCCGGAGGAGATGATTCAGGTGGCGATTCTTCCGGCGGAGGTTCAAGTGGAGGCGGGGACACATCCGGAGGCGGTTCAGGCGGAGGATCGGAGGGTGGCGGGATGAATCCTACAAGCGGCGGTCCGGTGCCGACGCCTTATCCCAATACGGGAGGGTGAGGTGGCGGCGATTCATCCGGCAAGGTTCTTACTGGGGGGAAACCGACGATTGGCGGTACCGGCACGAATCCCCAAAAACTTGATGGTCCGGATGCCGCTATGGCGGCGGCCAGCAGATCAGCCAGCGGGCAGAATTCGAGTGGCACGAACGGACCCGGGGATATCTGAGATGTCGATGTAACTAGCCGAATGGACTCTTCCTGCACTTCTAAGGTAGAAACTACTCATGATTCGCGCCAGCGCTAACGCAGAAAAGAGCTTGGGATTGTTGCATAACATTCGTGCAGGCAGCGACCCACAGGCGCCGTTATGCTTCCTCGTGCATGGCCGCGCCGGGAATTTTGACGTTATGGCTACGTTTAAGCGCTGCTTGCCGGAGGAGTGGGCCGTAATCGCCGTGCAGGGTTTTTTAGAAGACGTGCGCGGCGGATTTAGCTGGTGGAATGTCGATGAGGAGGTTCGCGATCTACGCTGGGAGGCGATTCGGCTGGCGGCGGCAAGGCTTACCGGTTTTGTCGAGCAGGCGATTGAGTTCTACAAGCTGCAGCCCCGTCAGATCCTTGCCCTTGGTTTCTCTCAAGGTGCGGCACTACTCTCTCTTCTTGCGCAGAAAGATCCGCAGATGTTTTCCGGAGTAGGCCTTCTCGCCGGCTTCGTAATCCGCGAGAGCTCTCGGCCGGGCGGCAAGCTCCCAGCGCTATTTGTAGCGCATGGAACGGAGGATGATGTTGTTCCCCTAAATAAAGCCAAGGAGGGGGTTGAATACCTGCGTAGCCTTGGCGCATCCGTAACCTATGTTGAAGATGCGGTGGGACATAAGGTGGGGACATCCGCTCTTAAGGCGCTTAAGATCTGGGCGGGAGGGTTCGGGTAGGCGAACTGCACCGCGGATTCGTGCGGGAATGTATCGTGCCCAGTTGTAGTAATCTTGTCACCATTGAAGCTGTGGGGGTGCTCCGAGCTTTCGGTTTCACACGGAGTGCCACAGCGCAGCCCAGCGGCCGCAACCAAAATAGATAGTCCCTACGGCTGCGCTGTGGGGCTCTATACCGTCCGCAAAAAGTCTTGGCGGACCCACGAATAGCGGGGGCGGCCGGAGCGCCGCGCTTGGTCTACCCTTTTTGTGGAGTGCTCACTAGCTGTAACATGGTGCAAAAAAAGGGTAGACCGAGCGCGCTGCTCCGTCCGCCATCAATGCGTTTCTTACGCCAAGACTTTTTGCGGACGGTATAGTTAGACCCCGTGAACGTTACAAGCCTCGCGCCTATCTGTCTTCTGTGGTCTGATTTCAGCAATCTGCGGTCAGTGTCGCCACGTTGCCGCGCCTGATAAGCCCAGAATCTTCTCTCTTCCAAATACCTGCTCAGCTCGAAGGATATTGTGCGACCTACAGTGCAAACAAAGAGATTCGACTCGTCGTTACTCCCGCCCAGCGCAAACGGCTTGCAGCGCTCGATTTAAGAGGCTAGAATAAGTTGAATAATTTATGTAAGTTGTAGGTTGTGTTGATGTTATTGCTCAAAAAATCCGGGTAATACTGTCTTAGTCCTGGTCTGGCTTCTTGGCCTTTTCGAGGGTCTTGCTTAAATAGGCTAAGAAAATGGCCAAGACAGGGACCATGATCAGGTTCCTTGACCCGTGAAACGTGTACTAGATGAGTTGCATTTTCATAACTGCTCGTCAAATATGGGTTTCCCGTGCAGGTGCACGGGAGAAACGCTCGTCGGTCTGAGGCAGATCCTCGTCCCGAAGTTAATGAGCAGCTGTGGTGTATCATGATGAGGATATCGATTAGCTATGTCATCCTTTGACGATCTTCTAACTCTCGCCGGTGAAAACTCTGGAGTAGTCCAGGAGCTTTATGAGCTTTACCTCAAAGATCCCTCTTTGGTAGGTAAGAGCTGGGCTGACCTCTTCTCACGATTTTCGGGTGGTTCTTCGCGTGCTTTGAGCGAGGTTGCTCAGGCGCGGGTCGTGGAGTCGGCTTCACCTGTGCCGAGTAATGGCAGTAATGGCAATGGTCGCGCTGCCCTGGCTCCGGCTACGAACCATGAGCTGCAAGAGCGGGTGATGAGGTATATCGCCGCCTATCGCCGCCACGGACATCTTCGCGCCCAGATTAATCCGTTGCACAGAGGGGTTTGGGCGCTTCCCGATGCGGCCGATCTGGACCTCAAATGGTACGGTTTTAGCGAAGAGGATCTGCGTACGCAGGTGCGCAGTGATGGTATCGATGGTCACGCGGTGATGAGCGTTCGCGAGATCGTCGATCAGCTGCCGAAGCTCTACTGCGGCAGTATCGGCTTTGAGTTCACCCACCTGGCGCATGAGGATGAACGGCAGTGGTTTCAGAGCAGAATTGAAGCTCGCCCACGGACGATGCCTGGAGTGCAGGCGAAGGTGCGCGCCTTTCAGAAACTGGTGGCCGCCGAGGGACTAGAATCGCAGCTGCACAAGAAGTACGTCGGACAGAAACGCTTCTCGCTTCAGGGCGCGGAGACGTTGATCCCGATGCTTGATGCTATACTCGATGAGTGCGGCGCGCGTGGCGTGCGTGAAGTGGTGATGGGTAAGGCTCACCGCGGCAGGCTCAACGTGCTGGTAAATATTCTCGGAAAGCCGATCACCGAATTGTTCAAAGAGTTTGAGGACCTGAGCGAGGCTAGTGTGCTCGGTGCCGGTGATGTGAAGTACCATAAGGGGCATAAGTCAACCTATCTCTCCTCATCCGGAAATTCGGTTGAGATGATGCTTGCTGCCAATCCATCGCACCTTGAGTTTGTCGATCCTATCGTCGAGGGTATTGTGCGCGCCAAGCAGGACCTGCTCTATGGAGCCAATCGCCAGGCAGTTCTTCCGCTCCTTATGCACGGTGATGCCGCATTCGTTGGGCAGGGTGTTGTTTATGAAACATTCAATCTTTCGCGCTTAACTGGATATGCCACGGGTGGCACGATTCACCTGGTAATAAATAATCAAGTTGGATTTACGACCGACCCTGAAGATAGCCGCTCGACGGTGTATTGCACCGATATGGCCAAAACGGTGCAGGCTCCCGTGGTGCATGTTAATGCCGAGGATGTCGAAGCCTGCCTATGGGTATCGAAGCTGGCGATCGAGTTTCGCCAGGAATTTGGACGTGATTTTGTAATTGACCTCTGTTGCTACCGTAAATACGGGCATAATGAGGGCGACGATCCAACCTTTACCCAGCCGCTGGTATACAGCGAGATAAACACCAAAAAGAGCATCGCTCGCCTGTATGGCGAGAAGCTGGCAGCGGATAGTATTTTAAGCTCGACCAAGGTCGACGGTGAGTATCTCGCCTACGAGCAGTCATTTCACGAGGCCCACAATACAAAAAACTTTAAGGTGATGGGAGAAGCCTGCCCGATCTTTGGACGGCTACGCTTGCCCACTGCGGCGACGTGCGTGTCGCAAGATCGCCTAAACCAGATCGCCAGGTGCCTGACCGATTTCCCAGCCGACTTTGTGCCGCACTCGAAGCTCAAGGCGATCCTTGAGAGAAGGGTCCAATCGGTGAGCAATGGTAAGGGGATTGATTGGGGAACGGCTGAGGCGTTGGCCTACGGCGCTCTGGTGCAGGACGGACACGGCGTGCGCTTGAGTGGCCAAGACTGCGGGCGTGGCACGTTTAGCCATCGCCACCTACAGCTCATAGATCAGGAAAAGCAGACTCGTTTTTCACCGCTCTCTCGGCTGACGCCTGCGGGGAGCACGGCACGCTTTGAGGTTTTCAACAGCCCTCTTTCCGAGGCGGCGGTAATGGGCTTCGACTACGGGTATGCCTATGCAGCACCGGCTTCACTAGTTATGTGGGAGGCGCAGTTTGGCGACTTTGCCAACGGGGCGCAGGTGCTTATCGATCAGTTTATTTCGTCGTGCGAAGCCAAGTGGGATCAGCAGTCTGGGTTGGTGTTGCTTTTGCCGCACGGATTTGAAGGTCAGGGCCCGGAGCACTCCAGCGCCCGGCTTGAGCGTTTTCTGCAGCTTTGCGCCGATGGCAGTATGGGGGTCTGTTATCCTAGTAACGCGGCGCAGATGTTTCACCTCCTGCGCCGCCAAGGGCTAACGGAGCTCAAGCGCCCACTGGTCGTGATGACTCCGAAGAGCTTGCTGCGCCTAGCCGAGGCGGGCAGCGACATTGAGGCCTTTACGGCGGGGCAGTTTGAGCCAGTGATCGAGGAATCTTTTGGGGACGATGGTGTACCGCAGCACATCATCCTTCTTACGGGAAAGATCTACTACGATGTTCGTGCCGCTTTGCGAAAGCTAGGCAGGGTCCCCGTCAAGCTCTTACGATTAGAGCAGCTGCATCCCTTCCCGCAGTTTGAGCTTAAGCGTGCACTCAAGGGGCTGAGCATTAAATCGGCGACGTGGGTCCAAGAGGAGCCCAGAAATATGGGCGCATGGACTTACCTCGCCGAGTACATGGCCCAAAAATTGGGGATGCAGGTTCACTGTATCGCCCGGCCGGCGGCGTCGAGCCCAGCGGCTGGGTCGCTTCGCCGACACAACTTCGAGCAGAAATTAATTATCGATGAAGTGCTCTCGATTGTGGAAGGATAACATGCCAACTGTCTTCTATGACCTAGAAACGAGTGATCGCTACTTTTGCGGGCAGATTATCAACTACGCGTTCCTTGAGGTAGGGGCGGAGTTCGACATACGCTCGGAGCATTGTGGTGAGGTGCGCCTTGGTCGTCTGCAGCTGCCCTCGCCAGAGGCGATATTAACCAATCGCACCGATGTCATGCGTCTGCAGGAGACGGCGAAGCTCAGTGAAAAAGAAGCCCTGCTGGGGATCTGGGAGTACCTCGCCAATCTGATCCGTACGAGCGAAATGCCGCTGCAGCTTATCGGCTATAATTCGAGCAAGTTCGATCTTCCGTTTCTGCGCACCAGTTTTATCCGCAACGGGCTTAATCCGTATTTTGAGGGAAAGCTTGTTCCTGGAGATCTGCTGCATGCTTCGCGTAAGCTTGCCGCTTCTGCTCAGGGGTTTCCACGTGCGCCGGCGGAGGGGAAGGATCGCGAACGTCTCTCGTTTTCGCTCGAAAATCTCTGTCGTCAATTCGGACTTCTGCAGGGCGGGCAGTCGCACGAGTCGCGCGGTGATGTCTTGCTGACGATAGAGCTGGCGAAGATCTATAAGCAGAAGTTTGGATTGGATATCCGCACCTATTCGGCCTATGAGGTGCCGACCTCGGCACGAGTCGGAGATATCGTGGTTGGGATCGGCCCGCAGTACGACTCCAAGGCCGAGCAGGCGTTTGAGGCTACCCCTTATGTGCTTCACGACAGCAACCAGCGCTCTGCTTTGTGGGTAAACCTGGCGAATTATCAACGCGGGAAGGGGAGGGCCAGCATCGCCTGGTTCGGGCGTGGATCTTCGTCGTTTTTCCTGCCCAAGGCAGCGATCGCAGCCGATGCGGAATTGGCTGCTCTTGCCCCAAAGGCTATGAGCGAGTTTAAGGAGGTGACACTGCAAAACTTTTTCCCGCGCAGTGTGTGTGACATCGAACTTGATATCTATCGTCTCGATTTTAACGCACTCGAGGCGCTACGCCAGGCGATCTGGGAACGCGACCCTCGGCGCCTTAAAAGCTTAAAGAGCGCAGATGCCGATGCCGTGTACGATAGACATCGCTTGGCAAACTACGAGTGGGGAAAAGGAAAAGACGAACGTGTTAGCGCTATGTTGCGGGAGTATGCGCTCTACCGCTATGGCGCCAAGATGCACATCAATAAGTCTTCAACTGCGCTCAAAGAGGCAGAAGATCTGTATTCGGCTGACTATCACGAAACGTATGCCGATCTTATCGGTCGAATTGAGCGCTACCTTGGAACAACCAAGGGGCAGGACCTTGCTCTGATGGAGGCCTTGCGCACCTATTACCAAAGCTCGGATATCTATCGTGTGGCAGGAGTGGATCTTCTTAAGATAGATCTTAAACGGCCACAGGTGGAGGTATCGGCGCAGGTGGCTGAACCGTCGCTTGGCGCTTCTTGCTCTGAGCAGAAAGATGCCGTTCTGCGTAAGGAGGCTGTACACTAGGTCTGACCTATGAAAAAAAAAGTTCTCTTACTCTCGGCATCTGCTGGCGCGGGGCACATGCGCGCCGCGGATGCTCTTTCAAAGGTCTTCGCTGTGCATCCAGGAAAGAAATAGCGACCACCTCCTTGAGGCGGGGGCTGCGATACGCTGCAACAATCTGCCGACCCTATCGTGGAAGTTGGATCAGCTTATCTCAAATCCAGAGCGCATGCGTATACTTCGACAGCAGGCCAAAAATCTTAGCCATCCATTCGCGGCGCGGCAGATCGTGGATAGTTTAATGAGATAACTAGCTGATTTTGCACACTCTTCGACCTCAACCGTTCGGCAAGCTCACGACAGACCACGAGCGCGAATTATCAAGCTCCCCGGGGTTATTGAGCAGTTACTGAAAAATGTAATTTTCAGTAGGTCACGGCAAAGACTATCGCGCGCCTGCGCCAAGCATTTTCGCGCTACTTTCTAAATCCCCAGCAAAAACCTGCCGAATATAGATTCAGGGAGGATGGTGCCGTGGAACGAGGGTATGAAACTAAGAACTACTACGAGCTTTTTCGCATCGCACGCACCGCTCCGTTGTCAGAGATTAAAGCTGCCTACGTAGAGCTCGCGCGTGTGTATCATCCGGACTCAAATTTCTACTCTGAGATCTTAGGGGGCGGGGTTGAGGATGAATCGTTACGGGTGTTTCAAACGCTAACCAATGCCTATAACACGCTCAGTAACCAGAAAAAGAGAGCGGAGTATGACGCTAAGCTTGGCCCGGAGCTAAACCTACGTGGGTGGGAGACAGAGGATCCGGTAGATTCCTTTCATGGTAACTTGAGGGAGAGCGGTCTCGATCGAGCGATGTCATCCAAGAAGACCTCCGTCGTGTATGGAACCTTTGGAAAGCCGCCGCCGCTGCGCGCGCAAAGTGAGCCGAAAAAAGAGCCGCAAGTTGAGAAGCCACGCGAAGTAATTCGCGAGGGCGTGTGTGAGGTTCTCATGCGCCGAATTCTAGGTGCGCTGAGGGTTGGAGTGCGGCGTTAGCTGGGTCTTCGTAACTGCTCAATAACCCCGGGTAGCTTAATAATTCGTGAGCGTGGTCGTGGTCGCGGTTGAAAAAATTAGAGAGTCTGAAAGCGAAACTCGTCGCTATTCAGTCAGGGAGCTCTAGCGCCTGTCGTAACGCATATCCCGTTCCTCGTCATGACGTTAACGTCGATGAATTATTAGTACGGCGCTTCTGCACTATGAAAAAACTTATTGGACGAGGTACTAGTGAACGGGGAATAGAGTTAAAAAAGGGGCTAGCGGCTAGCCGCTCCCCCTGCTAGCTTACTTAACCAGAACTATAATTCTGATAACTAGTGAGGTAGCCTTATGACTTCGCCTGTTCCCACGCTACGGCGCCAGCAAGGCGCTCAGGCCGATGCAAGACTCAACGCCTCCGGGCATCAGTTGTGGCTGCGTATTAACGCCTTCCTCTCGACCCGTTCACGCAATACCCAGGATACCTATTCTGGGGTTGTGCGTGAATGGTGTGAGTTTCTTGGTGAGAGTGCGGGCACAGATAAGAGTGCGGCGGCGATGATTAGCGTTAGCGATCTGCACGCCCTAAGCTACCGACGTTGGCTCGAGGACCGGCCTGGTGAAAAGCCGAGACTCCAGCGCAAGGAAAGCTCATCGCGAGCCGTGGTGGCGCGACCTGGGCGCTCAGAACGTCGCGACGGGCTACAAAGTACGCTCGCCAATGCCACGATCGCCAAAAAGCTTGCTGCGCTGCGGCGTATCTACCGTATGCTCGTCGCTTCGAATCTTGGCTTGGCGCAAAACCCATTCGATGTCGACAAAGTTCCGCCGCCGGCTGTGCGCTCAGGTCAAAAGCGGCCGACGGAGATGATTGATTTTAAGCTAGTTAAGGAGATCTTAGCGTTGCCGGACCCAAAAACGCCAAAAGGGGTTCGAGACCGGGCTATCCTGGGAGCTCTTTTCGGCGGCGGCCTGCGCCGTAGCGAGGTCTGTGCGCTGCGACTCGGGGATGTGCGCCGCACACAGCAGGGCACGATCTTCCTCCGTTTACGGGCCACGAAGGCCAAAAAAGACGCCGACCAGGCCCTCCCCGCTTGGGCGGCCAACTCGATATCCGATCTTATCGGTCAAAGAATAGCTGAGGGTGCCGGTGGCGGTGATGCTCTGTTTGTCGGCTATCGTGGGCGTGGTGGTAAAAGCCCGTCACAGAATGCGATCTCGGTAATTGGTCTGTATCTGCTGTTCAAGGCCTACTGTCTTCGGGCCGGGGCCGGGCATTTTGTAACTCCCCACTCGGCGCGGGCTACAGCGATAACCAAGCTCCTCTCAGATGGCATCTCACACCGTGAGGTGCAGGAGTTCTCACGACATTCGAGTGTGGCTATGGTAGAGGCGTATGACAAGCGCCGAATTGGTGTTGACCAGAATCCGGGGAAGGATCTTGATTATAAATAGCTCCTGTCCGGGAATCCATATTTTGCAGATGCGGGGAGCCTTCCCACCGGACAGGAACACCAGGGCCGCGCCTCGCTGCGCGGAGAAGGCAGTGTTAGGTGAGTGAAATAAGGTACGAATGGTGAATTGAATACAAGAGGGCCAGGATCGCGTCGGCGCGATAGGAAACCTGATAGGCCAACACCGGCGCGAAAATTGCGTAAAGGTTTGTGTGTTTTCTAACTACTCGCCCCCTCGTTAAGCTATGCATATAACCCTAACAAAATGACTGTTTTTGAGAACCGACGACGCTGACGTTTAACGTCAGCGTTAGTCGATTAAGGGTGAGCAGTTACTTTTCTTGGATGAAAAGAGCGCCTCCGGTGGCATATTTATATTCTTGCAAATCGGCATCTGTCCGCCAGGACAGATGCTACCCGCGCAATTTAATCTCAAAGCAGGTTCCGGTATCAACCTCACTCTGGACTGTGATCGTCCCCCCATGAAGCTCTATAATCTTCTTGGCGATGGCAAGGCCAAGGCCGCGCGAGCCGCCCCTCTCTGCACTTCCGGAGTAGTGTCGGTCAAATACGTGGGCCAGGTTTTCAGGTGCCACCCCCTCGCCTGAATCAATCACCTGAATTTTGACCCAGGGGGCATCGTAGGTAAGCTTGAGTGCCACAATCCCCTCGGGGTTGGTATGGCGGATCGCATTGTCGACTAGGTTGCTTAGCGCGCGATCGAGTAGCCGCACGTCACCATTTAGAAGCGGTGGCTCGGCGGACTCAGGCAAAACATCTATCTTAACGCCCCGCTCGGCAGCCGCAGGATTAAATTTCATGACAATGTCTGAGAGCAGGTCGGCAATAGAGAGCGGCTCCTTGGCGATCTTGCCCTCCATGTCGTCAAGCGTGGACAGGTCTAGGAGAGCCCCGGCCATATCCTTCATCGATTTGGCGTTACGCAATGCCACTGACAAAAACTCGTGACGTTGCTCACTGCTCATCGTCTTGTCGCGCATCAAGATGGTTTCAAGGTAGCCTTGAACGGAAGCAAGAGGACCCTTGAGGTCGTGCGTCAGGTCGGCGATGCCCTGGCGCACAGACTGATGCCGCCGTCCTAGGACCAACATCACAATCGTGGCCACCAGCCCGGTGGCTAGTACGGTGATGGCAAAAGCCACAGCGCTGGCGCGCAGGATGTACCTTTGCTCAAACTTAGAGAGTGCGGTGTTGGCGTGAGTACTGCCCAAGAGCACATAGAGATAGGCGCGTTCTCCGGCGTAGGAGATCTCGGCTGCCGAAAAGGGCTTCTGCCCCGTTAAGCTCAGCGGGTCATCGCCGAGGATCGTCTCGACGGAGATCTCGGAGGCCCCTGCCCTTTGAATGAAGCGCCGGATCGGGTCTGGGTTGATGATCGTGCGACGGATAAGCGTCTGGTCGTGAAAGTGGAGTTTAACAAAGCCGACGCGATCAACGATGTAAAACTCAGCGTTCGGAGCGCGCTCTTTTAGCTCGTAGGTGGCCGCGCGGAGCGTGCCGTAATCGACCTTGGGGCCACGAACATAGGGAGCAATGCGGTCAGCAAAGTTCTCTGCCAGGTGCACATTCCAGGCTTGTTCGGCCCACGATAAAAATCCACGCACGAACTGCGCGGTTAGATATGACTGCAAGGCACCAGAGAAGAGTAGCAGGCAGAGACAGATACCGATGAGTAGGCGCTGTCGTCGCAACAGAGTCCCCAAGGCATAGAACCGAGTTTTTAGGCTCTGCATGGCTGGGCTATGCTCCTAGCTCAGCTGCATCGGCCATCTTGTACCCTACTCCCCAGACTGTGACGACATAGCGCGGCTTGGCCGGGGTTTTCTCGATCTTTGCCCGCAGGCGGTTGATCGTGGTGTTGACGGTGTGTTCGTAGCCTCCAAAGTTATAGCCCCAGACGCGTGCAAGGAGGTCCTCCCGGGTAAAAGGCTTGCCCGCATGCGTGGCCATGAAGGTGAGGAGGTCAAACTCCGTGGCTGTAAGCTCAATCTCTTTTGCCTTGAGGAGAACTTTTCGCCGCCTCGGGTCGATGCTAAGTTCCCCAAGTATGATCGGTTTTTCGTCGCTCGCTGGAGTCCCCTGCTCGGCCCCAGAGCGTCGCAGCAGCGCCTTAATTCTAGCAATGACCTCTCGAATACTAAAAGGTTTGGTCTGGTAATCATCAGCACCGAGTTCAAGGCCAAGAACTTTATCAAGCTCCTCTGACTTTGACGTCAGCATCAAGATCGGCGCCTGTGGTTTTTTGGCGCGAATCTTACGGCACATCTCCAATCCTCCGATGCCGGGCACCATCACATCGAGAATGAAGAGTGCATAATCGCCTAAAAGTGCCAGAGCCAAACCTTTATCGCAGTGCGTGGCATGATCGAGGGTGTAGCCAAGCTCCTCGATGTGCAGGCGCAGCAGGTTTATGACATCAAGGTCGTCTTCAACCATGAGAATCTTCTTTTGCATACGCGTAACTACTCACCTCCTCGTTAAGCCGTACAAATAATCCTAACAAAATGACCATTTCTGAGGACCAATGACGCTGACGTCCAAGGTCTAACGCCGGGCTCCGGCGAGCACCGTCGAGTCGACGTCTGACGTCGACGCTTAACGTTTGACGTCAGCGTCAGCCGATAAGGGGCGAGCAGTTACGCATACGCTACAGTACATCCCACTTATATCCCCCCTTCTCAGCCACCGACTTGGCGATCTCGGTGATCTCCTTGTCCTCATTACGCGCCAGCCTTCGTAGGTTCGTGTTCATGCGCCGCTTGGCTTGATGAGTGAAGACGTGAGCGATGCGCAGTTCGTCAGCGCAGGCCGCTTCGCCTTTCTGGGAGATCAGGTGCGTGACGCGCGATAGAACGGAGAGGCCGACAAAGATATCCATCGCTACCTCGGCGATACGTTTGATGTGCAGCTGTTGCTCGACGACGCTCTTCCCGTACTTCATCAAGAGTGCTTCAACGGCGTGCCCGAAATGGGAGGTATAGACCTCATACAGCGGAAGGCATTTAGCCAGGGCGGGATGGGCAGAGGTGATGCGATCTCGGCCAAGGGAGGTGAGCTGCGCTACCTTCTTTGTGGCGAACTTGGAAAGTACGCCAAAGCCTTTAATCGGATCGTTAAAGATCTGACTCGCTCCATTTTTAATCTCCTTAAGGTACTCGCCCGCATCTTTAAGCCCTGAAAGGCCTATGTACATGCGCAGTATTTCGCTCGTGCCTTCGAAGATAAGGTTGATTCGGCTGTCACGTAAGAGGCCTTCGTAGGGGAAATCCTTCATAAATCCGTTTCCACCGGCGATCTGCAGTGCCTCATTGACCGTGGTCCACAACGCTTCAGTCACGAAAACCTTGCTCATGGCGGCTTCCACGGAGTAGTCCTTAGCCCCCGCATCAACTAATCCGGCGACCATATTGACCGTGCTTTCGGCGGCGAAACAGGAGACGGTCATCTGAGCGATCTTTTCCTGCACCATACCGAACTCAGCGATCGACTTGCCGAACTGTTTGCGTTCAGACGACTGCTTAACGGCAAGTTCAATGCAACGTTTCATGGCGCCAACACAGCCACCGCCGATCCCTGTGCGACCGTTGTTAAGGATGGCCATAGCCAGCTTAAACCCCTGCCCCTCCCCGCCAAGGACGTTCTCCGCCGGCACGTGCACATTGGCGAACGATACGGTAGAGGTAGCCGAGGCGCGAATCCCAAGCTTGTCCTCTTTATGGCCGGTGCTTACCCCTTCATAGCTCCGTTCAACTATAAAAGCGGTTAGTTTGCCGTGTTCGCCATTAGTACGGGCGAACACGGTGTAAAATTGGGCGATCGGACCGTTGGTTATCCATAGTTTTTCACCATTGAGGGTCCAGGAACCATCCGGATTGTGAACGGCATTTGTTTTCACAGAGGCGGCGTCAGAACCGGCTCCAGGCTCAGTCAAGCAAAAAGCGGCGATCATCTCGCCGCAGGCGAGCTTAGCGAGATAGCGCTTCTTCTGCTCATCGGTACCGAACAGCAAAAGACCCTTCATTCCGATTGAGCTGTGGGCTCCCAGTGTCAGTGAGCAGGCGGCGTCATAGCGTGCGGCCTGCTGCATTACTCGTGAATACCCACTGCTCGATAGCCCAATCCCACCGTATTCCTCTGGAATAATAAGGCCAAACAGCCCCAGTTCCTTAAGAGAATTGATAAACTCCTGTGGTTGCTCACCTTTGCGGTCGTAGTCGCGAAACTGCGCTTCGTGGGCATGCATAAATTTGTCTATAGACTCAATCAGCATCTGTAGCAGCTCAGACTCCTGTGTTGAAATCTGCGGGTATGGGAAAAGATTCTCTTCGAGAATATTGCCCAGAAATAGAGCTTTGGCCGCGCTGCTTTCAAGGTTTCGTCGAATGTTGTTCATACAGGCCCTCCTTATATCTTCTCGGTATGTTCGGACATTTGCTAAAACACTAAACTCATTGTAGAAATTTCTAGGAATGCGTAGTTAGACTAAGGTAAGAGTTACCTGGGCTTTTTGAGCAGGTACCCGCTCCCAGATCCACCAGTGTTTTTTGAGGCATAAAAACATAATCTATTAGCACACTTCAGCAGAGTTCTAGAATCATAACAATGAGGAATATATACATTTATTGATGTCTATCCATCGTTCACGTACTGGCTATCGTAGAGAGTGAGATTTTCGTGAGATTCTTAACCAAGCTTCCCTACTCAGTTTTTTTCGGATATTTAATCGCAATGCTACCGGCTATTGCCACGGTTTCAGTTGCTGCGCCCGCATCTGAACCAGTCGAGGCTCGTATTGGAGTCATTCGCCAACCTCAATCTGCTCATCTCAAGAGTCTTAACGGAAAAACCATCCGTTCGATCGCGATCGAGGTCCAAGAGGTCTTTGATGATAATGATATCGGATCGATATATCGCACAGCGAACGCCCTAAAGATCAACACCCGCGTGAAGATCGTTCGTCGAGAACTGCTTTTTAAGGAAGGTGAGCACTTTGATTCCTTTCGCGTCTCTGAGAGTGAGCGCGTGCTTCGCGCCATGCGTTATCTTCGTCGCGTTGACATCGTCTGCACTGCGGACGGTGACAACGTTGACGTTCGGGTAGTGGTACAAGATACCTGGACGCTCATTCCGCAGATCAACTACTCCTCTGGCACAGGGAATAGTCGCCGGTCCGTTGGTCTTGTTGATAGTAATCTTGTGGGCTTAGGCAAGCGTGCCGAGATGCTCTATGAAGAGCAGCGTAACCGGCGGACACTCGAGGCCGTGTGGGAGGACCCGCGCGTGTTGCAGAGTGACTATCGCTTACTCGCCGCCTATTTTAATCGCAATGACGGTAACCGCTCGGTGTTCTCTTTCGGTGAGCCATTTCGGACACTCCTCGATCGCGAAAGTTGGGGAGTGACGACTGATAATAGCGACACGGTTGGGCTGCTTTACCAGAACGGTACGGAGGATTACATTTATCGCCAGAAAGTTGCAGAATTTTCCTCTCGCTACACGGTGGCACGTGGCAATCCAGAGACGGATCTGCGGCGCTATTCGTTGGGATATGACTATCTTGAGCATCGCTTCTATCAAGCGACTCTGGATGACTATTCGGCGATGGACCTTAACCCAGGCGAGGTCAGTAATGACCCAGGCCGCCTGCCGAGTAATAGACGATTTTCCGGCCCGGTTTTCAACTATGAGCACCTTACCCCGAACTACGTCTCGATGAACTATATTGATCGTTTCGAGCGTGTCTCAGACTATGATTTGGGCGGGCGATACTCCCTTAATTTCATGTTTGCACCAACGATACTAGGATCAAACGAGGACACCTTGCTGTTTTCGGGGAGCGCTAGTCAGAACATTGACTTAGGAAATGAGTCGTTCATCCGCTCGGAAGTCGGTGTGGCGACGCGCTACTCCACCTCGGGGTTGGCAGATTCTCTCCTGCGATTCGAGGGCAAGTACTACAACGTGCTGGGGCAGAAATACATCAACGGCATGTTTGTTGGTCGGCATACCTTAGCAACAAATTTCTTCGTCGATGACGGGATTAATTTAGATGGCGACCGTCAGTTTCTCGTTGGGGGGGATAACGTCCTTCGTGGCTATGCCACGAACGCTTTTAGCGGAGATAAGCGCTATGGCTTAAACCTAGAAGATCGGGTGCATTTCGTTGACGATATGTTCCACTTAATTAGTCTTGGCGGAGCCGCCTTTTTCGATGCCGGTGGAGCGACCAATAGCTCACTCGCCTCGCTTGCTCGCGACCATACCTATTCCGATGTTGGGTTAGGCCTGCGCTTCGCTTTTCCCCGTTCTTCGGGGGGTTCGGTGTTGCGCGTTGACTTTGCCTTTCCGCTTCGAGATGCAGAGGATGGAACGCAGAGTATGGTCGTGCGCATCGTTTTCGCTGGGGGGCAACTGTTCGGATCTTCGCTGCGAAGCGAGAGCTTCGGCTCTGAAAAAGCAAATGTAGCAGTTGGATTGGATCGGTAGCCAAGATGCGCAGACTCCTGCTGGCGTTGATAGTCGTTCTAGGCAGTGTGTGTGCGGATGCGCAAGGAGCCGACCCTTTTGCCGAATCCCGCGCTGTGTTACGCAAGCGCCTCTCCGGCGATCTACGGCAGATGCTTAAGGCCGAGCCGAAGCGCCAGTTCTTCATTCGCGTTCCTACCCAAGAGGGACTACTTCACTTTCGGTTGCGGCGCGTGGAGCGCGACCAGACGGTGCGCTATCTGAGGGACGTCTCATTAGGCAACCACCCTTGGGAGTGGACACATGCAGTCCTGTTCAAAGGGCACTACGTTGACCGTCATCACAGTGCAATTAAAGCGGTTTCTGCGGATATTATCGGGCTAACCCTGCGATTTTCCTTCTTTGGACCGTATCGCAACCGGGCGTACTCAGTTATTCAGCCTCTGGCTAAAGATGGACGAACCATTCAGGGGGAGCAACGCACATATACTCGGCCCAGTACGCTTGGGCTAGTGTGTGGGGTTAGGCAATCTCAGGAGCTGCTTGTGGGCCTCCAGGAGCCCCCGTTTCCTGTCGTACCTGCTTTGCGGCCTACCCGCGTACTGGAGATCGGTGTGGATGCCGATTATGAATTTTATAGCGCCTTCCAAGATAAGACAGCTGCGCAGATTGAGGCACTCTTGAACACCGTCGACGCACTTTTTCGGCAGCAGCTTGGTGTAGCCCTGCGACTTAAGGCGGTGCATATCTTTACGACGAAGGATCAACCCTACCTTAGTTCGGTGGCGTATCTCCTGCTAAGTGAGTTCCTTACCTATAGTAACCGCATGCATCAGATAGGCCGTGCTGACGTGTACCATCTTTTTACCGGAAAGCCGATGCGCTACTCGAACATCGGCCTGAGCTATGTCGGCGAAGTGTGCCGTGGTGGTGGCGACTATTCCTACGCCCTATCCCAGCGATACCTGCTGTCGGTACAGGCACTTATTACAGCGCACGAGCTTGGGCACAATCTTGGTGCACATCACCCGGAAGAGGTTTTGGAGGAGCCACCCCCGTATTCTCTGATGAGTGGCATCATGCGCCCGGCAAACAACACGTTTTCTGCGTTCAGCATTGGGGAGATCGTTGGCTATGTTAATACGTATGGCCGCTGCCTTAGCAAGGAGGCCGTCCCGTAATCCCTTTAGGCAAGGCGAACCCAAGTGCAGGGACGGCCTCCTGAGCAGGACGCGCTACTTTTCGTGAGGGCGCGGGAAGGACTCGATGACGTTGACGTCTAAGTGGCCGGACGTTTGACGTCGACGTAAGACGTTGGCGACATCGAACTTTCAACCGAATATTTCCCCGAAATGCTGCCTAGTACCTCATCCAATAAGTTTTCTCATAGTGCAGAATTGGCTAATTGACCAGGACCAGGATTTAGGACCAGTACCATAACCAAGACTAAGATAAGATCTACCCGGGGTTATTGAGCAGTTACCAAGCAAGCTTAATCCTGTCGCGCGCTGAGGAAGCATCATTAGGCGTTTCCAGCTGAAGGAATCTCGGTAAGATATCTGGTAGTAGTAGCTCCCCTTTTCTGTGCGAAAGTTTGTATCCCCCTCCGCCGCAGACCGGCTAGCAGCGCGCTTGGTCTACCCTTTTTGCACCACGCTACAGCATCTTACAGCTATTGATAACTCCACAAAAAGGGTAGACCAAG
>CAIXSY010000296.1 GCA_903922175.1 uncultured delta proteobacterium | reverse complement strand
TTGCCTCATCAGGAGTTACGGCTAAGGCCGTGGGCTGCGGCCGAAAGCTGCAGCTGCATCAGATGCAGTCAGCGGAAAGCTGCCAGCAGATCTCTGAAAGCAGATTACAGATCAACGCTCGTCGGTCTGAGGCAGCGCCTCGCTAGGACTTCGCTTCTTTCGCCCGGGGCTATTGAGCAAATACCCCTCCATAGCACCACTGCCACCTGATGTGTATACTCATCTTAGGACGGAACCCTATGACCAAAAACTCACTTCATCGCACATTCGCCAAGCTGATAGTTGCATTGATTCTTGTGCGCATTGGCTTCATCGTTTTGAAGCCCTTTAACGCCGTCTCACTCGACATGATATATTGGCAAGAGGTCGTTAACCAGCTTATCGGGCCAAACCCATCTAATCCCTATCTTACCACAACACGTCTGGCCTACCCTCCGCTTTGGCTCGAGGTGCTGTACTTTCTCGGCAAAATTTCTATCAGCATAGGCATCCCCTTGCAGTACCTGATCCAGAGTGTCCTAATTCTGGCCGAATGTGGAATGGTGGCTACCCTTCTATACCTCTGCCACGCTCGACCACGCACCATCCTCGTCGCTATTGTTCTTAATCCTATCGCCATTCTCCAAAGCTGCCAGCATTTGAACTTCGATCAACTGGTCGGGCTCCTCGTTCTTCTCTTTATGGTCTTTCTCCTTGAGTTCTACGACTCCAAAAAGCCAATAGACTGGCTCTGCGCCTGTTTTTTTCTCGGCGTCGGCATGCTAACCAAAACTATCCCTGTCGTCCTGCTACCACTGCTAGTTCAGGGTGCCAGGTCTCTCGATCGCAAAACGTTACTCCTCGGAGCCGCATTGCTCTTTTCCCCCGTAGCGGTTGGCATGGGGGTGATCCTAGCTCTTGGCGAAAAAGGTGTGCTCGTTAACGTCATTCAGTACCGCTCGATACCGGCGCCGATTGGAATATCCGGGCTCGGCATGTTCCTCTCTCAAGAGAGTGCTAACCTATTTGCCCGCGTGCACAGTAACGTCTTTTTCCTCGTTCTCCTCGCCTCGCTGATGGCGCTGACCAAGCCGCTGCGAGAGCTGCCTACCATTTCACACGAGTACGCGGTCCTTGTCGCCGCCGGGCTTCTCATAGCTATCCCAACTCTTGGGCCGGGGTACGGGACACAGTACATTTACTGGTATCTTCCGCTCCTCGCGTTCCTCTATGAACTGACGACGTCGTCTGTACGCAAGTTCCTTATGATCTGCTATGCAGTCGCAGCGTTGACATACCTTGTCGATTACAGCTTCGTGACACCTTATGGCGCCCTCTTGGTAAAATGGAGTGGCTCACAAAGCGTACACTCACTCAGCGCACTTTTTAATCGCATCGGACCTAGCTACATGCTTCATCTACCGCTTTATAGCTGCTACGCAGCGTTCGTGGGGTACGCCGTCATCCGCACCCTCAGGTTAGCGCGCAGTATGCTGCTCAAGGATGGGAATAGAGTGTCTGCGTAATCTCTCCCTCAAGAAAGTAACTGATCAATAAGTGTGGGTAAAACTCGCTAAATGTTTCACACGGAGTGCCACAGCGCAGCCGTAGGGACTATCTATTTTGGTTGCGGCCGCTAGGCTGCGCCGTGGTACTTCGTGTGAAACAATCATTACGTTCAGCCCACACTTAATGAGCTGTTACCCAAAAACGCACTAACATACTTAATTAATTAATTTTAATGTGGGACGGGTACCGGCGACTCCCCTCCTCCACTAAATACACTATTCTAAAATTTCCCTATCCCGATAATGAATTACTAGAGTTCATTAAGAAAAAATATGATTTATCCGATACACTTAACAGCGGGAAGAAGTAATCAATAAATTGCCTAGTACAGCCTACCTGGCGGGGTCGACTCATGAGTATTAAGCCCTTCAACGATTCATCCGGAACTCTCACAGCTGCAGAACGAGCTCGAGCGTCGATCCTTATTATCGACTCTGACTCAAACGATCGCAATAATATGCGCATCGCAATCAAGTCGCTGGGCTATGGTAATTTCACCGATGCTCCTAACCACGCCATGGCATTGGAAAAACTCGCCGAGCGTAAAGTTACCCATATCATCTTCGAAGCCAAGAAGACCAATATGCCGGCGAATGAGTTTCTATCCAAAGTCCTTCAATTTGACATTAAGATTATCGCCATTCCCACATCATTCGAACCCAACATCGACGACGTCTTCGACCTTCTCGTTATGGGGGCACGAGGGTATATTGTTAAGCCATTTACCAGTGATGCGCTTGACTCAGCGCTCGTACAAGCGAGTAAGGGCGAACCGATATCGGAGGCCGTCCTCAAAGCCAAGGATCGCAACGAGGCGCTCGTGGCTCTTACAATGGCCAGCCTGGACAAGGCTGCAACCGTATTGCGACAGGCTTCTCAGTTTGAAACAGCGAAACGAGAAATTCCTCGTGCCATGGCATTTATGCGCCGATCGGCTGAACTCGCCAAAACATTCTGCAAAGGCGGCGAGGAAGGGCTGATGGAAGCTCTCGAAAAGTTCTGCCTCGAACGAAGTAAGGGCCCGGCGAGTAAGCTCGGCCGCTTGCGTCAGCGTCTGCGCACGAATCGCGTCAAGGAGGATGGCACCCCAGAGGATGAAGTTGCCGACAAGGCTTCTCCGGAGGAGAACCTCTAACGCCCGTTTCTTTGGACGGGGGCACCTACCTAGATTCCTTGATCCGGGAAACGTGTACTAAATGAGTTGCATTTTACACTTCAACTTGGCCTTGAACTCCCGCATGGCCATGGCCCATTCACCATATTCTTGGAATTCGACTGATAGGCATGCTCAGGTCAAAGAAGGAAAGGCCACGGCCAAGCAGAAGTTCAAGGCCAAGTCTACGGCGAAGTTTAAGTTA
>CAIXSY010000295.1 GCA_903922175.1 uncultured delta proteobacterium | reverse complement strand
CCCTTCGACTCACTCCGTTCGCTCAGGGTTTAACCTGTCATGAGCGAGCGCAAGCGAGTCGAATGAAGGGACAACATAGCCAAACACATTCAAAGAAACACAGTCAAACCGGAGGTTTGTCCAAAATGTATTTAACGCTCGTATTTCATCAAAAGCTGTCGGGATTTCCCAAATTTCAAATGTGTTTGGCTAGAATCTCGCTTCGAAAATGCAACTCATCTAGTACACGTTTCAAGGGGCAAGGAATCTAGACACCCTCGCAGACGCTATGGTTCAACTTGATTTAGCAGAGCCGTTAACTTGGGTACTTTCTACAACGCTTACTGGTTCTGTCGCCCCTGAATACTTCGCTCGTATAGACTTAATTTCCTCTTGGTTCGCAGTGGTTCTCGCACCGAAGGTGGGCTAGTTGCGCCCGTTAGGGCGCAACTCGATCAGGGGCGAGCTCGAGAGCGCGTTCTGCGGTTCAAGTACCCCAAGCCATTCGAGGGCTGAGCGAAAGGTTGAACGCTGGGTTTGGGAGTGGGTGACGAGTTTGCGGATCGTTTGTGTCTCCGAGAGCAATAGAAGTTGATCGCGATCGCTCTTTTCATCAAGCTTTTCGACGCGGCTTCGCAGCCACTCACGCTCGTCTTGGAGGTCCTTAAGCTGCGCATCGCGCATGTCGAGCAGTTTTTCTTGTAGAGAGACAACGCAGCGTAGTTTGGTTACTTCAATCTCGAGCATGTCGCTCAGGCGCTGCGTCTGCGGGGTGGTGTGCTCTAGAACGGGCTGCTGGGTGCTGAGATCCGCAAGAGGAGGGGATGCGCTGGCCGGCTGTCGTATGATTTGGGGCTGTTGCACAGGCACGGATGCGGCGGCCGGTGGTGCTGTCGCAGCAGTTTCCACACCAGTTTCTACACTTGGGGTGGGTATCGGTCTCTGCGCGGGGGCTGGTCGTGCTTCTACAAGTGGGGCGCTTTTCCTCGGTGGAAGTTGTAGGCCGAAGACTTGACTGATCTCTACCTGAGAGAAGTGGCGCATGCCGTCTCCGTCAACCTCTACCTGCAGGTACCCGGCCTCAGCAAATCGGTTAAGGGTTTGAACTGATACTCCGCTAAATGCAGCAGCCTCTTTCTCAGATAATAGATCCTGTAACTTCATGCAACAACTCCAACAATGCTCCCGCGGTGATAGTGTATTCGTAGGCCATTAAAGCACTCTATTTTAAATGACTTAAAACAAGCTTCGACGCAAGGGATGAAGATGGATTGCTTGCAGAAAAAAGTCCCGTCCTGAGATAGGGATGCACGCCAGGAGGCAGCGGTGCTATGGGACGGGACCTAAGAAGAAGGCCAGTTATGGTAGTGAGATGGTCTAGCTGACGTTGTGGCCGCTAATGTCTATTGCCTCATCAGGAGTTTCCTACTTCGCCTTGCCTTCCCCCGTCGCCCGGCCTTCCGCCTTCGCTCGGCCTCGCGGCCGAAGCTATGGCGAGACGGGCTGCGGCCGGAGCGACTGCGGACAGGCGCGGCAAGTGCTTCCCCCTTCGCTCGACCTCGCGGTCGATGCTACGGGGGACAAGTCGTAGGACAAGACGGCTAAGGCCGTGGCTGCGGCCGAAAGCTGCAGCTGCATCAGATGCAGTCAGCGGAAAGCTGCCAGCAGATCTCTCCCGTCTCGGCTCTCGCCGAGCCGAGGTCTGGAGGTTGGTGAAGCACCTTGTGGCGAGAGACGGAGAAAGCAGATTACAGATCAACGCTCGTCGGTCTGAGGCGAGGCATCGCCTCGCTAGTCATCAAGGAACTTATGAACCTCGAGAATGCTCGTCGTCCCAGGGGTATTAACAACCTGGCCCCCGATAATAACGGCACGAGCGCCTTTGTGCACATGTTGTCGTTCGCGCACGGCGGTAAGGGCCATCGCCACTTCGTCAGCATGGGTTTCGCGAGACTCATTGGGGATCGGGATAACTCCCCAATACAAGCACATACGATTAATAGTTTCATGGCGACTTGATGTTCCGTACAGCGGACGCTGAGGTCGGTACTTGGCCACAAGTCTGGCAGAGGTCCCCGTTTGGGTGCAGGCAATGATCGCCTGTGCGTTAATCTTTACGGCGGCTGCGCATGCGGCATATGCTACGGAGTCTGGAACGATCGCTTTTTCGGTATGATGCAGGCGGTGCCTGAACTCTTCAAAATCGAAGGTTTGTTCGGCTTCAAAGGCGACGCGGTCTAGAACACGTACGCACTCTGCTGGGTGTTCGCCAATGGCGGTCTCTTCGGAGAGCATGACGGCATCAGCGCCGCTAATGACCGCCGTGGCGATATCCGACACCTCCGCGCGAGTGGGGCGAAGTGAGGTGATCATTGAGTGTAGCATCTGTGTGGCGACTATCACCGGAATGCCGCGTGAATTGCCCCCTTCAATCAGCTCCTTTTGTACCCGTGGCAGTTTTTCAATCGGCAACTCAAGGCCGAGGTCGCCGCGCGCTACCATCAGCCCGTCGGCGCAGTCCATGATACTCTCGATATTTTCGAGGGCTGTTTTGCGCTCGATCTTGGCGATGATATGGATGTCGCCGCCTTGTGCCTGAACTGCGTGGCGTACGGCGAGGATGTCCTCTGCGTTCTGGACGAATGAGATGGCAACGTAGTCGACCTTGTTGTCGATGCCAAATTGGAGATCCCGAAAATCTTTCTCGGTCGTGGCAGGCAGTAAGACGTTACTTTCGGGGAAGGCGATGCCGACGCGTGAGCGAATGCGGCCACCTTTGACGATGCGGCACACCACACAGTCGGCGCGCACCTCTTCGGCACGCAGCGTAATGATACCATCGGCCAGGAGTACTATCTCCCCAGCCTTGAGGATGTTTACGGGGTTGAGGGTTTCAACGTAGATCTCGCTCGGCGATGATTTTTTGCCGCTAGCCGGGCGCAGCTCTATGGTTTTGTTATCGGCTATCTGAGCGAAGTCGCCTTCGACCTCACTGATACGAATCTTAGGGCCGGAGAGATCTTGGAGGATGGCGACAGGGGTGCCGACCTGTTCGGCGGCCTGTCGAATAGTGTTCAGCGACAGAAGATGCGACGCATGGGTGCCATGTGAAAAGTTAAGACGAAAAACATTGACGCCGGTTACGATCAGCTCCTTGAGACGTTCGAGGGAGCAGGACGCGGGGCCTATTGTGGCGACAATTTTGGTGCGGCGGTAGCGCGGGGGGGGCACGTCGTTAGCGCTGGGGGCGGAAGGGGTCAACATATTTCCTCATATGATATAGACTTAATGCCTCTTACCACCCGCTACGGGGGAGGAAGCTGCATTCATCTGCGGTTTTTAAAGCTCGAAGTACCTGCTCTTCGGTGGCGGCATGGTTATCAAGGAGTAGGATAAGCTCCTCGGCTAGGCTCGTTCCTTGAAGAGACGGGGCATCCGTTGAAAATGTGTATTTTATACCAAATTCATCGAGAGTATTAATTATTCGGCCGTACTCCGCAAGATCAGCAACTGCTCGGGTCAGAAGGTTGGATTTAACGCACAGTTCGCAGACAATATCACGCTCTTTGAGTAGCTTGAGACCGCGGTCGTCTTTTTTGTTCCAGTAAGCGCGAAAAGCAACGATCGGATGCGCCACGCGGGATGGGTCGAGCGCCTCAACTGTCGCCAAAAATGTTTTAAGGTCAACATGTGGGGTTTCCCCGACATGGACAGTTCGCCCCACGCCACCACCGGCTTCATCGAATACCTCTTTCATCTCTCTCAGGCGGCGTGGATCGCTGAGCGGATTTATCGACTCCGGGCCGGCCAGGTCGAGTCCGATAATTTTATCGGTTTTTTCGCGCCAGATCTGAATTTTCTTGGCCAAGATCATGTTGGCCTCAAAGGTCATGTCGCGGCCGAACATAAAGATTAAGCCTGACTGAATCTTGTTCTTGAAGGCCAGTTCGACCTCTTCAACCGCTCCGCATGAGGCCTTGATCACCCGATCGACGTCGTATAGGCCGGCGTGCTCTCCTTTGAGGAAGACTGCCCCGGTGCGCTTCATCGGGTTAAGACGTAGCTCGAGCCTGCCAATTGAAAAGAGAGATGAGGGCGAGCCGCCTTCGCCACCTGGGCCAATCGAGACCATTCCGCCCGTGCGATAGGCGCGGTGAATCGCAATAATTATACTTTCTCTAATAGCACTTGGTCCGGACTGAATGAGTTCAATTCGATCGTATATTTTGAGGTAGGAGTCGAGATCTTTGACTTTACTACTGTCGATCTTTACCAGATCGATGAACTCCTCGTAGCCCCCGCCGAGCCCGCGAATACCACGCTCGATGGCTATCTCCCATAGCCTGTAGAGCGGCACCGAGCCTCCCACATGCACGTGAATCTCGGTTACGGTCTTTGGCCACTTAATCTGTGTCCAGCGCATCTCGGGGCTCTGTGGCTCTGCAGGAGATGCGCGCCTCCTCGGAGGGAGTTTTATCGACCTCGTTTTGCGGTTTCTCGTAGTGCTCACGTGAAGCTAGCTTGTGTAATAAATGAACGTGGTTTTATATTACTAAATATGAGGCAATTGCAAGTAATCGACTGAATAGGCCGTAATTGCTCAATAAGTGTGGGTAAGACTCGCTAAATGTTTCTCACGGAGTATCACTGAGATCGCACGGAGT
>CAIXSY010000294.1 GCA_903922175.1 uncultured delta proteobacterium | reverse complement strand
TAGCCTCAAAATTCACTAGTCGGCGCTATTATAGCGTGCCTCTTTCGGGCTTAACCTCGAAATTGGCCACGTATACTACTCTACTATTTCACTTATTTCTCCCGTCCTATCGCGCTTTCGCTGTTTCCGGACAGGCTCTAATTACCTCGTTCGCTCTCATTCCCTGCCTCCACCTCGAGGGTGAGTAAAGTCGAACCTTCGCCAAACCGCCCTACGATAAGATTTGTGCCTTTGCTTAATCTAGGTATAGGAATAGAATAAAGGGTGGAGCTAGAAAGTGAGCCGTTTCCCCTTTTTTGTGTTCTCGACACTATGATACTCCGTCGGTCGCTCTTGTCATGGCTACTAGCAGCATTAAGTATAGTGCTATTCCACTTTTTATTTGGTGCGTTCGATCTTATATACCCGTCATATGCTCCGCGACCACCCTCGGGCCCTATTATTTTGCAGGTAATTCATATCGTGCTCTTGGCAGTGGCTTTTGCAGCATTAGCACTCGTCCCGTCGCTGTTTCTTGCGGTGGTTGTTTTACGCAGAGAACGTTACATTGGCCGGTTCCTTTACATTTTCCCGGTTTTGATCACGGGCATCGTGTTGTTTTCGCTAATGTTTGGAGGTTTAGGAGAAGCATTATCGACTTTTTCTGGCGCCAGAAATCTTCGTTCTCGTTGCGGTTGCAGTGAGCCGGGCACGGCTGAGGCCATTAGAGATACATTGCATGATCTAAAGCCCGCAATGACGAGAGCAGACATACTTAAGGTGGCTCACGGCGCATTCGAGGAGTGTTACTGCGCCGAAATCAATCACTGGGGGGATGGAGGGAAAAGTTGCACTACATATTTTTTTGATGGGATGCAGTCTATGTCCATTAGACATGGATCTCTAGGCGCTCTTCTTTGTCTTCCTGTTTGCTACAATCATTCGGGGGTGCTCACAACGGGCATAAAGGTTAATTTCCTTTCCAATGAGGGGAAGCTGACTGATGTGATTGAGCGGTTGAAGCCGAGGTACAACACTTTTGATGCTGGCAGCTGCCCTATGTGATCACCAAATTATGTGTTCATGGTACGCACCGCACAGCGGAGAAAAGACGTGCCATACCATCCACTCCAGCGAACAACGCGACGCGGCCTAAGTCATCAGTTATTGATGAGGCCGGCAGTTTACGGGTGTCCTCCAAGGCCTCCTCCATCGCCCAGCAATTGACTCTGCTTGTCTGCACGCTGTTCGAACAAAAGGTTCTCGCACCGAAGGTGGGCTAGGAGCGCGCGTAAGCGCGCTCCTCCGTCCGCCATAAATGTGCTTTTTGAGTCAAGACTTTTTGCGGACGGTCTAAGCCGTAAACCCAAACGTGATGGCATCATCCTTAATATCAAGATGCACCTGCCCGCCCTTCTTCAGCGTGCCAAAAAGTATCTCGTGAGCCAAACGATCCTTGACCTCTTTTTGGATAAGCCGCGACATGGGACGTGCGCCGAGGAGCGGATCGAAGCCGCGCCGAGCTATCCAGGCACGCGCTTCCTTAGAGAGGGTAAAGGTGATTTTGCGCGAGCTTAATTGTGTCTCCAACTCGACGATAAATTTGTCGACGATCGTTTCAACGACCTCGATCGGCAGGCTCTGGAAGTAGATAATCTCATCCAGCCGATTACGGAACTCCGGCTTAAAGAGGCGCTTGATTACGGCCTCGCGCCCTGCCGTCGAGCTCTGCGCATCTCCGAAGCCAATGGCGGCGCCTTTTTCAGATCCAGCGTTGGTGGTCATAATCAAGACCACATTTCTGAAATCGGCTTTTTTGCCGTGAGCATCGGTCAGGCTGGCCTCGTCCATAACCTGAAGTAAGATATTGTAGATGTCTTCGTGCGCCTTCTCGATCTCGTCCAGCAGGAGCACGGCGTAGGGCTGTCGGCGAATTAGATCGGTAAGCTGCCCACCCTCATCATAGCCAACATACCCTGGAGGGGCGCCGATCAGCCGCGCTACGGTGTGCTTCTCCATATACTCGCTCATATCGAAGCGATGGAAGTTCACCCCCAGTTCAGCCGCCAACGCCTTGGCTAACTCGGTCTTGCCGACACCGGTGGGACCGGCAAAGAGGAAGCAGCCGATAGGCTTATTGTCTTGCTTGAGATTAGCGCGCGAGCGCTTTATCGCCTGGGCTACCGACACAACAGCTTTATCCTGTCCAAATACGCGGGTCTTCAGCTTGGCCTCTAAATTACGTAGCGTCTCTTCATCGTCATCGCTGACGCTCTTTACCGGCACCTTAGCCACGCTCGAAACAACACTTTCGATCTCTCGCTCGGTGAGGGTCTTTTTGCGCTTTTTGGGGGGAAGAAGCGTATTGGCTGCGCCGGCTTCATCAATCACATCAATCGCCTTATCGGGCAGGAAACGTTCATTGATGTACTTGGCCGAAAGCTCCGCCGCTGCCTTCAACGCTGCCGGGGAGTAGCGCACGCCGTGGTGTTTTTCGAAGCGCTCTTTCAGGCCTTTCAGAATCTCAATCGTTTCAGCAATAGTTGGCTCGCCGATGTCAATCGTCGAAAAACGGCGACTCAGGGCGCGATCTTTGTCGAAACTCTTTTTGTACTCTTCATGGGTCGTGCTGCCGATGCAGCGCAGCTTGCCCGAGGCCAGCGCAGGTTTGAGCAGATTAGCAGCGTCCATCGTTCCGGTGCCGGTGGCCCCAGCTCCGATGATGGTGTGAATTTCGTCGATGAAGAGTATGGCGTTCCCCTGCTCGCGCAACTCGGCCAGGATCTGCTTTAAGCGCTCCTCGAACTCGCCGCGAAACTTCGTACCGGCGATAACCGATCCCATATTAAGCGAGTATAGGGACGCATTTTTTAATGCATCCGGCACTTCACCAGCGACGATACACAGAGCGATAGCATTGGCCATGGCGGTCTTGCCCACGCCGGCATCACCGATAAAAAGCGGGTTATTTTTCTGACGCCGCGCCAAAATCTTGAGGGTACGCTCGATCTCGTTAGCACGGCCGATAATCGGGTCTAGCTCACCTTTTTGCGCCTGCTCGGTTAGGTTTTCTGTATAACGAGCAAGGTTTTTACCTCGTCCCAAAGACCTCTTCGGTTGATCGTCTAGATCCTCAGATCCCTCGTCTTCCCCCTCCTGTTCATCATCGAGCCCTGCTTCGGCGATCTCCTCAAGCTCATCGGAGGGAACCTTCGATGCCCCGTGTGAGATATAATTAAGCACATCGAGGCGCGAGATATCCTGCTTGGTAAGAAAAAACACCGCGTGTGAATCTGTCTCAGAGAAGAGAGCGACGAAGACCTCTTTACTCGTAATTAAGCTTTTTGCGGCGGAGTGCATGTGCATGATCGCGCGCTGCAGGACACGTTGCACAGCCGGAGTTTGGACCGGACCGCTTTCATCATCTGCCCCCACTTTTTTGCGCGCCCTAGGCACGTCCATCTTTTCTACTTTAGTATCGAAGAATACCTCAAGATCTTTCTTCAGCGCTGGGACGTCGCCGCCACAGTGGCGCAGCACGTCAACTATCTGTTCATCGAAAAGGAGTGCATAGAGCAGATGCTCAAGACAGAAGAAAGCATGCCCGCGGTGCGAAGCCTCGCGATAGGCTGCTTCAAGGGTGTATCCTAATTCAGTACTAAACACGGTTAAGCCTCCTCGATGGCACAGCGCAGTGGAAACCCGTCACTGTGCGCACGTTCATGCACCTGACTCACCTTGGCCTCGGCGATCTCTTTGCTGTAGATACCAGCCACGCCCTGGCCACGCTTATGCACCTGCAACATAATCTGCATCGCCTCGGCCGGTCCTTTTTTAAAGACCGTTTCTAGTATCGCTACCACAAACTCCATCGTGGTGTAGTCGTCATTGAGCAGGATTACCTTGTACTGTTTAGGATGCTTAAGCCGAGTCTTCTCCTTCGAGAGAGTTTCAACACCAGAACCTGTCTTTGTATCGCCCATAACTAACTGATGTTACTATTTATTTCTACTTAGTGGCCCTAGTAGGGTGACCGTTCCCTTTGGAATAGTGGTATTGATAGTATAGCTCATTCTCTTATAGAGGCAAAAGACCGTGACCATCCTTGAGTTCCCCCCAGTCGAAGAGGCCGACCAGCGCGGTTTGCTGGCTATTGGTGGAGACCTGGAGGTACCCTCGCTCCTACTCGCCTACCGAAGCGGCATATTCCCCTGGCCATTTGACGACAAGGTCTTAGCCTGGTTTTCTCCATCGCAGCGGGCAATTCTCTTCCTCGACAAACTCCATCTCTCGACTAGCCTCACCCGCACCCGCAAGCGCAAGCGCAGCACATGGCATTTTTCGATCAATAAAGACTTTGCGGGAGTAATCCGCGCCTGCGCACGAGCCAAAAATAGAAAGGGCCACAACGGGACATGGATTACAGAAGAGATGATCGACAGCTACATCGAGCTGCATCGCGCCGGCTACGCCCATAGCTTCGAGTGCTATGACGAAGAGAAGCTAATCGGTGGCGTCTATGGAGTCTCCATCGGCCAGCTATTTGCCGCAGAATCGATGTTCTACCTTGAGCCCAACGCTTCGAAGCTCGCCCTCTGCTTTCTCGTCGAAACCCTGCGCAAACACGGCGTCCAATGGATCGACTGCCAAGTCCTCAACCCCTTTACCGAAAAACTTGGCGCGGTAAATCTGCCGAGGGAGAAATTTCTGGAGATGCTGAGAGAAGCGGTTGAGAAGCCGAAGATTCCGCTGCCATAAAACCGAGCGCTTGCGCCTACGTTGGGCGGTGCCATACTGGTGGTATACAGGAGAACACATTATGAAGCGAAAGAAAGTTTGATTCCGAGGAAGCTTTTTGCAAGGCTAGTATGAGGTGGAGTGGTGCTTCTTTCGATTTAAAATGTGCTCTCAATTGGGTGAAGAGTATCGTTCGTCGTGTGACCAGTGCAGCTTCCCAATGTAAGAGCATAAAAACTGGTTTTTCCCGATTATATGTGTTGGCCTGCGTGGTCAGCCTATTGAGTTGGGCTGTGCCGCCAGGGATGGTTAGTGAGCTCTGCAGTGCCTGGAGTCTTCAGTTCGCGATTCTCATGGGGACAATGCTAAGTGTGCTTCCACCTCGGCAGTTCTGGCTAAGGGGATTAGGGGTGGTAGCGATCGTGTCGTGCATTATGAGAATTGCACCATTTTACTACTCTTTAGAAGTGGGTCAGGCGTCAGTCGCCCGTTATGCAGGAAGTGGAGATATTCGACTAGTTGCGCTGAATGTTCTTCGGGTCAGTCCGATGCATAATTCGGTTGGGCGATTTTTACAACGGCAGGATGCAGATGTTATTTTCATCAACGAACTTACTCCAGCATGGCAAGCTGGTCTGCAGCCTTATCTGGCAGCCTATCCTTACCGTCTTGAGGATTCGCGAGAAGGGGATTTCGGACTTGGGATCTATAGTCGCCTTCCTCTGATTGAAGCCAAAGTTCTGAGGCACACTCTCTTGTCGGGAAGAGCCTCAAATCCTTTAATAGCTGCAACCATTAATCAGGGGCAGAGATCCCTTTTTCTTGTTGGGGCTCACCTCCAGCCCCCAGGAACTCCTGCAGAGTATGCCTTTCGCAATGAGGAACTGGAGGCGATCGCATCGTTGGTGGCGAAGGCGTCGCCCCCGGCTATTGTACTTGGAGATTTGAATACCTCCTCGTTGAGTTCTTGGTTTCAGGGATTTCTAAAACGTCATCGCTTTCGTGATGCAAGGGTTGGGTTTGGCGTTCTTCCAACTGCGCCGACATTTTTTCCCTTTGCTATGGTCCCGATTGATGGCGCGTTTGTTACGCGAGGAGTATCTGTGCGGGCGATGAGAACCGGCGCTTTCGTGTGGTCCGATCACCTCCCTGTAATATTAGACATCCGGTACGGATTAGAATAGGCCTGTATCCTACATTCCGCACTTTTTTGAGGTGAAAATTCGAGGGGGCGGAGATCTTAGTTTTGGTCTTGGTGCTGGTCTTAAATCCTGGTCTTGGTCCTTGTCTTAGCCCGGCTCTTTCTTCAGAATTACGGCACTCAATATCGCCGCTATCGAGTGTAGCAACGATTTCGGTTTTTCGACAGTACGATTGTTGAGGGCGCGTAGCGCAAGAAATACATCAAGTATCGCAGCACACTCGAAAGTCGTCACTGCTCATTAATCCCGGGCAAAAGAACCTTGATCCTAGTCCTGGTCTTGGTTCTGGTCGGTCGTGTTCTTGGTCGGACCATCGACGAATTGACCATGACCAGGATTTAGGACCATGACCAGAACCAAGACTATGGTAAAGACTCGCCCCCGGTTTATTGAGCAGTTACCAACTGCTCGGCCAAACTGCTATAGCCCGTTGGGATGCTTAGTAGTAGCTGTGTGATCTGTGCGATGAATTCTATCGCTAAGTGATAAGCCTTGAACTGCTCATGACCGAACATACATACTCGCCTGGTTGGAATCGTTGTTGTATAGTTATCGGAGTTCGCGGCAAAAAGTTGCTGATTCGATGAACAAGACCACGTATAGGATCAGGAATTATGACCAGGACCAGGACCAACACTATGATCAGCCAGAATTAACCCGCGTTGGTAACCCACCAGAAAGATTCAACAATACCGGATAAAATTCACTCGAAAAAAGTGCGGATAAGAAGACCCTATATCTTCTTTACGGCAGAGTCTTACCTCGGACCTGCCTCCTCATCACCACCCTCTTGCTCTGCTTTTGCTTGTATAGGCACTTTAGAAAAAAGCCGACCACTTTGACTTAAACTAAATCATTACCAGCGCAAGCCGTTATGTTTGACGGCGACTGAAAGTCGCCTTTCCGGCTGAAGCCGGGCGGACTAACGAGGTAGAACTTCAGCCTAGCCCTGGTGGTGGTCATGGTCCAAATTCTTGACCATGGTCATGGCCAAGATTCAGGACCAGCACCAGGACTAAGAATACCCCGCCAAAGCACGTCCGGCTAAAGCCGAAGGTTTATAACCTGCAAGATGAACAATTAATCTCCGCAAAGGAGGTGACAGCTTCCTAGAAGGTTCTCTCACCGAAGGTGGGCTAGCGGCGCGCTTGCGCGCCGCTAAAACTGCCTTTCCAGCAGTTTAAAATCCGTGGTCTCTATCTTTTTGTCCTCCCAGTACGAGGGAACCTGCGGATTGCGAAACCCAACCTCCATCACCTTCTTTCCAATAACTTTGAGCAACAGACCAAGCGGGATCATCATCACCACCCAAGCCGCGAACAGAATCACGCTGGTCATTACCATGCCCAAGACGTGGGCGAACTTCATCCACGCTTTCCACAATGGATAGAGCACTCGCGGCAATGTGTAGGCCATGCCCGCAAAGACTAGCGCCGCCACTGCCCAACCAGCCAACAGATCGAGCCGGCCATGCTTGTAACCTTGCACTCCACCGATAATCAGAAACAATATCGCAAAAACAGCGCCAAACTCATGAATGTGCCGACGCACAGGCTTGCCATGTTCAATCAGATCGAGAACGGAGCTTACGCTGCCGGCGTCTTTGTCTTTACCGCCGGGAAGCGCCTGCAGCGTCACGAGACGCCCGGCGCGAGAATGCTTTTGAGCCGCTGGAGATGTGTCCATAGTACCTATATGAGAAGCAGAACTGGAGTCTAGTCTAACTCGAACTTCTTCTGCCAATCCTCCTTGTCTTGCCACTTGGGTTGTTCCTCTTTGTACATGATAAAATTGTTAAATACGAGTACGTCCATATCCGTGCGCATGAAACAGCGATAGGCATCGGTCGCCGTACAGACGATCGGCTCGCCACGCACGTTAAAGCTCGTGTTGACAAGCACGGCGCAGCCGGTCTTCTGATAGAACGCTTCGAGCAGGGCATAGAAGCGCGGGTGCTCGTCCTTGGCCACAGTCTGAACGCGTGCCGAGTAATCGACATGCGTAACAGCGGGGATGTCGGACTTTGGAACATTAAGCTTGGCGATGCCGAACAGCTCCTCCTCGGCCTTCGTCATTTGGATGCGCCGGCTCTTCACCACGTCGGCGACAAGCAGCATATACGGTGAGTCACAATCCATCTCGAAATAATCGGCTACGTGCTCGCGCATAACTGCCGGAGCAAACGGACGGAACGATTCGCGGAATTTAATCTTCAGATTCATCTTGGACTGCATCTCACGCGATCGCGGATCGCCGAGAATGCTGCGCCCACCGAGAGCCCGTGGCCCAAATTCCATGCGCCCTTGGCACCAGCCGACGATCTTTTCCTGGGCAAGGAGGTCGGCCACCGCCGGAAATAGCTCGCGATCGGAGATCTCGCGAAAAACTACCCCATTTTGCGCCAATTCGGTGCGTACATCGTCGTTCGTGAATTCAATCCCGAGCAGCGACTGCTGCTGCGAGTCATGCTTACCATCAACCGTACGCGGCTTATTTAGATAGCCGTACCAAACACAGAGCGCCGCGCCGAGCGCGCCACCGGCATCTCCGGCAGCGGGCTGAATCCAGATATTATTGAACGGTCCTTCACGCAACACACGTCCATTGCCGACGCAGTTGAGCGCCACACCACCAGCCAGACACAGATTCTGACTTCCAGATTCCTTATGCAGGAAGCGCGCCTGACGCAGCATGCACTCTTCAATTACCTCCTGCACCGAACGTGCTAGATCCATCTCACGTTGGGTTAATGGCGACTCCGGGGTTCGGCGCGGGCCATCGAAAAGGGTATCAAACTCATCACCGGTCATGGTTAATCCGGCCATATAGTTGAAGTACTTGAGGTTCAGACGAAACGACCCATCTTCCTTGAGATCGAGGAGGTGATCGTAGATCTGCTGCACGTACTTTGGAGTGCCGTAGGGAGCAAGCCCCATCACCTTATACTCACCTGAATTTACTTTAAAACCGGTGAAATATGTAAATGCCGAATAGAGCAGACCTAACGAATGAGGGAACGAAATCTCCTTGATGATCTTGAAATTATTGCCCTTGCCAATACCGAGGCTGTTCGTCGTCCACTCCCCCACCCCATCAATCGTCAAAATCGCCGCCTCTTCAAATGGCGACGGATAAAAAGCGCTTCCAGCGTGACTCTGATGATGCTCGGTGAAGAGGATCTCACCTTCGTAATTTAGCTCTTTTTTGATAGTGTCTGGAATCCAGAGCTTCTGCTTTAGCCACAATGGCAGCGATTTGGCGTACGAAGTAAACCCCTGCGGCGAGGTAGTCAGATAGGTATTGAGCAGGCGCTCGAATTTCAGCAAAGGCTTATCATAGAAAACGACGTAATCGATGTCTTTTGGCTCGAGCTTATGAGACTTCAAACAGTACTGCGCAGCATTACGCGGGAATTCGGGATCATGCTTCTTACGGGTAAAGCGCTCCTCCTGAGCGGCCGCCGTGATCTTACCGTCTTGCACGAGACAAGCAGCACTGTCGTGATAGAAGGCTGATATTCCGAGTATGTTCATAGTTAGAACCTTAGAGAAGTAAGGACTCAAACGCTTGCCGACAGGCGTTAAACCCCATTTCCTATATTGCTATTGCCACACCGAACGCGACGGTCAACCCTCAGCAGAACAAGATCAGTAAAACAACAAATGAGGGGATTCCCAATGGTTAGGACCCGATAGTACTAAACCACTATTTCCACGTCAACGCACCATAACCCCTCGACTAGGCGAATCTTTCAGGTATCATGGCTAGCGACACAGGCCTCGGACTACAAGCGTTTTCCCGCGCACGGGTAGAACCATGACAACCAGCCAAAGTACCTCCACCATCTCCGCTTTTATCGTTTGCGTAAACGAAGAGAAGCACATTCGCCGCTGCCTTGAGTCACTCAAGTGGTGCAACGAGATTGTGGTCATCGATTCCGGGTCCACCGACAGCACCATTGAGATCTGCCGCGAGTATACCGCCAACGTAATCCAGCGCCCCTGGCCAGGCTTTGTGGCTCAAAAGAGCTTTGGCCTCTCACAGTGCCATGGGGAGTGGGCCTTAAATATCGACGCCGACGAGGTTGTTACTCCCGAACTGCGCGATCAGATCCTAGCCGTTATGGCCTCTCCGAACGCGCTCAATGGTTACTACATCCTGCGCGTCGTCTACTACCTCGGCAAATTCTGGCGTAAAGGCGGCTGGTACCCTGAATATCGACTGCGTCTCTGCCGCCGATCGGTAACCACGTGGGGGGGGGACGACCCGCACGAGAAAGCCATTGTCTCAGGTGCAACAGCGCGACTAACAGCCGAGCTCCTCCACTACACCTACGAGGATGTCTCCAACCAGATACGATCACTAAATAGCTTTGCCACAACCGCTGCCGAGACGATGTGGAAGAAGGGGCGCCGCACCTCACTACCACAGATCCTCTTTAATCCAGTTGGCCGGTTCATCAAGTTCTATTTCATACGCAAAGGCTATCGTGAAGGAATAAGTGGCCTCCTCGTTGCCGGGATTGAAGCGTTTTACGTCTATCTTAAGTACGTTAAGCTTTGGGAGAAGGAACGCGCGGCAGCAGCTAAACCTAATACGGCTGCAGAAAGCTGACCACAGATCTCTGATAGCGGCGGACAGAGCGCAGATAGGCTCTTCAGCGGGCTGTTCAACTCTCATCAACCAAAGGCGAAGCCTCGTTAGCGCTTTACTCCAACAAATCGAACCAACGGTGTTGACTGATCTTTAAAGGAACGACCCTGGTTATCCAAAATAAGCGCATCCATTCCCGATACTAACGGCCGCAAGGTCTCAAGAGAGAAGTAACACTTACAAACCCCTGGCGATGCCTGATAATAATATCGGAAATGTGTTCAGGCCTCTCTCAAAAACTCTATTCACTCGACATTCTTGGCGGCGAAAAGAACAGCAATTTTAACCAACGAGAACACCACAGGTAGCGTTTTTCTGATGCACCTTAATTAGTGCTCCTATTCTGCAATTCAAGCCTCGGAGATCCTTCCTACTTCGCCTTGCCTTCCTCCTTCGCCCGGCCTTGCGCCGGAGCTACGGCACCAATGCAATATTGTCCTCGCGCACCCAATCCCGTATTGCTCTACCAACTCCCGTGCTGTGCTTTCTCCGCGCTCGTACTCTAACACTACTTGGCGTTTCAACGCCTCACTATACCGTTTTATCACCTTTACTGTCTTTCTTCTTAGGTCCCGTCCCATAGCACCACTGCCTCCTGATGTGTATACTTATCTCAGGACGGGACCGACCACGAGCACGTCCACGCTCACTAAGAAATACACGAGC